>NZ_MTBP01000003.1:0-329615 GCF_002911665.1 Actinomadura rubteroloni
TTTGGCGAGAGGGAAACACCCGGTTCCATTCCGAACCCGGAAGTTAAGCCTTTCAGCGCCGATGGTACTGCATGGGAGACTGTGTGGGAGAGTAGGACACCGCCGGACTTATTGTGGTTGAGGGCCATCCCGCGAGGGATGGCCCTCAACGCATTTCTAGGGGCTTCGCCGTCGGCGGGGCCCCTTTTTGCGTTGCCGGCCGGGGGCCTTGTGGCGGTTGGAGTGAGCCCGAGGGCGCCGTAGGGTGGTTCGGGTGACTGACAAGCTGTGGGAGATCGAACCGTCCGGGCCCCTGCGCGGTGACGTCACTGTGCGCGGGGCGAAGAACGCTGTCAGCAAGCACATGGTCGCGGCCATGCTCGGGAGCGAGCCCAGCACGATCCGCAATACGCCTGACGTGGGTGAAGTCGGGATCACTGCGGCGATGCTGGAGCATCTCGGGACCTCGGTGGAGCGTTCCGGGGACGAGATCACGCTCGTCCCTGGTGACGTCGTCGAGCCGAATGTGCCCAAGGCGTTCACCGGGCTCAACCGGATCCCGATTCTGATGCTCGGTCCGTTGCTGCATCGTGCGGGTGAGGCGTTCGTGCCGCTCGTGGGCGGGGATCCGATCGGGCGGCGGCCCGTCGACTTCCATGTGGACGCGCTGCGGGCGTTCGGGGCCGAGGTCACGCTGGCCGCTGACGGCATTCATGCGCGTGCCAAGCGGCTTGTCGGGACGCGTATCGAACTGCCGTACCCGAGCGTCGGGGCGACCGAGACGGTTCTGCTGGCCGCCGTGCTCGCGCAGGGCAAGACCGTCATCCGCAACGCCGCCACCGAGCCGGAGATCACCGAGCTGGCGCTGTTCCTGCAGCGGATGGGCGCGCGGATCTCGTTCAGCCCGGACCGGCGCATCGTCGTCGAGGGCGTGGAGCGGCTGGGCGGCGCGCAGACGCGGCTCGGCGGGGACCGGATCGAGGCGTTCTCCTACCTTGTGGCGGGGCTTGTCACGGGGGGCGAGGTGCGTGTCCACGGGTGCGCGCAGGACCGGCTCGTCACGCCGATCACGACGCTCGCGCGGATGGGCGCGCGGTTCCAGATCACCGACGACTGGATCATGGCGTCGGCGCCGGAGGGGCTGCTGCCCGCCGCCGTCCAGACCGACACGCACCCCGGGTTCGCCACGGACTGGCAGACGCCGCTGATGGTCCTGTTCACGCAGGCGGACGGCATGTCCGTGCTGCACGAGACCGTCTATGAGAACCGGCTCGCCTACGTCCCCGCGCTCCAGAGCATGGGCGCGGAGATCGAGGTGTACGACACGTGCCTCGGCGGGCCGGCGTGCCGGTACCACGACACGGGCGCGCGGCATTCGGCGGTCGTCCGGGGCGTCAGCAAGCTGCGCGGCGGCGACGTGACGATGCCGGACATCCGCGCGGGGTTCTCCGCCGTGCTCGCCGCCGCCGTGGCGGAGGGGCCGTCGACGTTGCGGGGCGTCCACCACATCGAGCGCGGCTACCACCGTCCGGTCGAGCAGTTCCGTGAGCTCGGGCTGAGCCTGCGCGCCCGCTGAGCGACGCGCCGGACGCGCGCCGGATCGGATATGTATGGGGGGTGATCCATGCCGACGGCCCCCAGCCGAAGTACCTTCAGCTCCGCGCGATCCTGCTGGAGCTGATCGAGCAGGAGCGCCTGCCGGTGAACGCGCCCGTCCCGTCCGAGCGGGAGCTGTGCCGCCGGTTCGGGGTGTCGCGGATGACGGTCCGGCAGGCGGTCGACCAGCTCGTCGCCGAGGACCGGCTGCGCCGCATCCCGGGCAAGGGGACGTTCGTCGCGCGCCCCAAGGTGCAGATGCCGAAAGAGCTGGTGTCGTTCACCGAGGACATGCGGGCGCGGGGGCTGCGGCCCGCGTCCAAGGTGCTCGGCGCGCGGACGGTCCCGGCGGACGCGCGGCTGGCGCGGCTGTTCGGCGCCGACCCGGGCACGCCCGTCCACCAGATCGAGCGGCTGCGGCTCGCCGACGACGAGCCGATGGCCGTCGAGAAGTCCTGCATCCTCGCGTCGCTCGCGCCGGGCCTGCTGGACGGCGGCGTCTCCGACCGGTCGCTGTTCGCGGTCCTGGCGGAGGACCACGGGATCGTCTTGGACGCGGGCGAGCAGACGATCGAGGCCGGCCCGGTCGAGGCCGACGAGGCGGGGCTCCTCGGCGTCGCGCCGGGCAGCGCCGTGTTCTTCCTGCTCCAGCGCACCTTCAGCCGGGACGTCTGCGTCGAAGTGGCGACCGCCACCTACCGCGCCGACCGGTACCGCATCCATCTCGGTCTCGAACCGCGAGGTCACGGGCCGGGGGACTGGCGTCCGCGCTGACGCGAGGCGTTCGCCGCGCCGCGCGCTGGGCATGACCCTCCCGACGGGACGAGGGAGGGACGCGCATGCCGGAGAACGTGCTGATCGCGGGGGCCGGGCCGACCGGGCTGCTGCTGGCGGGCGATCTCGCCGCGGCGGGCGTGGACGTCACCGTCCTGGAGCGGCGGGTGGGGCCGTCGGAGCTGACCCGGGCGTTCGCCGTCCACGCGCGGACGCTGGAGCTGTTCGACATGCGCGGGATCGCGGACGCGCTGCTGCGCACCGGCCGCCGCGTCCGGCAGATCCGATTCTTCGGGCATGTCGGCATTGACCTGTCCGGGCTGCCGGGACGGTTCCCGTTCGTCCTCGTCACCCCGCAGTACGAGACCGAGCGCGTCCTGCGCGACCGGGCCGTCGCGGCGGGCGCGCGGTTCCAGGAAGGCGTGGAGGTGACCGGGCTGCGGCAGGATGCCGAGGGCGTCGCGGTGCACGTCCGGACGGCCGACGGGACGACCGGGGTCCGCAGGGCCGCCTACGCGGTCGGCGCGGACGGAGCGCACAGCGCGGTCCGCGCGGCGCTGGGCCTGCCGTTCGGCGGGACGTCCGCCGCCCGCGAGGTGATGCTCGCCGACGTCCGGCTCGACGCGGAACCCGAAGAGATCTTCCAGTTCGGCGTGGGACGGGACGTGTTCGCCGTGATCGTCCCGTTCGGCGACGGCTGGTACCGCGCGGTCGCGTGGGACGACGACGACCGGGCGGCCGGCACCGGCGAGGTCGACCTGGACGCGCTGCGCGCCGCCCTCCGCAAGGCCCACGGCACCGACTTCGGGCTCGGCGCGGCGCGCTGGACGTCCCGGTACAGCACCGACGAACGCCAGGTCCCCCGCTACCGGGCGGGCCGGGTGCTGCTCGCGGGCGACGCCGCCCACGTCCACTCCCCGGTGGGCGGGCAGGGCATGAACATCGGCCTGCACGACGCCGCGAACCTCGCCTGGCGGCTCGCCGCCGTGCTGCGCGGCCACGCCCCCGACACGCTCCTGGACGGCTACCACGCCGAGCGCCACCCGGTCGGGCGCCAGATCGTCGCCGGGACGGGCGCGCTGATGCGGCTGCTGCTGGCCCGGTCGCCCGTCCTGCGCGCGGCGCGGCCGGTGCTGGTCCGCGCGGCGGCGCTGCCGCCGATCCGGCGGCGGGTCGCGCTGGTCGCGTCCGGGCTCGCCACCGCCTACCCGGCGCCGCGCGGGACGCATCCGCTCACCGGCCGCCGCGCGCCGGACGTGCCGCTGGCGCGCGGCGCCGGACGGCTGTTCGAGGCGCTGCGCGACGGGACGTTCGTCCTGGTCGCCGCCGCTGACGACCCCGCGCTCGGCTACCTGGTGGAGCAGCGCTGGCCGGGCCGCGTCCGGTACGCCGTCGCGGGCGGCCGGACGCGCGCGACCGTGCTCGTCCGGCCCGACGGCCACATCGCGTGGGCGACGGACGAGACCGCGCCGGACGCCAGGGCCGCCGCCGTCCGCGACGCGCTCGCCGGCTGGGCCGGACCGCCCGCCGGGACGGCGGCTCCGGCGGGTCAGAACCGGTGGCTCTCCCGGCCGTAGCCGAGTTCCTCGGCGATGTCGGCGAGGTTCTCGTACGGCCGGTCGGGCAGGTCGGCGAGGCTCTCGGCCGCCGCGTCGGGCGCGTCGGCGCCGATGTGCGCCAGGAGTTCGTCCGGATACGCCGGGTAGCGGACGCCTGTCAGCACGCGCGCGAGGGCGCTGCGCCGGTCGACGTCGGCGGTGCTCATGCCGGGCGGCGATCCGCTCTGCAGGTCGTCGGGCTGCGCCGGGTCGGGCCGTGCCGCCGGATCCCAGACGGCGTCGTCGGAGACGGGCTCGGTCTCCCTGAACTCGTCGGCGTGCGTGGCGTGCCCGCCGGTCACCATGCCGCGGGTCTCGCGCTCCAGCTCGTCGTCGAGCTGGGGGCCGTGCTTGCCGGTCTGCTGCTCGCCCATTGGGGGTCCTCCTTCCGTCAGGTGCGACCCCCTTCCCGGTCATCGGCGGCTGAACCGTCAGGCGTCCCGGCTCCTGCGGGGCAGGCGCAGGCGGCGCCGGGACGGGCGCGGCGACGGCTCGGGATCGGCCGCCCCGGCGGCGTCCGCGCCGGGGTCCACGGCGGCCTCGTAGCGCATCGGCAGTTCCCGGGGCGCGAGGACGAGCGGTGTCGCCCGCCACTCCAGCTCGTCGCGCGGCACGGCGGGCCGCAGCACCGGCAGCGCCGCCGCGAGCCGTTCCACGGCGAGGACGGCGAGGCCCGTCGCCAGGTCGCGGCCGAGGCAGGCGTGCGGCCCCGCGCCCCACGCCAGGTGCGCGCGGGAGCTGTGGACGGCGTCGGCGGGCAGGCCCCCGGCGAACGACGGGTCGGCGTGCGCGGCGGCCGTCGACAGCAGCACCGGGTCGCCCGCGGCGAGGTGGTAGCGGCCGAGCCGGACGCCTGAGCGCGGGCAGCGGAACGTCAGGTAGGACGCCGGGGGAGCGTGCAGCGCCGCCCGGTTGACGGCCTCGGGGAGCAGCCCGCCCGCCGAGCCCGCGCCGTCCCCGGACGCCTCCAGGATCGTCGAGCAGATCAGCGCGCCGGTGTGCCCGCCGACCCACCGGACGGCGAGCATCGCCTCCCCGGCCAGCTCGTCGGCGGTCAGGCCCGGGTCGGCGGCGTGCAGGAGCGACGCCAGGTCCGCGCCGCGCGCTTCCCTCGCCTGCGCGCACCGCTCCCGGACGGCGGCGGCGACCCGCTCGGCGGCCGCGGACGCGTCCGGGCCCTCGCCGAGCAGGACGGCGAGGTCGGCGCGCACGCCGTCGGGCAGCCCGAGCAGCCGGAGCGTCGCCAGCAGCGCAAGCGGACGCGCGTACCCGGCGGCGAGGTCGGCGGTGCCGGTGGCGCCGTGCGTCCGGACGAGCGCGGTGATCAGCTCGTCGGCGTCCCGCGCGACGCCGCGTTCCAGCGCCCGTGCCTCGGGGCGCTTGCGGTCCTGGAGCACCGCGAGCGCGGCGGCCCACGCGGCGCGCAGCCGGTCCAGGGCGGCGCCGTCGGCGAACAGCGCCGAGCCGGTCGCCGCTTGCGGGGCGTGCGGCCAGTCCGCCGGGACGCGGCCGCCCTCACGCTCCCGCCACGCGGCGGGGTCCTTGCTCCAGACGCCGCGCGCGTCGCGCAGGACGTCGAGCATCTGCGGGTAGCCGAGGACGAGCCACGCCGGCACCCCGCCCGCGTCCACCGGGGCGACGGGCCCGTAGCGGGCGCGCAGATCGTCGTGGAACGCGGTGTGCCGCGCCTCTCCCGCGCCCGTGAGCAGCGGTTCGACGGCCAGCCGGGCGAGCGGGGGGTGGGCCGGTTCGTCCGGCGTCAGTGGCTCCATCGGCCCCGACTCTAGAGGACGGCCGGGCGATGTGATCAGTTCCTCGTGAAATGCCCGGCCGGGCACCGCGCCGGTCCGCCGGGCCGCCGGGCGTGCGAGGCTGGTTCCCGCGCAACTGTCCCGATCCCATGACACCCGGAGGTCACGATGGCCGATTCGACCGACGACAACGGCGGCCCGGAAGAGCTGAAGAAGCGGTTCCGGGAGGCTCTGGAGCGCAAACGCGGCGCCGCGGCGGACCGGCAGGGCGCCGGCGGCGGGAAGGGCGGCAAGGTGCGCGGGGCGCACGAGCGCGCCGACCACCAGCGCCAGTTCCGCCGCAAGAGCGGCTGACCGCCGGGGCGGACCCGACGACCGGGTCCGCCCCTCGCGTCACTGCCGGTAGAGCTGCTCGGAGTAGGCGGCGCCGTAGTAGCGCTCCAGCTCCTCCACCGACTCGGGGGTCGTCTGGACCTCCTTGACCAGGCGGGCGTGGGACGGCAGCACGTCCGGCCGCCAGGTCGCGGGCTTCCAGAGTTCCGAGCGCAGGAACGCCTTCGCGCAGTGGAAGAAGATCTGCTCGATCTCGATCTCCACCGCCAGGATCGGCCGGTGGCCCTTGACGATCATCTGGTCGAAGTAGGGGGCGTCGCGCAGCAGCCGCGCGCGGCCGTTGATCCGCAGTGTCTCCGAGCGGCCGGGGATGAGCGAGATCAGCCCGACGTGCGGGTTGGCGAGGATGTTCAGGTAGCCGTCGGCCCGCCGGTTGCCGGGACGCTCGGGGACGGCGATCGTCGTGTCGTCCACCACATGGACGAAGCCGGACGGATCGCCCTTGGGGGACGCGTCGCAGGAGCCGTCGGCGGCGCTGGTGGCGAGGACGCAGAACGGCGACGCGGCGAGCCATTCGCGGTCGCGCGGGTGCAGGACGACGCGCTCCTTGGACACCGCGCGGGGCTTGGGCGCGCCGAGCAGCGCGCGGAGGTCGTCGGGCGAGGTGATCTCGGCCGGATCGGACACCGGTACGAGCCCCTTTCTCCGGCCGTCCGGCCGGTTCGCCGCCCATCCTCCTCTCCGCTGCCGAGCCCTGTCGAGTTTGTTCCGCGGTGTCCGGGTCAGGGGCCGTCGCCGAGCACGGCCGCGGCGGCGGCGATCGCGGGGAAGCGGGCGGCGGCCCCGGGCGCGGCGGCGGCCCCGGCGAGGACGAGCGTCGCGTAGCCGTGCGCCAGCGACCAGGCCGCGAGCAGGGCGTCCTCGTCCGGGACGGCGTCGCGCAGCGGGGCGTAGGACCGTTTCCTGGCCGCCTCCAGTTCGGGGTCGCCGGCGGCGAGCAGGTCGTCCCGGAACATGATCGCGAAGTGGGACGGGTGCCCGATCGCGAAGGCCACGTACCGGGCGCCGAGGTCGCGCAGGCCGGTCGCGGGCGGCTCGCGCAGCGCGGCGGCGAGCAGGTCGTGGCCCTCGGCCGCGAGCGCGGTGAACAGCCCGGTCTTGTCGCCGAAGTGGTGCGCCGGCGCGGCGTGCGACACCCCGGCGCGGCGGGCGAGGTCGCGCAGGCTCACGGCGGCGGGCCCGCGCTCGGCGATGAGCGCGGCGGCCTCGGCGAGCAGCGTCCGCCGCAGGTCGCCGTGGTGGTAGGGGCTCATGCCGCGATCCTATCTTGTCATTGACAAGACGTGGGCGCCGTGCGAATCTTTCCAATGACAAGATTGGAAGGACGCGCCATGACCCTCGACCGCCGCCTGTGGCACCTGCTCGAACCGGTCCACGCGCTCGTCTACTACGCCCCCGAGGTCACCGCCGCCACCCGCGCGCTCGGCCATGCCTCCGACACGCGGTGGCCCGCGTACTTCCCGCTGCGCGCCGCGCCGCTCGGGCCGGTCGGCCCCGGCCCGGTCACCGCGCTCTTCTACAGCTTTGAGCCCGGCATGGTCGGGCGCCACATGGCCGCCGCCTGGGACACCGCGCCGCCGGAACGGATGCTGGACGCGCGGCTCGGCGGGATCGACGCGGCGTACCGGCGGCTGCTCGGCTCCGGTCTCGGCGGTGCGCGCGTCGCCGAGGCCGCCGGCCTGGCCCGCCGCGCCGCCGAGGCCGCGCCGCTCGCGGGACGGGCGCTCGCCGCCGCCAACGCCGGTCTGCCCTGGCCGGACGAGCCCCATCTCGTCCTGTGGCAGGCCGCGACGATCCTGCGCGAGCACCGGGGCGACGGCCATGTCGCGGCGCTGCTCGCCGCCGGGCTCGGCCCGGCCGAGTCCCTGGTGTCGTTCGCGTCCGTCGGCGCGGCCCGTCCGGAGGTGTTCGCGAGCCGGGGCTGGTCGCCGGCGGAGTGGGCGGCGGCCGGGGAGGGCCTTCGCTCCCGCGGCCTGCTCGCCCCGGACGGCACGGCGACCGAGGCGGGCCGCGCGCTGCGCGCCGACGTCGAACGCCGCACCGACGACCTCGCCCGCGCCCCCTACGACGCGCTCGGCGCGGACGCCGCCGAACGCCTCGCGACGGCGCTGGAGCCCGTGTGGATCGCGGCGGTCGGCAGCGGCCTGCTGCCCGCCGAGAACACCCTCGGCATCGGGAAGGTGTGACGATGGAACTCCCGTGGACGACGGTCGCCCCGGCCGAGGGCGATGTGCTCGTGATGGCGTCCCGGTTCCGGCTGCGCGGGATCCGGCGGTCGCCCCGCTTCCTGCTCGACGCGCTGCGGCTGCGGCGGCAGGCGCTCCGCGCGCCCGGCGCGGTCGGCGTCGCGCTGCGCGCCCGCCCGCTGCGCGGCGAGTTCTGGACGCTCTCGGCCTGGACGGACCGCGCGGCGCTCCAGGACTACGCCGCCGCCGATCCGCACGCCGCCGTGCGGGCGCGCGCCGCCCGCTGGACGAGCGACGCCGCGTTCGTTTTCTGGACCGTTCCCGCGCCGCCCGCGAGCCGCGCGGACGCCGCCGAGCTGTGGCGCGAGGGGGAGCGGCGGGTCGCCGGTCAGGCGCGGACGGCGTAGGTGCGGACGCCGCCGGACTCGGCCGCGTCCAAAATCCGCTGCTCGGTGAGGACGTCCAGGTGCGCGCCGATCTCCAGGACGGCGAGCATCCGGCTGAAGGGGTCCAGGTCGTCCAGGGCGCGGCGGCGGCGCGTCCACGGCATCGCCCGCGCGACCTCCAGCGCGGTGGTGTTCCCGGCGCGGACCTGCGCGGCGGCGGCGTCCAGGCGCGCTTCGTGGTGGGCGAGCAACTCGTCCACGCGGGTGTGGACGCTGGCGGTGACGCCGCCGTGCGCGGGCAGCAGCAGCGTGTCGGGCAGGTCCCGGACGAGCCGCAGCGAGTCCAGGTAGCTGCGCAGCGGGCTCGCCTCGGGCTCGGGCTCCAGCCCGATCGACGGGCTGATGTGCGGCAGGACGTGGTCGCCCGCGAACAGCAGCCCGGCGGCGGCGTCGCGCAGCACGACGTGGCCGCGCGTGTGGCCGGGGGTGGCGAAGACGTCCAGGTCGCGGGCGGTGAGGGCGACGCGTTCGCCGTCGTCGAGCCAGGCGTCGGGGAGCGGGTCGGCGATGGAGCGTTCCCCGCCCCGGTCCAGCGCGGCGATCTCGGCGGCGAGGTCGGGCGCCCCGCACCGGCGCAGCAGCTCGATCTGGCGCCGGCTGCGGTCGGCGGCGTTGAACGCCTTGATCGACGGCTCCTCGCCCCGGCCGACCCGCACGCGCGTCCCGAACGCCTCGCGCAGCTTCAGGGCCTGCGAGTAGTGGTCGATGTGGGCGTGGGTGACGAGGAACTGCGAGACGTCCCCGGCCGTCAGGCCGAGCAGCCCGAGCGCCTCGTCCAGGGCAGTGCGTGCGTCCGGGAACGCCCAGCCGGAGTCCACGACGACCGGCCCGGACGGGTCGTCGATCACGTAGACGTTCACCGCGTGCAGGCCCGGGACGGGCACCGGCAGCGGGATCCGGTGGACGCCCGGGACGACCGGGTGCGCGCCCGGCTCCGTCCAGTCCGGGGGCTGCTCACTGAGCGGCGGTGTCACGGCGGCCCCCTTCTCGAACGTGATTCGGTTCGCCGCAGAACCTACTTCATCCGGCGGGCGGCCGGGCCGCCGGGGGCTCCTAGAGTGGGGGCATGGCACGCAGAGGCAGGAACGACCGCACGCCCGTCCCGGACCTGCGTCCGGTGGGCGGCGGACGGGCCGAGCTGCTGCGCGACGCCGACCGCGACGGCGGCTGGGTCCTGATCGTCGGCGGCGTCCCGCAGTCCTACGTGGACCTCGCCGACCCGACGTACCTGGACTTCGAGTACATGCGGCTGCTCGGCGACATCGTGGACTGCCTCGGCCTGCCCGGCGAGCCGTTCGACGCCGTCCACGTCGGCGGCGCGGGCTGCACGCTGCCCCGCTACCTCGCCGCGACCCGGCCCGGCTCGCGGCAGGTCGTGCTGGAGCCGGACGGCGAGCTGGTCGCGCTCGTGCGCGAGCGGCTGCCATTGCGGGGCGTGCGCGGCGTGAAGATCCGGATCACCGACGGTCGGACGGGCCTCGCCGCGATCCCGGACGCGTCCGACGACCTCGTGGTGCTGGACGCGTTCGCGGACGCGACCGTCCCGGCCGAGCTGGTCACCGAGGCGTTCACCCGGGAGGCGGCGCGGGTGCTGCGGCCCGCCGGGGTCTACCTGATGAACATCGCCGACGGGACGCGGCTGGCGTTCGCGCGGCGGGTCACGGCGACGGTGCGGGAGGTGTTCCCGCACGTCCTCATGCTCGCCGACCCCGGGGTGCTGCGCGGGCGCCGGTTCGGGAACATCGTGCTGGCGGCGTCGCGCGCGCCGCTGCCCGCCGACGCGCTGACGCGCCGGGCGGCGGGCGGGATCGCGCGGGCGCGGCTGGTGGACGGCGCCGACCTCGTCGCGTTCGGCGGCGGCGCGGCCCCGATCCGCGCCGCGGCGGACGTCGTGCCCCCCGAACCGCCGGAACGGGTGTTCGGGGCCTTCTGAGCGGCGCCCGTCCTTTATGGACCGTTCCCGGGCGGTCTGTCAGCGTTAACGGAAACGGCGAACCGAATTCTATGCCGCAGATCCGGCCGGTTTGTCCTGCAAAACGGGACGGGATGTCCCATAATCGAGTGATGGAGTCGTCCACCCGGATTCTTATTCTCGGCATGGATTCGTCGGGGAAGGTGCTTCAGTTCGATCGAAATGCGGCGGCCGTCCTGCGAATCGAGCCGGGCGTCCCGCTGGACGAGGTGATCGCCGGGGCCGGCGCGCCGCTGTGCGAGACGGTGCGCAGCGGACGCGAACGCACCGTCATGCTCTCCGTCGAGACCTCCGGCGGCGCGCACGAGGCCGTCGTCACGCTCCATCCGCTGAGCGCCGCCGCCGATCCCGACGGGGTCGCCGTCCTCGCGCTCGTCCGCGTGCCCGTGCCGCACGCCGAGCGGTTCGTGGACCCCGCGCTCGTCCGCCGCGCCCTGCTGGACGACGCCCTGCCGCGCCTCGGCTCCACCCTCGACCTCGACCTGCTCGCGCGCGGGCTGGTCGAGGTGGCCGTCCCGCATCTGTGCAACGTGGCGAGCCTGCTGCTGCTGGAGAGCGCGCTCGACCCCGAGGAGCCGCCCGCGGCGGGCGTCGCGCCGATGCGGCGGATGGCCCTGGCCACCGACGACGGCGACTCGGCGTGGGACGCGGCGTTCCCGACCGGCGAGGCCGTCGTGTACCCCGACGACAGCCCGTACGCGCGGTGCCTGGCGACGGGCGAGCCGGTGCGGGTCACGCTGGACGCCGAGAGCGCCGTCCGGCTGGCCGCCGAGTGGCGCCGTCCGCCCGTCGCGGACCTGTTCAAGGGCGCGTCGCTGCTCCTGCTGCCGATCACCGAGGCGGGCGGGCTCCTCGGGTTCTTCGTGTGCGTCCGGACGCCCGCGCACCGCCCGTTCGACGCCTACGACGTCGAGGTCGGCATGGAGTTCGCGAGCCGCGCGGCGATCCTCGTCGAGTGCGCCCACCGGTACGGGCGCGAGCGCGCGACGGCGCTGACGCTCCAGCGCAGCCTGCTGCCGACCGACCTGTCCGCGCCCGCGACCGTGGAGCTGCGGCACCGCTACCTGCCCGGCGGACGGCTCATCGAGGTCGGCGGCGACTGGTACGAGGCCATCGCGCTGCCCGGCGCGCGGGTCGCGCTCGTCGTCGGCGACGTCGCCGGGCACGGCGTCCGGGCGGCCGTCACGATGGGACGGCTCCGCACCGCGATCCAGACCCTCGCCGCCCTCGACCTGCCGCCCGCCGAGGCGCTGGAGCGGCTGGACGCCCTGATGCGCACCCTCGGCGAGCGCGAACCGCACTTCGCGACCTGCGCCTACGTCGTGTACGACGCGGTCAGCGGCCGGTGCGAGGTCGCGAGCGCCGGGCATCCGCCGCCGCTGCTGGCCGCGCCGGGCTCGCCCGCCGCCTACCTGGACGTCCCGCCCGCGCCGCCGCTCGGGATCGGCGACGGCCCGGTCGTCAGCCGCGAGTTCCCCGTCGCCGACGGCACCCTGCTGTTCCTCTACACCGACGGGCTGGTCGAGCACCGCGCCCGCGACATCGACGTGGGCTTCGACCGGCTGCGCGCCGTCTTCGACCGGGGCGCCGGCGACCTGGACGAACTGTGCCGCGAGACGCTCGACGGCGTCTTCGACGACCACCAGCGCGACGACATCGCGATGCTGCTCGCCCGGCTGCACCGCATCCCCGAGGAGGACCACGTCGCGTTCGCGCTGCCCGCCGAGCCCGCCGCCGCGCGCCGCGCCCGCGGGCTGGTCCGCGAGCGGCTGCGCCGCTGGGGCCTCGGCGCGCTCGCCGACACGGCGGTGCTGCTGGCGTCGGAGCTGGTCACCAACGCCTACCGGCACGCGGGCGGGCCGATCACGCTGCGGCTGATCCGCGAGGGCGGGCTCGTCCTGGAGGTGTTCGACTCCTACGACGGGCAGCCGCGCGTCCGGGCGGGCGAGGACGTCTGCGCCGACGGCGGCCGGGGCCTCCAGGTGGTGGCGCGGCTGTCGCGGCGGTGGGGCGTGCGTTGCACGCCCGGCGGGAAGGCCGTGTGGTGCGAGCTGCCGCTGCCGCGGTGAATGCCGAATGGCCGCCCGGCGACTCCTGCGGCCATTTCGGAAAAGGACGATGTCCGGGGCCGGGAAAAGCACACCCGGCGCGGTCGGCGGCCGATCGTGATTTTCGGCTTCGTATCGTGCCGGATGATGACGCACAGTAGTCTTCGGGGTGCCGGTGACCAAGGTTCCGGTGGCGGAGCCCGGTCCGCCGGTCCTGCGCGGTGAACCGGCGGGCCGGGATTCCGTTCGACGGCGTGTGTGACAAAGCACTGAAATCGGGATAAAGACCGCATCTCCGGTGGTTCGGCGGCCCCGATCATGGGATCTTGGTGGCCGCCGCGATCGCGCGGCCCGGGGACCCCGCCCGTGCGGGTCCCGCTCCCGATCGGAGAACCATGCCGAGACTCGTCCTCGCGGGCGCGTCCGCCGTCGCGCTCGTCGCGGCGGGCGGAATCGTCGCCTTTCGCGCCGCCGACGCGCCGCCCGTCCGGGCCGTGCCGGCCGCCCACGTCGACCCCGGCCGGGTCGCCGCGCGCTCCTTGCGCGACCTCGGCGCGCACACGCGCGGGCTGCCCGCCGCGACCACCGCGCCGTTCAGCCTGGTCGGTGTCACCTGGGACCGGCCGCGCGCCGAACTGCGCGGGACGGTCCGGGTCCGCACGCGGGCGCAGAAGACGGGCACCTGGTCGCCGTGGCGCAGTGTCACGACCGAGACCCAGGACGTCCCGGACAAGCCGGGCAAGAACGTGCGCGGCGGCACCGGCGCGCTGTGGACCGGGCCGTCGGACGGCGTCGAGGTCCGCGTGACCGGGCACGGCCGGACGCTGCCCGCCGGGCTCCGCGTCGACCTGGTCGACCCCGGCACCGGACGGACCACGACCCGCGCCGCCGGACGGCCCGTCCCGGTTCGGCTGGCCGCCGCCGTCGAGCCCGCCGGTTCGCCCGCGCCGTCGGACTCGCCAACCGTGAAGGCCGCCGCCGTGCCGCAGCCCGCGCTGGTGGCGCGCGTCGGGTGGGGCGCGGACGAGTCGCTGGTCAAGGCGCCGCCGACCTACGACGCGTCGGTGAAAGCGGTGTTCGTCCACCACACCGACACCGGGAACGACGTGGCCTGCGCGGACTCGGCGTCCGCCGTCCGGGCGATCTTCCTCTACCACGTGCAGAGCGAGGGCTGGGACGACATCGGCTACAACTTCCTGGTCGACAAGTGCGGGACGATCTTCGAGGGCCGCGCGGGCGGGACGGACCGTCCGGTCCACGGCGCGCACACCTACGGGTTCAACACCGACACCACGGGCGTGGCGGTGCTCGGGAACTACACGTCCGTCCAGCCGAGCGCGGCCGCCCTCGACGCCGTCGCGCGGATCTCCGCCTGGAAGCTCGGCCTCACCGGCGTCGACCCGACCGGGACCACGAAGCTGACCTCGCTCGCCCCCGACGGCACCGGCGGCAAGTACCCCTACGGCACCGAGGTCACGTTCAACACGATCTCCGGGCACCGCGACGGGTTCGCGACCGAGTGCCCCGGCACCGACCTGTACGCCAAGCTGCCCGCGATCCGGACGGCCGCGCGGAACATCACCTGGCCCGTCCCGGCGACGTCGCTGGCCGGGGCCGCCAAGTCCGGCACCCGCTACTACACCAAGGGCGCGGTGACGCTCGGCTGGAAGGCCACGGGCGCCGAGTCCTACGAGGTCCGGGTGGACGGCAAGGTCGTCGCGCAGCCCGCCGGGACCGCCACGTCCGCCGCCGTGACGCTCGCGGCCGGCGCGCACACGCTCGCGCTGCGGGCCGTCTACGCGGGCGGGAAGGTCACCGACGCGCCCGCCTACGCCGTCACCGCCGACGCCACGAAGCCGGTGTTCGGGTCGGGGGCCGCGCTGGCGCTGCGCCGCTCGACCGTGAACACGACCGCCGTGCCCGTCACGCTCGGCTGGAAGGCCACCGACAACACGCTGCTGGCGGCCGTCCGGGCGACGTCCCCGAGCGCGAAGACGTTCTCCCCGACCACCACGAGCTGGTCGGCGACGGCCAAGCCGGGCTCGGCGACCTGGGCGCTGACGGCG
The DNA here is from genome assembly GCF_002911665.1 of Actinomadura rubteroloni. Taxonomy (NCBI): domain Bacteria; kingdom Bacillati; phylum Actinomycetota; class Actinomycetes; order Streptosporangiales; family Thermomonosporaceae; genus Actinomadura; species Actinomadura rubteroloni. Next base: position 14,810 of record NZ_MTBP01000003.1, read on the forward strand.
ACGGACGCGGCGGGCAACGCGGCGACCTCCTCGGTGGCCCGGACGTCCGCGCTCGTCTCCGAGCAGAGCGCCTACCGCAAGGGCACCTGGCGGACCACGACGACGTCGTCCTACCTCGGCGGACGCGGGCTGTACTCCAGCTCGCGCGGCGCGTACGCGTCCTGGACGTTCACCGGCCGCTCGGTGGGCCTCATCGTCAAGCGCGCCAAGAACACCGGCGCGGTCACGGTCTACGTGGACGGCAAGAAGGCCGGGACGCTCGACACCCGCGCGTCCACCACCGCCTACCGGCAGCTCGCGTGGACGAAGGCGTGGTCGTCCAGCGCCAAGCACACGATCAAGATCGTGGTGGCGGGGACGTCCGGGCGCCCGGTCGTCGGCATCGACGGGATCGCCACCCTGCGGTGAGGAAAGACCGTCCGTCCGGCCGAGGGGGAACGGCCGGACGGACGGGGCTCAGGGGACCGGGACGGGCGCGTCCGCGAACGTCCCGGTCCGGCGGATCGTGTGCCAGCGCAGCCGCGCGCCGAGCGCGGCCGTGACGAGCGACTGGATCACCACGAGGTACATGAGCTGCCGGTAGACGACCTGCTGGAGCGGCAGCGCCCACAGCGGCCGGATCCGCTCGCCGTCCAGCCACAGCGCGTACGCGCCCGCCGCCGCCTGCGCCGCGACGAACAGCGACCAGGTCACGAGCGGCGCCACCGGGTCGAGGAACAGCACGCCGAACACCGCGAACAGGTCCACGGCGGGCGCGAAGACCGGCAGCACGACCTGGAAGACGAGCAGGTAGGGCAGCGCGCGGCGGCCGAACCGGCCCGAGGCGCCGCCCTGCACGACCGACCCCCGGTGCTTCCACATCGCCTGCATCGTCCCGTAGCACCAGCGGTAGCGCTGCCGCCAGAGCTGGCGCAGCGACGCGGGCGCCTCGGTCCACGCGACGGCGTTCTCCTCGTAGATGACTCGCCAGCCCGTCCGGCAGATCGCCATGGTCAGGTCGGTGTCCTCGGCGAGGGTGTCCTCCGGGACGCCGCCGACCGACGCCAGCGCCGCGCGGCGGAACGCGCCGATCGCGCCGGGGACGGTCGGCATGCACTGGAGGACGTCGAACATGCGCCGGTCGAGGTTGAAGCCGATGACGTACTCGATGTGCTGCCAGCGGCCGAGGATCCCGCCCCGGTTGGCGACCTTGGTGTTGCCGCTGACCGCGCCGACCGACGGGTCCTCCAGCGCCGTGACGAGATGCCGGATCGTGTCCCGCTGGAAGACCGTGTCGCCGTCCACGAGCACCAGCACGTCGTAGAGCGCCATGCCGACGCCCGCGTTCAGCGCGCTCGGCTTGCCGCCGTTGGCCTTGCGGACGAGCCGGACCCCGGGCAGCGCCAGCGACTCCACGATGGCCGCCGTCGCGTCGCGGGACCCGTCGTCCACGACGACGACCTCCAGCGCGCCCGGATAGTCGGTGTCCAGCAGCGACCGGACCGTCGCCGCGATGCCCGCCTCCTCGTTGTAGGCGGGGACGATCACCGAGACGCCCGGCCAGTGGCGCGGCGGCGGCCGTCGGCCCCGCCGCACCCGGCGCATGTGGACGTGCGCGAACAGCAGCAGCGCGACGAGCCGGATCGCGTACAGCGCCCCGGCGACGCCGAACACCGCCCCGAGCCCGCCGGTCAGCGCGCCCGCCGCCCGCTGCGCGGTCACGAGCGTCCAGCCGATGAACCTCTCGGTGCCGGACGCGGGGACGGCGGCGGGCGGCAGCCGCAGCGCCGCGCTCACGGTCGTGAACCGGTAGCCGCGCGGCTGGAGGCGCGTGATGATCTGCTCGACCGCCGCGACGGTCTCGGCCCGGTCGCCGCCGGAGTCGTGCAGCATGACGACCGCGCCGCCCGTCCCGGCGATGGCCCGGTCCACGATCGCGGCGGTGCCCGGACGGCGCCAGTCCTCGGTGTCGCGGTCGGCGAGCACGACCAGGTAGCCGGCGCGGCCCGCGCGCTCGGCGGCCCGCCACTCGGCGGTGGTCAGCCCGCCCGGGACCGACGAGTACGGCATCCGCAGCAGCCGCGTGTGGACCCCGGCGGCGCCGGCCAGCGCCCGCTGGGTGAGGTCGAGTTCGAGGTCGTCGCGCCAGGCCGGGGCGGACGCCATGTCCGCGTGCGTGTAGGTGTGCGAGCCGATCTCGTGGCCCTCGCGCAGGATCCGCCGGACGATCCCGGGGTGCTGCGCGGCGTGGGCGCCGGTGGCGAAGAACGTGGCGTGGGCGTTGTGGCGGCGCAGGACGTCCAGGATCTTGGGTGTCCAGACCGGGTCGGGGCCGTCGTCGAAGGTGAGCGCGATCGTCTTGGCGGGGAGGCGGCGGCTGCGCGGCGTGCCGTCCGCCAGGTTCAGGACCGGGCCGCCGGACGTCACGGCGGCGGGCGCGGGGGCCGGGTGCGGCGGCGTCCGGTGCGGGCCCTCGCCGACGGCGCCGTGCGCGAAGCCGTCCAGGAGCAGCAGGGCGGCCAGCGCGAGCCCGCCGAGCGCGAGCAGCGCCCAGTGGCCGCGCGGTTCGGAGCGGCGTCTCGTCACGGCTTCTTGGTCCGGCCCTTGGCGGGGGGCGTGACCCGTCCGTGGCCCGGCGTCGGCGTCGCGGCGTGCGACGACGGGAGGGGCGCGGCCGTGGAGCGCGCGGTCGGCGCCGGCGCCGCGTCCGGCCGCGCCGCGACGGCGGGACGGCTCGCCGGGGCGGGGCGCGGCACCGCACGGGGCGTCGCCGCCGGGACGGTCCGGATCCGGGGCGTCCGCTCCTGCTTCGGGCGGGGGTGGGCGGGGGAGACGGTCGCGGTGGGGCCGTCGCCGGTCCACGGCGTCATCGGCACCCGCGCGCCGGTCGCGGCGCCGAGGCCGACCGCGGCCAGGAAGGACGCGCACAGCCCGCCGGCGGCCAGGCCGAGGCCGCGCAGCAGCCTCCGCCGCCGCCCGGTCGGGTCGACGAAGACCGGCTCGGGCGCCTCGGTCTCCGGGCCGTGCGTGATCACGTCGTGGGTCATCGGTTCCATCACTGCTCGCGGGAGGGGCGTTCTGACGGCCCTGATCCCTGAGCGCCGGAATACTCACAGATGTCACACCAGTCCGGGTTTGCCTGCACAATGGCGCCGTGGAGGACGCCACGGAGGACGAGCTCGGCCGGGCCGTCGCGGCGGCGGCCGGCGGCGACGAGGACGCGTTCCGGCTGCTCTACCGGGACGTCCAGCCCCGGCTGCTGCGCTACGCCCGCGCGCTCGCCGGGTCCGACGCCGAGGACGTGACCGCCGAGGCGTGGCTCCAGATCGCCCGCGACATCGCCGGATTCCAGGGCGAGGTGGACGCGTTCCGTGGCTGGTGCGCGACGATCGTCCGCAACCGCGCGCTGGACCTGCTGCGCCGCCGCTCCCGGCGGCCCGTCGCGGACCGCTCGCTGGAGGAGGTGCTGTCGATGCCCGCCCGCGAGGACACCGAGGCGCTCGCGCTCGCCCGGCTGTCGACGGACGCGGCAGTACGGCTGATCGCCGAGCTGCCGCCGGACCAAGCCGAGGCGGTCCTGCTGCGCGTCGTCGTCGGCCTGGACGCCGAACGCGCGGGCCGCGTGCTCGGCAAGCGTGCGGGCGCGGTGCGCACGGCCGCCTACCGGGGGCTGCGCCGCCTCGCCGCGCGACTGGACACCGCACCGGACACCGGCGCCGCCCCGGTCCGCACCCACACCGAGGGGGCACTGTGAGCGAGCCGGAAGCGCACGGCATCGGGTACGCCGCAGGCGGGCGGGAGCCACAGCGCGAGCCGAAGGCGCGCGCCGTGCGCTGGACTGAGGACCGCGCGGAGCGAGGGACGAGCGAGGGAAGCGTGCGGCATCCAGCACGCCGCAGGCTCGCGGGAGGCACCGTGAGCGAGCCGAAGGCGCGCGCAGTGCGCTGGACTGAGGAGCGGCGGGAGCTTGCGACCAGAGTGACGAGGGAAGCGTGCGGCTTTGAGCGCGCCGTAGGCTCGCGGGAGACACAGTGAGCGACGAGATCCGGGAGATCGGGTCGCCTGCGCTGACCCGGCTGGTGGAGGCGGCGCAGGCTTCGGCGGGGCCAGGGGAGCTGGCGGGCGAGGAGGCGGCGGTCGCCGCGTTCCGGGCGGCGCGGGCGGAGCGGGCGCCGCGTCGCGTCCGTGCCGTGACGGTCCGGGCGCTGGCCGTGGGCGGGGTCGTGGCGGTGCTCGGCGGCGGGGCGGGTCTCGCCGCCGCGAGCGGTCATCTGCCCGCGCCGGGCGGCGCGCCCGCGCGGACGCACCCGGCGACGCGGACGGACGCCCCGGACCGGGAGCGGGGCGGGACCGGGCCGGCGGGGCGTCCCGTCGTGCCGCATCCGGACGCGAGTCCCGCGCCGCGTCCTACACCGGACGCGTCCGCCACGCCGACGCCGTCGCCGGGGAAGGGGCACGCGCCGTTCGAGGCCGTTCCGAGCGACGCGCCGAGGACCCCCGTCCCCGGGCGCGGTGTGACCGAGCACCCGCCCAAGCGCCCGGTCAAGCACCCGAAGACGTCGCACACCCCCGCCGGGAACGGCAACGCGCCGCACGGGGGCGAGGAGTAGCGGGTCAGGGCTCGGCGGGCGCCCGGGGCTCCTCCGGCGGCGCGGTCGCCGCCGCGACCGGGTGGAAGTACAGGTGGACGGCCGCCGCGACCACCGCCCCGACCATCGGCGCGACGATGAACAGCCACACCTGGCCGAGCGCCGTCCCGCCGACGATCACCGCCGGGCCGAGCGCGCGCGCCGGGTTCACCGACGTCCCGGTGATCGCGACGCCGATGAGGTGGGCGACCGCGAGTGACAGGCCGATGACGACGCCCGCGGTGGCGCGGTCGGCGGTCTTGCTCGTCACGGCCAGCACCGCGAACACGAAGAACGCCGTCAGGACGACCTCGGCGAGGAACGCGCCGCCGAGGCTCACCCGGATGATGCTCGCCGAGCCCCAGCCGTCCGCGCCGAGGCCCGTCGTGGCGCGGCGGTAGATCGGCGACGCGTTCAGCGTCGCCCACAGGATCAGCGCGCCGACGATGCCGCCGAGGAACTGCGCGATCCAGTAGCCGACGGCGCCGCGCACGCTGATCCGGCCCACGATCAGCGCGCCGAGCGTGACGGCCGGGTTGACGTGGGCGCCGGAGATCGGCGCGAGGACGTAGGTCAGCACGAGCATCACGAAGCCGAAGGTCAGCGCGGTCGCGACGACCCCGGCGGACAGGCTGCGCCCGGTGACGCCGAAGCCGAACGACAGCGCCGCCACCCCGACGGCGAAGTAGACGAGCAGCGCGGTCCCGAGGAACTCCGCCACACATTTCTTGACCATGGTGCCTCTTTCCGAGGATGCCGGTTCCGTCGGGGCCGTACCCGGAACGCGGCGTCCGGCGGAGGGGCGCGGCCGGAATCCTGATCTTCTTTACCGCGCGGCGAGGCATCCTTTCCGTCGACCGGGCGTCCCGCCGTTCTGCCAGGACGCTTCACGCGTCCTTTCCCGCCCCCGGGTTCTTTACCTTTCGCGGGGCATGCTGGACCGTCCCGTGGGGTTATACCCGGTGGATCGCGACGGTCCCATGACCTCGGCCCTCGGTTCTTTACCTTTCCGGGGGCATCATCTGGGACATCGCGGGGTTATACACCCCAGATCGCGACACGCGGTCCCTCTTTCTGGAAGCGCGGCCCTTCTCGGCCGATCCGCTTCGGGCGTCGTGTCCCGCCCCTTCTCGGGCGAGGCTCTTCTTCTCCTTCGCACGGCGCTCACACCGCTCTGATTCCACGGCCCTCGCATGGCCTGGGGCGGTTGTTCTGTCCGCCGAACAAAGGATTTCTTGATGCATCAGCGTGCGACGAATGTTCTGATGGCGACGGTGACGGGTTCTGCTCTGGCGGGGATGATGGTGGCCGGTGTGGCCGCCGCGTCCACCCATGACGAGGCCCCGGCGACCAAGGCCGCCACCACGACCGCCGCCGCCCAGCACGCCCCGGCCAAGAAGGCTCCCGCGAAGAAGAAGGCGCTGCTGACCGGTAAGACGACCGCGTCCTACTTCTGGGACGACGGTTCGGGTGTGAACGGTGACACCGGTGCTCCGGCGTCCGGGAAGCCGATGCAGAAGGGCATGTTCGCCAGCCCGAGCTGGCCGATGAACACCAAGGTCAAGGTCTCCTACCAGGGCCGCAGTGTCACCGGGTTCGTCGGCGACGTCGGTCCGGGTGAGCCGTCGCATCGTGGGGTGATGCTGGACCTGGACACCTACACCTTCCGTCACCTGGTGGACGGGAAGAAGCCGGCGAGCAAGTACGTCACCGGCACCGATGCGGGCCACATCGAGGGTGTGAAGTACGAGGTCCTGAAGTGGGGTCACGGCCCGGGCAAGAAGGGCACGCCCAAGCCCCTCGGATAAGCACGACCAGAACGGCCCCGGCGAACGCCGGGGCCGTTCGCCTGCCTATGCTCGGCCGGTGACCGACTTCGAGCGCCTGATCGACGCGGCGTGGCCCGCCCCCGTGGTCGCGGACGTCCACGGCTGGCGGCTGCGGTTCGCCGACGGCGTCACCAAGCGCGCCAACTCGGTCTGGCCCGCCGCCCACCCCGCCGACACCGACGCCGCGATCCGCGCCGCCGAGGAGTACTACCTGCGCCGCGACGAGCGCCCGACGTTCCACATCGGCCCGGGAGCCCGTCCCGCCGCCCTGGACGCGCTGCTGGAGCGGCGCGGCTACGCCAAGGTGGATCCGACGCTCGTCCTGACCGCCGACCTGGACGCCGAGGAGCCCCCGCCGGACGCGGTGATCGCCGACGTCCCGTCCCCGGAGTGGATGGACGCGTGGTGGTCGGTCGACGGACGCTACGACGACGCCGAGCCCGTCGCGCGCCGCATCCTCACCGGCACCCCGGCCCGGTACGCGGCGGCGGGGGACGGCGCGGCGGTCGGCCGGGCCGTCCCGCAGGACGACTGGCTCGGCGTGTACTGCATGGCCGTCCGGCCCGAGGCGCGGCGGCGCGGCCTGGCGAGGACCGTCCTGCGGGCGCTGCTCGCCGACGGCCGGGCGCGCGGCGCACGCCGCGCCTACCTCTGCGTGACCGAGCGGAACGCGGCGGCGCGGGCGCTGTACGCGACGGCGGGCTTCACGGTCGTGGCCCGCTACCACTACCGGGTGCGCCCGCCGGGAAACGGGTGATAGATCTGGGGACGCGATGAGCGACGCCCCGGGTCTCCGCCGCCTGCTGCCCTACGCGCGGGCGCAGCGCGCCAGTCTCGTCGCAACCGCCGTCACGGCCGTCGGGGTCGCGGCGGTCGGCGTGGCCGTCCCGGTGGTCGAGCGGCGGATCGTGGACGACGCGATCCTCGGCCACGGCGCCCCGCTGCTGCCCTGGCTCGGCGTGCTGCTCGCGCTGGCCGTCGCGGGGTTCGCGCTGACGAAGGTGCGCCGCTACCGGGCCGCGAAGGTGAACGTCGAGGTCGTCATCGCGCTGCGCGAGGCGATCCACGCGCAGGTGCAGCGGCTCGACCTCGCCGCCCACGGCACGCTGTCCACCGGGCAGCTCGCCAGCCGCGCGAGCGCCGACGTGCAGCTCATCTCGGCCGTCACCCGCGCGATCCCGTCGATCGCCGCGAGCGTGCTGCTCATGACCGGGGCGCTCGCGGTGATGGTCGTGCTGTCGCCGCCGCTCGCGCTCGTGTCGCTGACCGTCGTGCCCGCGCTCGCGGCGCTGTCGTGGCGGATGCGGCGGACGCTCGTCCCCGCGACGTTCGACGCCCAGGCTCGCGCGGCGGACGTCGCCGAGATCGTGGACCAGGCCGTCACCGGCGTCCGGGTCGTGAAGGCGTTCGGCGCCGAGGACCGCGAGCTGCGGCGGCTGGAGGGCGCGGCGGCGGCGCTGTTCGGCTCCAGCATGCGCACGATCCGGATCATGGCGCGGTTCCAGCCCGCGCTGGCGGCCGTCCCGGCGTTCGGGCAGGTCGCGGTGCTGGCGTTCGGCGGCTGGCTGGCGATCCGGCACCAGATCACGGTCGGGACGTTCCTGGCGTTCGCGTCCTACCTCGTCATGCTCACCGGCCCGGCGCAGAGCCTCGCGGGGCTGTTCGGCCGCGTCCAGCAGGCCCGCGCGGGCGCGGCGCGCGTGTTCGAGCTGCTGGACTCCGTCCCGGCGGTCGCGGACGCCCCGGACGCGGTGGAGCTGCCGAAAGTCGCGGGCCGCATCGACTTCGACGCCGTGACGTTCGGGTTCCGCCGCTCCGAACCGGTCCTGGACGGCTTCGACCTGCATCTGGCGCCCGGCGAGACGGTCGCGCTCGTCGGCGCGTCCGCGTCCGGGAAGTCCACGGCCGCGATGCTGCTCGCGCGGTTCTACGACCCGCAGCAAGGAAGCGTGCGGGTGGACGGCCGGGACGTGCGGTCGGTGACGCTCGGCTCGCTGCGCTCCCAGATTGGCATGGTGTTCGAGGACGCGTTCCTGTACTCCCGGAGCGTCCGCGACAACATCGCGCACGGCCGTCCGGACGCCACCGACGCCGAGGTGGCCGCCGCCGCGCGCGCCGCCGAGGCCGCCGGGTTCATCGCGGCGCTGCCCGACGGGTACGCGACCGTCGTCGGCGAGCGCGGCATCACGCTGTCGGGCGGGCAGCGGCAGCGGCTCGCGCTGGCCCGCGCGCTGCTGGCCGACCCGCCCGTGCTGGTCCTGGACGGCGCGACGAGCGCGGTCGACGCGCGGGTCGAGGAGAGCATCCACGCGACGCTGCGGCGCGTCCTCGCCGGCCGGACGACGCTGATCATCGCGCACCGCCGGTCCACGCTGCGCCTCGCCGACCGGATCGCCGTCGTGGACGCGGGCCGCGTCGTCGACACCGGCACGCACGAGGAGCTGACGGCCCGCTGCGCCCGGTACCGCGTGCTGCTGGCGGGCGAGCGGGAGCAACTGGACGACGGCGCGGACGAGCCCGAACCCGTCCGGCGCGCGGCGCCCGAACGGGCCGAACTGCTCCCCGAGGACGCCGACCTGCTGCGCCGCGTCGCCGAGCTGCCGCCCGCGACGGACGTGCCGGGCGTGGACGTCGCCGCCGAGACCCGTCCCGACTCCGGCTTCACGCTGCGGAGGTTCCTGCGGCCGTACCGGGGCGCGCTCGCGGCCGGGCTCGCGCTCGTGCTGTGCGACGCGGCGGCCGGGATCGCCGGGCCGTACCTGTCGCGCGACGGCGTGGACCGGGGCGTCCTGCACGGCGACACCGCCGCCGTCCTGGCCGTCGCGGGCGTGTTCTGCCTGGTCACCGTGCTCGGCGTGCTCGCCGGACGGGCCGTGACGCTGGTGACCGGACGGACCGGCGAGCGGCTGATGTACGCGCTCCGGCTCCGCGTCTTCGCCCAGCTCCAGCGGCTCGGGGTCGACTACTACGAGCGCGAGATGGCCGGCCGGATCATGACCCGGATGACCACCGACGTCAGCGCCTTCTCCGCGCTGCTGTCGGACGGGCTGCTGACCGCCGTCGCCGGGACGTTCACGTTCGCGGGCGTCGCCGTCGCGATGTTCACGATGAACGCGCGGCTGGCGGGCGCGACGGCGCTGGTGCTCCTCCCGCTGATCGCGGCGACCGTCGTGTTCCGGCGGCTGTCGGCCGGGCCGTACCGTGAGGCGCGGGACCGGATCGCGACCGTCAACGCCGTCCTCCAGGAGTCGCTGTCGGGCGTGCGGGAGACGCAGGCGTTCGCGCAGGAGGAGCGGCGGCAGCGCGAGTTCGCCGCCGCGACCCGCGCCTACGCCGACGCGCGGCTGCGCTCGCAGCACCTCATCTCGCTGTACTTCCCGTTCGTGCAGTTCCTCGGCGAGGTGGCCGCCGTCCTCGTGCTCGGGCTCGGCGCGGGCCTGGCCGGCGGGGGCGCGCTGACGGCCGGGGAGCTGATCGCGTTCCTGCTGTACCTGGACCTGTTCTTCAGCCCGATCCAGCAGTTCGCGGACGTCTTCGACGACTGGCAGCAGGCGCGGGTCTCGATGGGCCGGATCGGCGGGCTGATGGCCGCGCCGCTGACCGTCCCCGCGCCCGAGCGCCCTGCGCCGCTCCCGGACATCACGGGGGCGATCGAGTTCCGGGACGTCCGGTACGCCTACCCCGGCACCGGCACCGACGTCGTCACCGGCGTCGACCTGCGCGTCGCGCCCGGCGAGCGGGTGGCGATCGTCGGGGCGACGGGCGCGGGCAAGTCCACGCTCGTCCGGCTGGCCGCCCGGTTCGCCGACCCGGTGGCGGGCGCGGTGCTGGTGGACGGCTGCGACCTGCGCACTCTCGACCCGGCCGCCTACCGCCGCCGCCTCGGGTACGTCCCGCAGGAGCCGTTCCTGTTCGCCGGGACCGTCCGCGACAACATCGCCTACGGGGACCCCGGCGCCTCCGACGAGCGCGTCCGGGCGGCGGCGCGGGCCGTCGGCGCGCACGCCGCCATCGCGGCCATGCCCGACGGCTACGACACCGAGGTCACCGAACGCGGACGGTCGCTCTCGGCGGGGCAGCGCCAGCTCGTCTGCCTGGCCCGCGCCGAGCTGGTGGCCCCGGCGATCCTGCTGCTGGACGAGGCAACCGCCGACCTCGACCTCGCCACCGAGGCGCGCGTGACCGCCGCGATGGACCGCCTGGCGTCCGGCCGGACGACGCTGCTCATCGCCCACCGCCTCCAGACCGCCCGGCACGCCGACACGATCGTCGTCATGGACGGCGGCCGGATCGTCGAGTCCGGCACCCACGACGCCCTGCTCGCGGCGGACGGCGCCTACGCGCGCCTGTGGACCGCCGCGTCCTGACGGCCGGGAGGCTCGCGCGACGTTCGATACGGACGCGGAAGTTCGCGTGCTGTTCGTTTCCCGGAATGTCGGGCGCGGCTGTGCGGTGGTGCGCGCCGGTCACGCTCGGCGCCGTGAAGGTCGCCATCGTGACGGAGTCGTTCCTGCCCCGCGTGAACGGGGTCACGAACTCGGTCTGCCGCATCCTCGAACAGCTCGCCGCCGGCGGGCACGAGGCGCTTGTCGTCGCGCCCCGGCCCGGCCCGGACGGGTACGCCGGGGCGCCCGTCGAACTCGTGCCCGGCGTCGCGCTCCCCTTCTACTCGTCGTTCGTCGTCGGGGTCCCGGCCCGCCGCGTCACCTCGGTGCTGCGGGACTTCCGGCCCGACGTCGTCCACCTGGCCTCGCCGCTCGTGCTCGGGACGTCCGGGCTGGCGGCGGCGCGGCGGCTGGACGTCCCGGCCGTCGCGGTGTTCCAGACCGACATCGCCGGATTCGCCCGGCGGTACGGGCTGCGCGCCACCGACCCGCTGATCTGGTGGTGGCTGCGCCGCCTGCACGCGGGCGCCGAGCGCACGCTGGCGCCGTCCACGCCCGTCGTCGCCGAGTTGGAGCGGCGCGGGTTCCCGCGCGTCCACCTGTGGGGACGCGGCGTGGACCGCCGCCGCTTCCACCCCCGCCACCGGTCGGCGGCGCTGCGCGCGCGGCTCGCCCCGGGCGGCGAGATCCTGGTCGGCTACGTCGGACGGCTCGCCGCCGAGAAGCGCCCCGGGCTGCTGGCCCATCTGGCGGACCTGCCCGGCGTCCGGCTCGTCGTGGTCGGCGACGGCCCCGAGGAGCGGTCGCTGCGCCGCCGGCTGCCGGACGCCGTGTTCACCGGGTTCCGCACCGGGACCGAGCTGTCGGAGCTGATGGCGTCGCTGGACGTGTTCGTCCACACCGGCGCCGACGACACGTTCTGCCAGACCGTCCAGGAGGCGCTGGCCTGCGGCGTCCCCGTCGTCGCGGCGGCGGCGGGCGGGCCGCTGGACCTCGTCCGGCCGTGCGTGAACGGGCTGCTGTACGCGCCCGACGACGCCGAGGGCCTGCGCGCGGCCGTGGTGACGCTCGCCGCCGACGCCGGGCTGCGGCGGAGCATGGGGCTGCGGGCGCTGGAGTCCGTCCACGGGCGCGGCTGGGACACCGTCTGCGCGGAGCTGGTCGGCCACTACCGGGAGGCCGTCCACGGCACGGCGCCCGGACGGCGGGCGAAGACGGCCGCGTGAGACGTTCCGCCTTCCCGTTCGTCGTCTCGGTCCACGACGTGGCGCCGAGCACCGCGGGGCCGAGCGCCCGGTGGCTCGCCGACCTGGACGAACGCGGTGTCCACGCCACGCTCCTGCTGATCCCCGGGCCGTTCGGCGGCGGTCCGGCGCTGCCGGACGACCCGGCGCTCGTCCGCCTGCTGCACCGGGCCGCCGGACGCGGCCACGAGCTGTCCCTGCACGGCTATCGGCACGAGGGCGTCCCCGGCGGGCCGCGCTGGCGGCGGGGGGTGAACCGGGTGCTGGCGCGCGGCGCGGGCGAGTTCTGGTCGCTGACCGAGCGGCAGGCCGCGCGGCGCCTCGGCGCGGGGTTGGAGCTGCTGGCGGCGGCGGACATCGCCGTCACCGGCTTCACGCCCCCCGGCTGGCTGGCCTCGCCGGGGACGCGGCGGGCTCTGGCCTCCCTCGGCTTCGCGTACTGGACGAGCCAGCTCGCCGTCCATCCCCTGCCGGGCGGGCCGGTCCGGGCGATGCCCGCGCTCTCGCACCGGCCGGGCGGGGCGGGGGAGCGGTTCGGCGCCCGGCTGATGGTTGACGCCGCCCGCGTGCTCGCCCGATCCGGAACGCCGTTCCGTATCGCGCTGCACCCCGCCGACCTCGGCCGTCCCGGGCTGCGCCGCGCCGCGCTCGCCGCCGTCGACCTGGCCGTCGCGGCGGGCGGGCGCCCGGTGACCTACGCGACGCTGGCGGCGGCATGAGGGTCGTCCAGCTCGCCAACCTCTACAGCCCGGTGTCCGGCGGGCTCCGCACGGCCGTCGACCGGCTCGGCGCCGGGTACGCCGCCGCCGGGCACGACCGCGCGCTCGTCGTCCCCGGCCGCGCCCACACCCGGCGCGAGGACGAGAACGGCGTCGTCGTCACCGTGCCCGGCGCGTCGGTCGCGCCCGGCTACCGGATCGTCCTCAACCCCCGGCCGGTGCTGCGGGCGCTGGCCCGGCTCCGCCCGGACGTGGTCGAGGTGTCCGACAAGGCCAGCCTCACCGTCGTCGCGCGGTGGGCGCGGCGCAACGGCGTCCGGTCGGTGCTGTTCTCGCACGAGCGCCTGGACGCGATCCTCGCGTCCCGCACGCCCGGCCCGGTCCCGCTCGCGCCGCTCACCGACCGGTGGAACCGGCGGCTCGCGGCGTCCTTCGACGCGGTCGTGACGACCTCGGCGTTCGCCGAGGACGAGTTCGCCCGCGTCGGCGCGCCCCGCCTGCACCGCGTCCCGCTCGGGGTGGACCTGGACACGTTCCGTCCGGGCGCCGCGCGGCCGGACGGCGGGCCCGTCCGGCTGCTGCACCTCGGCCGCCTGTCGCGGGAGAAACGCCCCGGGCTGGCGCTCGCGACCGTCGCGGAGCTGCGGCGGCGCGGGATGGCCGTCGAGCTGGACGTCGTCGGCGGCGGCCCGCTCGCCCCGGCGCTGCGGGCGCTGGCCGAGCGCGGCGACCTGCCCGTCCGCTTCCACGGGCACGTCGCGAACCGCGCCGACGTGGCCCGGCTGCTCGCGGCCGCCGACGTCGCGCTGGCCCCCTGCCCGGTCGAGTCGTTCGGCCTCGCGGTGCTGGAGGCCCTGGCCTGCGGCACGCCCGTCGTGGCCGCCGACCGGGGCGCGGCGCGCGAGCTGGTGGCGCCGGGCGCGGGCGTCGCGGTCCCGGCCGTCCCGGGACGGTTCGCCGACGGCGTGCAGGACCTGCTGCGCCGTCCCGCGTCCGAACGCCGCGCCGCCGCCCGCGCCCGCGCCGAGGAGTTCCCCTGGACGGCCGCGATCGCCCGGATGCTCGCCGTCCTGGAAGGGCATCAGCCGCAGTTGTGACCCCACAAGAATTCCGTGTTTCCCTTCCGGCGCCGCCGCCTCCTAGCGTGGGAGACACGGAAAAGGGGGGTCTATTCATGACCGAGCTGAACGGGAAAGTGGCCGTCGTCGCGGGCGGCGCGAAGAACCTCGGCGGGCTGATCAGCGAGCGGTTCGCGGCGGCGGGCGCGAACGTCGTCGTCCATTACCACGGCGCCGCGTCCGAGGCCGACGCGGAGAAGACCGTCGGGGCGGTGCAGGCGGCCGGGACGCAGGCCGTCGCGGTGCAGGGCGACCTCACGCGCGTCGCCGACGTCCAGCGGCTGTTCGACACGGCGCTGGACGAGTTCGGCGGCGTGGACGTCGCCGTCAACACCACCGGAATGGTGCTCAGGAAACCGATCCTGGACACCACCGAGGCCGACTTCGACACCATGTTCGCCGTCAACGCCAAGGCCGCCTATTTCTTCCTCCAGGAGGCCGGGCGCCGCCTCAACGACAACGGCTCGATCATCAGCGTCGTCACGTCGCTGCTGGCGGCCTTCACCGACGGGTACTCCACCTACGCGGGCGCGAAGGCGCCGCTGGAGCATTTCACCCGCGCGGCGGCGAAGGAGTTCGCGAGCCGGGGGATCGCGGTGAACAACGTCGCCCCCGGGCCGATGGACACGCCGTTCTTCTACCCGCAGGAGACGCCCGAGCGGGTCGCGTTCCACCGGTCCCAGGCGATGGGGGACCGGCTCACCCGGATCGAGGACATCGTCCCGCTCGTGGAGTTCCTGGCGACCGGCGGCCGGTGGATCACCGGCCAGACGATCTTCGCCAACGGCGGGTACACCACCCGCTGAACCTATCCTGGGACGCGGCGCGGCGCCCCGCCGCGCGGACGGGACCGGAAGACGTGATGCTGGACCTGCGCAAGCTGGACCACCTGATCGCGGTGGCCGAGGAGGGCGGCTTCACCCGGGCCGCCGAGCGCCTGCACCTCACGCAGCAGGCGCTCAGCACGTCCGTCCGCGCCCTCGAACGCGAGGTGGGCGTGCCGCTGCTGGACCGGCAGGGCGGCCGGGTGACCGTCCTGCCCGCCGGAGCCGCGCTGATCGAGGACGCCCGCGTCCTGCACGGCCTGGCCCGGTCGGCGGTGCGGCGCGCCCGCGCGGTCGGCCGGGACGAGCCCGAGACGCTGCGCGTCGGCCACACCCCGGCGGTGACGGGCGAGGAGGTCAGCGTCCTGGTCGCCGCCGCCCGCGCCGCGCACCCCGGCCTGCGCGCCGAGAGCCACCAGCGCTACCCCGACGACCTCGCCGACGACCTCACCGCCGGGCGCCTCGACCTCGGGCTGTGCCGGGGGATGCGGGCGCCGCACGGGCTCGTCCGGGCGACGCTCGCGCGGCACCGGCTGCGCGTCGCCGTCGCCGCCGACCACCCGCTGGCCGGACGGCCCGCCGTCGCCCTCGCCGACCTGCGCGACCAGCGGATCCTCGTCTGGGGGACGCCCGGCCGGTCGAGCTACACCGACTTCCTCCTGGACCAGTGCCGCCGGGCCGGGTTCGAGCCCCGCCACGAGCGCAGCGAACTGCAGGGCACCCCGCCCGCGACGGCCGTGATCGGCACCGACGCCGTCGCGTTCGTGACGCTCGCGCCGGGGCCGGCGGCGGACGGCCGGGTCCGCGTCCTGGACCTCGAACCGGCCGTCCACGCGCCGCTGCACGCGCTCTGGCCGCAGCACACGACGTCCCCGGCCCGCACGGCCTTTTTGGACGCCGCCGCCGGCTAGCGGGCGGCGTGGTGGCGGGCGCCCGCGGCGGTCTCGGGGTCGGCGTGGACGGTCGCGGCGGCCAGCCGGGGGAGCGCGTCCAGCAGCGCCCGCTCGGCGTCCACCGCGATCCGGTGCGCCGCCGCGACCGTGGCGTCGGGCGGGACGACGATCTCGCACTCGGCGCGCAGCCGGTGCCCGATCCAGCGCAGCCGGACCGTCCCGGCGTCCCGGACGCCCGGCGTGGCGCGCAGGACGTCCTCGGCGGTCGCGACCAGCGCCGGGTCGACGGCGTCCATGAGCCGCCGGACGACCTCCCGGGCCGCCTGCCGCAGCACCGCCAGGATCACGACGGTGATCGCCAGGCCCACCACCGGGTCGGCGCGGTCCCAGCCGAGCGCGGCGCCCCCCGCCCCGAGCAGGACGGCCAGCGACGCGAACCCGTCGGTGCGGGCGTGCAGGCCGTCGGCGACGAGCGCGGCCGACCCGATGCGGCGGCCCACCCGCATCCGGTGCCGGGCGACCAGCTCGTTGCCCGCGAACCCGACGAGCGCGGCGGCGGCCACGGCGGGCAGGCCGGACACCGGCTGCGGATGGACGAGCCGTTCCGCCGCCGTCCATGCCGCCGCCGCCGAGGACGCGGCGATGGCCGCCACGACGGCGACTCCCGCGAGGTCTTCGGCCCGTCCGTACCCGTAGGTGTAGCGGCGGTCGGGCGGCCGGCGGCCGAGCCAGAACGCGAGGCCGAGCGGCACGGCGGTCAGCGCGTCGGCCGCGTTGTGCAGCGTGTCGCCGAGCAGCGCCACCGACCCCGACAGCGCCGCGACCACCGCCTGGACGGCCGCCGTCGCCGCCAGCATCCCGAGCGACACCCACAGGGCGCGCATGCCCTCGGCGCTGGACTCCAGCGCGGCGTCCACCCGGTCGGCGGCCTCGTGCGAGTGCGGCCGGACGACGTGCCGGATCCGCGCCCGCACGCCCCGCCGCCGGTGTCCGTGCCCGTGTCCGTGCCCATGCCCGTGACTGGCCATCGGCTCAGGATGACGCACGGAACGGGTTGCGGCACCTCGACAACAGCCCAGGTGACGCCGTTGCGAACCGGTCGCGGTTCACCGCTCGTCCCCGGGTGCCGTGCCGCGCGTGATCGTCAGGGCCGGGACGGGGCACGGCGCGGAGCGGACGCCCGTCAGGCCGCTCGCGGTCAGCAGCGCGGCGTGGTCGGGCGCGGTCGCGGCGGCGTGCCCGTGCAGCATCAGGTGGGCGCGGACGTGTCCGGCGGCGGACCCGGCGCGGGCGAAGTCCACGACGACCGCGCGCCCGCCCGGCCGGAGCACGCGGCGCGCCTCGGCCAGCGCGGCGGCGGCCTGCTCGCGGTCGAGGTAGTGCAGGACGAGGCTGAGCACGACGACGTCGAAGGACGCGGGGGCGAACGGCAGCCGCTGCGCCCGTCCGTGCACGAAATCCACCCCGTCGGCGCGGGCGCGGGCCCGGGTGAGCATCTCCTCGGACGCGTCCAGGCCGGTGACCCGCGCGTCCGGGCCGACGGCGGCGCGCGCGGCGCGGGTGAGGGGGCCGGTCGCGCAGCCGACGTCCAGGACGTCGTCGCCGGGCCGCACCCCGGCGGCGTCCAGCGTCGCCGCGCGCAGCGAACGGGCGCGGCCGAGCGTCAGCACCGCGACGAGCGGGTCGTAGAGCGAAGCGAACATGAGGGTGACCTTTCGCCGGGACGGTGAACCGATACGGGACAGTTGTTCCGTAACGGAGTATCGTCGTGACGCATGGGATCGGGTCAATCACCAGATCGCCGTATCCGTCCGCTACTGGACGAATGTGGCGAACCGTCCGGAAGCGGGGGCGTCATGCGGCAACAGCGGACGGACCGCCGGTCGGCGCGCACGCGGCGGCTGCTGATGGGCGCGCTGATGGACCTCATGCTCGTCAAGCGCTACGACGCGATCACCGTCCAGGAGATCACCGACCGCGCCGACGTCGGCCGCTCCACCTTCTACGCGCACTTCACCGACAAGGACGCGCTGCTCGTCGACGGCGCCCGCCAGATGATCGGCGGCCTCCCGGCCGGCGACGGCGCGCACGTCAGCCTCGCCCTGCTCCGGCACATCGGCGCGCGGGCCGAGATGTACGTGGTGATGTCGCGCGGCCGGGGCCTGCCGCTGTTCCTGGACGCCCTGCACCGCGAGCTGACGGCCGTCTACGCCGACCGCCTGGCCGCGCGGGCGTCCGCCCCGCCCGCCGTGCCGCTCCCGCTGCTCGCGGCGATGGTGTCCAGCATGCTGCTGACGGCCCTGCGCGGCTGGCTCGAAGCGGGCGCGGCCGAACCGCCCGAGACGGTCGACCGCGCGTTCCGCACCGCCGCCGACGCCGCGATCCGCGCGGGCCTCGCCCCGGCCTGAGCGCGCCGGGGGCCGCGGACCCGGCCGGTGACGACCGGGTCCCGAAGCCGCCCGCGGAACGGCGGCCCCTGCCGGTCAGAAGGTGATGAAGCCCCCCACCAGATTCCAGATGTAGCAGCGGTGGCCGAGGTAGAGGTAACCCGGGCCGGTGGTGCCCGCCGGACCGCCCGGACGCAGGTGGCGCAGGTGCTGGGCGGTGCGGTCGTAGCGGGGCCAGGCGGGCTGGCCGGACGTCGCGGGGTCGCCGTTACGGACGAAGGAGGCCAGGTATGCCGACATCTGCGCGGACAGAGCCGTCTGTTCCGGAGTGAACGCGGCGGACTTCGGGTCGAAGAAGTACGGCAGGTCGGCGGCGTGGGTGGACGCGGGGGACAGGCCGGGCAGGATCGGCGGGGCGCCGGGGTCGTCGAACAGGTAGGCGTAGGTGGGGGCCAGCGGCGCGGCCTCCTGGAGGCCGGTGTCGGTGGCGCAGCCGAACAGCATGTCGCCCATGAGGGCGCTCAGCGCCTTCAGCGGCGAGCCGTACCGCCACGAGGGGTAGAGGAACGTCGCGATCGGGGCGGCGGCGCCGGCGAACTCGGTCATGAGCTTCTGGTAGTCGGCCTCGGTCGGTTCGACGCCGTGGTTGGCCTTGAGCCCGAGCGCGGCGAACAGGTACCCCTCGTCGGAGGTGGTCCCGGCGAGGATCGGACGCACCGGGACCCGGCCCGACTTGATCATCGAGACGGGCGTATCGGGGATGACGACGCCGTCCAGCACCTGCGGGAAGAAGAACGGGGTGTTCGGCCCCTGCGTGAACGGCGCCGCGTCGAGGAGTTCACGGGCGGGCTTGGCGCGCAGGCAGGCGAGCTGGCCGGGGCCGTCGGGGCAGCCGACCTTCGCCGCGAACGCCGAACCGGTCTTGGTGGCGTTGGCGAGCGTCGTGCCGTAGGTCTTCTCCGAGCCGCACACGCTTCCGCTGAGCAGGACGGCCCGTTGGAACAGCCCGGACGCGGCGGGCGAGGCGTAGTTGGCGCAGACGCCGATGCTGCCCGACGACTGGCCCATCAGCGTGACCTGCCGCGGATCGCCGCCGAACGCGCCGATGTTGCGCGCGACCCAGCGCAGCGCCTCCTGCTGGTCCTGCGTGGTGTAGTTCAGCGCGGGGTCCTCGGTGCGCAGGGACTCCAGCGCGAGGTTCCCGAACAGCCCCTGCCGGAAGTTGACCGCCACGACGACCGCGTGCGCGGCCTCGGCCAGCCCCCCGGCGTCACCGTTGGCGTCGCCGAACGCCCAGCTTCCGCCGTGCAGCCACACGATGACCGGGAGGCCGGCGGTCTCGGCCCCGGTGGGCGCGTAGACGTTGAGGTTGAGGCAGTCCTCGGTGTCGACGGCGCCGCCGAAGTCGGTGGCGGGCTGGGGGCAGATCGCGCCGTACCGGGTGGCGTCCCGCACCCCCGGCCACGCGGCGGGCCGTTCGGGGGCCTTCCACCGCAGCGCGCCGACCGGCGGCCGGGCGTACGGGACGCCGAGGAAGGCCCGGTGCCCGCCGGCCGTGAACCCCCGCAGCGAGCCCGCGTCGATGCGCACGACGTCGGCCGCGTCGGCGGACGCCGGGACGGCCCCGGCCAGCAGCAGGAGGGCGCCCGTGAGAGCGGTCAGCAGCCTGCGCGTCATCCTCGTCTCCTCATGATCAGTGGGATCGGAGGGGACAGTGTCAGGCCGCCGGGTGCTCACTCACCAGTTCATTCGGTGCTCGTTCTCCCGGTCCCAGAGCAGTTCCACCACGCGCGCGACGCCGCGCGCGAGATGCCTGCGGTAGGTGCTCAGCGGGAGCCCGAGGATCTCGGCCGCCCGTTCCTGGGTGGGCGCGCCGCGCAGGAACGCGCACTCCAGCGCCGTGCGGGGCTTCTCCTCGCGCAGCTCGGCGACGGCGGCGCGGAGCGCGTCGCGCAGGGCGCCGGGGTCGCCCGGGCCCGCGACGCGGCAGCCCAGCAGGGGACTGGCGAGCAGCGCGTCCGGACGGCGCAGGTCGCGCAGCGCCCGCTTGACCTCGGCGGCGAACTCCTCGCGCGGCAGGACGGGCTCGGCGGGCCCCGCCGGGGGACGGCCGAGGTCGTGCTCGGCGACCATGTCCAGCCAGGCCCGGACCGTCCGGCCGCGCCAGTCGCGGACGAACACCGTGTAGCGCGTTCCGCCGATCCGCCGCTCGGCCCCGGGGAGCCGGACGTAGCCGATGTGCGCGAGCAGCGGCGCCACCGCGTCGGGGTCGCCGGTGAACGCGCAGATGAAGTCGTAGGCGAGAAGCGGGCTGCTCATCAGGCGCTGGATCTGCTTGGCCATCGCGGTGTTGCGGGTCGCGCCCGGCCCCTGGTAGTCGTCGCGGTCCATGTAGAAGCGGCCGAGCACGACCTCCTCGGCGGGTTCCAGCGGGCCGTTCTCGCACACGTGCCGCCAGCAGGCCGCCACCACGGGGTCGGCGGCGAGGTCGGCCTCGGTCAGGTCCCGCAGCCGCAGCACCACCGAGAACCCGAAGCTCTCCGGCCCCCGGAACACGGCGGTGAGCGCCTGCGGATGGTCCATCCACCGGGCGGTCAGCTCGGCGGCCTCCGCGCCCTCGTACCGGGCGGCGGTCGCGAGGATCGCCGCCCGGTCGCCGGGTCCCGCGAGGTCGGTGTAGGCGCCCGCCAGCCGTCCCCACTCCCAGTACTCGGCGGACAGGGGGTTGGCGCGCACCAGGAAGCACGCGTCGAGCACCCAGCGGAACTGCTCCTCGCCCGCGGTGGCGCGCACCCGTTCCATCAGGTGGTCGCGGATCCGGTAGTGGACGACCGCGAACGCCGCCGGGTCCCGCCAGCGCAGGTCGGCCGCGACGACGTCCCGGACGAGGTCGTGCGGGAACAGCCCGAGCGGGCCCTCCTCCATGAACGGCAGGCCGCGCAGCCAGCCGAACAGCGCGCCGGCGTCCTCGCCCAGCGCGGCGCGCAGCAGCGGCTCGGTGGTGAAGCGGGCCAGCGCGCACGCCTGGAGCGCCCGCCGGTGCAGGTCGCCCGGCGCCCCGTCGACGAAGCACTCGGCGAGCCGGCCGACGACCGCGGGCACCTCGCGCAGGTCGCCGACGCGATCGGGACCCGTCCCGTCCGTCCGGATCGCGTCGGTGAGCAGCACGAGCGCGAGGGGGTGCCCGTGGCTGATCGTTGTGAGCCGGTCCCCGGCGTCCTCGGGCAGGCCCTCCGCCCGCGCGTACTCCCGCACCTCCGCCGCCGACAGGTGGCCCAGGCGGACGACGCGCAGCAGCTCGCGCCAGCCGGGGTCGGCCGCCCAGCCGCGTCCCGGCGGCCTGCGTCCGGCGATCACCACGACGGCGTTCTCGGGCAGGCCGGGCACCAGCGTCTCCCGCACCCAGTCGTCCAGCCCGCCGATGGCCTCGTAGGTGTCGATGAACAGGACCGGCCGCCCGCCCTCGGCGAAGGCCACCCGGAACGGGCCGGGCTCCAGCGCCCGTCCGTCCATCCGCACGACCCCGGCGCCCCGCCGCTCCGCCTCCTGGGCGAGGACGGCCAGCAGCGCCGTCTTCCCGACGCCTCCCGGCCCGTGGACGTACAGCACGGCGAACGCGGGACGGGAAGCCGTCAGGGCCTCCCGGAACAGGTCCACCTCGCGCGCCCGGCCCACGAACCTGCGCCGCCGCGCCCCGGCGAGCCGCCGCGCGACCGTCGTCTCCGGCTCCACCACTCGACGCCTCCGCCCGCACCGGCCGACCGGGCCGTCATGGTACGCCCGCCGCCCCGCCACCGCCCGTGCCCCCGAACGTGCAGGACGGCCGCTCCGCCTTCGCGGCCCCGGGGCGATGACAATGAACGACCCGCCGTGAAAACGTTCTGACCGAACTTCGGGCCGCCGCGCGGCGGCCCACGGCCTGCCGAGGAGACGACCCCCGGATGATCGTTCACATCGACGACCAGGGAGTGACCGTCCTGGAGGGCGACGACTGCACTCGCCTGAGCGTCGCGACGACGCTGCCCCCGGACGCGACCGACCGCGCGCTGCGCGGACGCGGCCTCGGCCGCGCCACGGAGTCCGGCACCGCCGAACTCGCTGTCGCGGACCTGCGCGCGCTGGCGTCGGAGGGCGCCGCCGCCGACTGGCCGGACCGCTGGGACGCCATGATCGCTTACGCACGCCGCAACGACTGGCTCTCCGCGGACGGCCTATGGGTCCAGGCCCACATCGCGCCCGCGTGAAACAGCATCGCCGTCCCCAGCTCGACCCGCGTGACCCTGAGAGGGGGGTGGTGCGGACGGGTGGGAGGATGGGCCGCGATGGGCGAGGCGATGCGCGCGGACGCGGGAATGAGGCTGGCGAGGGCCGGTGTGCTCTCCGTGGTCTGCGTCGCGCTCTCGGCGGTCGCGCACGCGCTCGCCTCGCACCGGGCCGTCCCGCCCGGGGCGCTGGCGGCGGCGCTTCCGTTCGCGGCGGCGTTCACCGTTCCGCTCGTCGGGCGTGAGCGCACGGCGCGGGGCGTGGCCGTGATCCTGTTGTGCGGTCAGGTGCTGACGCACGTCGTCTTCTCCGCCGGTCAGTGCGGGATGGACGCGTCGGCGACCGCCGGCTCGCGGCCGGTGTCGGGGCACGCCGGCATGGGCGCCGGGTGGCCGTTCATGCCGTCGCCCACGATGTTCGTGCTGCACCTGGCCGCCGCGCTGGCCTTCGGGCTGGTCCTGCGGCGCGGCGGCGCGGCGCTCTGGGCGCTGGTGCGCCTGTCCGAGCGCGGTGTCGACGCGGTCTCGGGCTTCGTTCTCAGCCTTCTCCTGGCGGTCGTCGCGCTGGTCTCGGTGCGCGCGCCGCTCGTGTTCGCCGTGCGCCGAGCCGGGCGGGCGGAGGTCCGCGGCGGTCGCGGTACGGCCGCCGTCCTCGCGCACGCGGTGGTCAGGCGGGGACCGCCGCGTCGTCTCGCGGCGGTCTGAAGCACCGCGCGGGACGGACGACCTCTCCTTTCTCGTAGCGAACCCCGGTGGCCGGACCGGTCCCCGGGGCCATCGGCCGCCGCGTTCACGCCACCGGTCTTCGGCCCGGTCATTCCCTTCTCCGCCCGGCGTTCGCGCGATGCCGGCGCGGAGCCCGTCACGCCCCGAGGAGAGCCGCCTGTGCGGTCGATCCTCCCGGGGCGCCGTCCGCCTTGGAAGCGGCCCGGTGCCGATCTCCGGTCGCGCCGACCGGCTGCTCCGCGGACGGCACTCTGACGAACGGAGACGAGATTCTCATGCACGTTCATCTCCGGCGGTCCCTGGCCGCCGTGCTCGGCGTGACCGCCGTCGTGTCCGCCGCCGCCTGCGGCGTGTCGGGCCCGGTGGCGAACGGCGAGCCCATCGCGTTCGGTCCCGCCGGGCGGACGGCCTACCCCCTGACGTTCGACAACTGCGGGACCAAGGTGACGTTCCGGACGCCGCCGCGGCGCGTGCTGATCCTCAACGGCACCTCGGTCGGCGAGGTCGAGAGCTTCCTCATGCTCGGCCTCGGCGGCAGCGTCGTCGCCAACGCCCAGTCGTACGGGGTCTCCGACGACCCGTCGATGATCGGCCGGATCAAGGCGCTGCCCACCGGCGGCGTGACGGCGAACAAGAACTTCGACGTCCCCGCCGAGCAGGTGCTGAAGCTCCGGCCGGACCTGGTGGTGTCCACCTGGTCGGGCGGCTTCGACGCCAGGAAGGGGTTCGCCACGCGCGAGCAGCTCGCCGCGGCGGGGATCACCTCGCTGGTGAACCCGGTGAACTGCGCGTCGGGGAAACCGGACGCGACCGCCGCCGAGAAGACGGCCTACAAGAACCAGTCGATCAACTCGTCGCTGGAGTTCCTGCTCCTGCTCGGACGGATCTTCGACGTCCAGAAGCGGGCGACGGAGCTGGTCGACGGGCTCCGCGCCCGCGTCGACGCGATCCGCAGGCGGGTCGCGGGCCTGCCGGCGAAGAAGGTGCTGATCGCCTATCCCGGCATGGCGATGATGAACGCCAACGGCCTGCCCGCCGTCATGACGGGCGGGATCTACGACGACGTGATCAGGGCGGCGGGCGGCGTCAACGCGTTCGCCGGGCAGGGCGAGAACCTGACGCGGACCCTCAGCCGGGAGCAGCTCGCGGCGGCGCAGGTGGACGTCCTCGTGGTCGGGCTGTTCACGCCGCAGGAGAAGGGGGACGCCGAGGCGGCGAAGCTGTTCGCCGCGTACCCGCAGTGGCGGGCGTCGCGGACCAGGACGTACACGGTGGTGTCGGACGGCGTCTACCTCGGCCCGCTGAACGCCGCCGGGGTGGAGAAGATCGCTGCGGCGGTGCGTTCCGGTGGCTGACGTCGTCCGGGAGCGGCGGGGTCCGCACCCGGTGTCCGGACGGCGCGGAACCGGCGCGCTGCTCGCCGTCCTGGCGTGCGCGCTCGGCGGCGCGCTCGTCGTCGGCATCTCGGTCGGCTCGGTGAACCTGCCGCTCGGCGAGGTCTGGGGCGTGGTGTGGGCGCACCTGGCGGGCCGCGCGCCCGATCCGCTGCTCGACCAGGTCGTCTGGCAGATCCGCACGCCCCGCGTGCTGCTCGCGGCGCTCGCGGGAGCGGGCCTGTCGGTGGCGGGAGTGGCGTTCCAGGCGTTGGTCCGCAACCCGCTCGCCGACCCCTACGTCCTCGGGATCTCCTCGGGCGCGTCGCTCGGCGCCGTCCTCGTCCCGGCGCTCGGCGGGACGGCGGCGGGCGGGCTGGCCGGGTCGCTCGGCGTGACGGGCGCGGCGTTCGTCGCGGCGGTCGGGTCGGCGGCGGTCGTCTACCTGCTGGCGCAGCGGGCGGGACGGCTGCTGGACTCCCGGCTGGTGCTGACCGGCGTGGCCATCGGCTACCTGTGCACGGCGGCGACGACGTTCGTGCAGCTCCGGCTCAATCCGACCGAGCTTCAGGGCATGATGTTCTGGCTGATGGGCAGCGTCGCCGGGGCGACGTGGAGCGACCTCGGCGTCCCCGCCGTGCTGATCTGCGTGTGCGGAGCGTTCCTGCTGGTGCAGGCGCGGGCGTTGAACGCCCTGCTGGCCGGGGAGGACGCCGCGACCGGGATCGGCGTCCCGGTCGCGGCGCTGCGCGTGACGCTGCTGGTGACCGGTTCGCTTCTCACCGCGACGATCGTCAGCGTCGTCGGCGGGATCGGGTTCATCGGGCTGATGGTCCCGCACGCGACGCGGTTCGTCGTCGGCGGCGACCACCGCCGCGTCCTGCCCGTCGCGCTGCTGGCCGGGGCGCTGTTCACCGTGCTGGTCGACCTCGCCGCGCGGACCGCCGACCGGCCCGACGAGCTGCCCGTCGGGATCTTCACGACCGGGCTCGGCGTCCCCTTCTTCCTGTGGCTGCTGCGCCGCCGCGCCGTGGGAGGCGACGATGCGTCTTGACCTGGCCGGGGTGAGCGTCCGGATCGACGCGCGTCCCATCGTCGCCGACGTCGACCTGACGGTGGAGCCGGGAGAGTTCGCCGCGCTCGTCGGCCCGAACGGCAGCGGCAAGTCCACGTTGCTGCGGACCGTGTACCGGACGCTGCGGCCGTCCGGCGGCGTCGTCCACCTGGGCGGCGAGGACCTGTGGCGGATGCGTCCCCGCACGGCCGCGCGGCACCGGGCGGTGCTTCCCCAGCACAACCAGGTGGGCGGCGAGTTCTCCGTGGCCGAGGTCGTGGCCGTCGGCCGCACCGGCCGCAAGGGCGCGCTCGACCGCGAGACCCGGGCCGACCGCGCGGCGGTCGACGCGGCGCTGGACCGGGTCGGGATGCTCTGGGCGGCCGGCCGGCTGATGTCCACCCTGTCGGGCGGCGAGCGGCAGCGCGTCCTGCTGGCGCGGGCGCTGGCGCAGGAGGCCCCGCTGCTGGTGCTGGACGAGCCCACCAACCACCTGGACATCGGCTCCCAACTGCACCTGCTCGATCTCGTCCGCTCGCTCGGCCTCACGCTGCTGGCCGCGCTGCACGACCTCGACCAGGCCGCCGCGCACGCCGACCGGGTCGTCGTGCTGCGCGACGGCCGGGTCGCCGGGCACGGTCCGCCGCTGGACGTCCTCACGCCGTCGTTTATCGAGGAGGTCTTCGGCGTCCGCGCCCACGTCGGCCCGCACCCGATCACCGGCCGTCCCCACATCGCGGTGGCGGCGCCCGCCTGACCCGCCCGGTGGCCCGCCCCGCGCCGGGGCGGGCCACCCGCCTAGTCGGCGGCGGGCTCGTACGGCTCGTCCTCGCCCGGGAAGCCGCCGGCGATGACTGGGGGCGGGCCGAAGCGGCGCAGGCGCAGGCTGTTGGAGACGACGAACAGCGAGGACAGCGCCATCGCCGCGCCCGCGATGAGCGGGTTGAGCAGCCCGGTCGCGGCGAACGGGAGCGCGAGCAGGTTGTACCCGAACGCCCAGGCCAGGTTGCCGCGGATGGTGCCGAGCGTTCCGCGGGCGAGCGCCAGGGCGCTCGGCACGACGTCCAGGTCGTCGCGCACCAGGATCAGGTCGGCGGCGGCGATGGCGAGATCGGTCCCGTCCACGACGGCGAGCCCGAGTTCCGCGCGGGCCAGGGCCGGGGCGTCGTTGACGCCGTCGCCGACCATCGCGACCCGGCGGCCCTCGTCCCGGAGCCGCGCGATGACGGCCGCCTTGTCGGCGGGCAGCACCTCGGCGATCACCTCGGTGATCCCGATCTTGGCGGCGACCGCGTGCGCGGCGGCCGCGCCGTCGCCGGTGAGCAGCAGCGTCCGCAGCCCCATCGCGTGGAGCCGGGCGACGGCGTCGCGCGCGGACGGCTTGACCGTGTCGCTCAGCGCGAGCGCGCCGCACACCGCGCCGTCGACGGCGACGAGCACGGCGCTGTGCCCGCCGTCCGCCCACGCGGCGAGCGCGGCGCCGAGCGACTCCGGCACCGGGAGGCCCTCGCGCTCCAGCAGCCGCGCGGACCCGACGACCACGGCCCGGCCGTCCACGACGCCCCGGGCGCCCAGCCCGGCGAGCGCGGCGAAGTCGGTGACCGGGGGCAGCGCGCCGAGTTCCGCGCGGGCGAAGCGGGCGACGGCGGCGGCGATGACGTGCTCGGAGGCGTCCTCGACGGCGCCCGCGTGGCGCAGGACGTCCTGCCGCGCGTGCCCGTCGGCGACGGCGACGTCCGCCACGGTCATCCGGCCCTCGGTGACCGTGCCGGTCTTGTCCAGGACGACCGTGTCGATCCTGCGCGCCGACTCCACCGCCCGGTGGCCCTTGATGAAGACGCCGAGCCGCGCGCCCGTCGCGGACGCGACCTGGAGCGCGGTGGGCGTCGCGAGCCCGAGGGCGCACGGGCAGGCGATGACGAGCACGGCGAGCGCGGCCGTCACCGCCCGGGAGCCGTCGCCGCCGACGGCGAGCCAGGTGAGCAGCGTGCCGAGGGCGAGGACGAACACGGCCGGGACGAACCAGCCGCAGATCCGGTCGGCCAGCCGCTGCACGGCCGCCTTGTCGGCCTGTGCCCGCTCGACCAGCCGGACGAGCCCCGCCAGCCGGGTGTCGTCGCCGACCCGGGCGGCGGCCACGACGAGCCGGCCGCTCAGGTTGACCGTCCCGCCCGTCACCGGATCGCCGGCGGCGACCTCGACGGGCATCGGCTCCCCGGTCATCGCGCTGGTGTCCACCGCGCTCTGCCCGGACTCGACCCGCCCGTCCGCGGCGATCCGCTCGCCCGGACGGGCGACGAACCGGTCGCCGACCCGCAGGTCGCCGAGGGGCACGCGGCGTTCGGCGCCGTCGGCGTCCAGGACGGCGACGTCCTTCAGGCCCAGCTCGGCCAGTTCGCGCAGCGACGCGCCGGAGGCACGCCGCGCCTTGGCCTCCAGCAGGCGGCCGATGAGCACGAAGGTGGTCACGCCGCCCGCGACGTCCAGGTAGAGGGCGCCGGACGGCGTCGTCAGCACGGCCCAGACCCCGGACGCCTCGCCGGTGCCCGACTCGGTGAACAGGGTGGCCAGCGACCAGCCCGTCGCGGCGATGATCCCCGTCGAGACCAGCGTGTCCATCGAGGTGGTCCCGTGCCGCAGCGCGCGGAACGCGGCGTGGTGGAACGGCCACGCGCACCAGGTCACGAGCGGAAGGGTCAGGGCGAGCAGGACCCACTCCCAGCCGGCGAACCGCCAGGACGGCATCGCGGCGAGCGTCAGCGACAGGTCGCCGAGCGGCATGGCCAGCAGCACCGCCACGATCGTCCGGCGCCACAGCGCGCGGACGCGCCGGTCGTCGTCCACGGGGTCGGCCGCCGGGTCCGGCACGTCCGGCCGCGCGGTGTACCCGGCCTTCTCGACCTGCCTGATCAGTTCGGCGACGGGCACGTTCCCGGCGTCGACCGTCGCCTTCTCGGTCGCGTAGTTGACGCTCGCGACGACGCCGTCGAGTCTGTTGAGCTTGCGTTCGACGCGCGCCGCGCACGCCGCGCAGGTCATGCCGCCGATGACGAGGCGCACGGACCCGGCGCCCGGCGCGGCGTCCGCCGCAATCGTCGCGGCGGCGCCCTCGTGCTGCGGGCTCATCGTGATCCCCTTCCGATCGTGGGAGCGGAGAACGTCCGGCCCTCCGGAGCGCGCTCGCCGGCGAGCGGCGGCCGGCGCGACGGTGGGGGCGGTGCGCATCTACTACAAAGCGTAGTACATCGTCGGCCGGCCGCGCCGGGATTCGGCGTCGCGGCCGGATCAGTGGGCTGACCTGGGCGGACGCGCGGCGCTCGGTGAATTGTGTCGTCCAAGTGGTTTCGGCCGGACATATCAGTTTTTGTCTCGTATGTGTGAATACTGCGTTTCGCTGGGGTGCGTCCGCTGCTCGGCGGCGAGGACGAGCCGGGTGCCGACCTGGACGACCAGCCGCACGGATCTCACCTGGTCGTCCGCGCGCCGGGACGCGGAGCCCCCGCCGCCGGCCACCAGGTACTCGCCCGTCCGCATGCGGCGGTGCGCGACCGGACGCAGCGCGAGATGGGGGCCGAGGTGCCCGAGCACGCGGCCTACGGCCGAATGGGTCACCCCGAACGCCGCGGCCAGTTGCCGGACGGTCACGTCCGAACGGTAGTAGCAGGCCACCAGCAGGACGCGGTCGGCCAGCGCGAGCGACCACGGCCGTCCCGTGCTCTCCGTGCCGATGCGCCGCTCCAGCTCGCCGACGAGCGCCAGGAACGACGGCCCGGTGAGGCCGGTGAGCACGCGGACGGAGGACGTGTCGCACGGGTTCACCGCGAGGACGTCGATGCGTTTCGGATCCACGAGATGACTCATCTATCACGCGCAGATAAATGTTGATCGAGTGATATGGCGGTCGACAAGTGATGCGTCTGGATCATCCGGCGGGGCTTCCGTTTCATCTTGACCCGATTTCGGGAGCGGGCGGGTGGCGGGTTCCCTACCCCCGTAGGGTAGCGCGCCAGCCCAAAGCCGTCGCCGTCCCGCGGCGAAAGCGGCGATGAATTCATAATGGACGACCTGATCACCGAGTTTCGAGACGGCGGCTGTTTCCCGGCCTTGACACCATTGGAGCTCCCAAGTTCGATGTCGGAAGTCGCGCCGGGGGACTGTTTATGCGAACTGGTCGGCGGTTCGGTGCCGCCACCGCTCTCCATCAGCGTTCCGTACCGGCGTGATCGCTCTGTGAAATGACGACCGAGGCCCGCCGCGACAAAGGGCGGGGAGGATCGGAGGAGAGGCGATGAAGGCCAACGCCGGAAACGGCGCGGCGAGCACGGGCGCCGCGGCCGTGCTGTGCGGTGTCGGCGGCCACGTCCCCGGCCCGGTCCTGACCAACGCGGACTTGACCGCGAGGTTCGACACCTCCGACGAGTGGATCGTGACACGGACCGGGATCCGCGCCCGGCACGTCGTCGAGCCCGGCACCGCCACGTCCGATCTCGCGGTGCGCGCGGGCGCGGCGGCGCTGGCCTCGGCGGGCGACGCCTCCGTCGACCTGCTCCTGCTCGCCACCACGACCCCGGACCGTCCGTGCCCCGGCACCGCGCCGACGGTCGCGCGCGGGCTCGGCCTCGGCGGCGTTCCGGCGCTGGACGTGAACGCCGTCTGCTCCGGCTTCGTCTACGGTCTCGCCGCGGCGGCCGGCTTCGTCGCGGCGGGGCTGGCGCGGCGGGTCCTGCTCATCGGCGCCGACACCTTCACCACGCTGCTCGATCCCGGCGACCGCGACACGGCGACCGTGTTCGGGGACGGTGCGGGCGCGGTGGTCCTGCGCGCCGGGCGCGCCGGGGAGCCCGGTGCGCTCCTCGCCTTCGACCTCGGCAGCGACGGCGGCCTCGCCGACCTGATCACCGTCCCGGCGGGCGGCTCGCGCGCCCCGCTCACCGCCGGGGCTCCGGTGCCGGACGACGCCCGGTTCACGATGAGCGGCAGGGCCGTGTACCGCCACGCCGTCCAGCGGATGACCGAGTCCTCCCGGGCCGCGCTGGACGCGGCCGGATGGAAGCCCGGGGACGTCGACCGGTTCGTCGGGCACCAGGCCAACCTGCGCATTCTCACCACGGTGGCCGACGAACTCGGGATCGGGGCCGATCGCGCCTATGCGAACGTGGACCGGGTCGGCAACACCGCCGCCGCGTCGATCCCCCTCGCCCTCGCCGACGCCGCGGCCGCCGGGACGCTGCGTCCCGGCGACCGGGTGCTCCTGACCGCGTTCGGCGGCGGCGCGACCTGGGGCTCGTGCGCGCTGGTGTGGCCCGAACTGCCGCACGCCGAACCGATGACCGCGTGCCCGGCCCCGTAGCGGGCCGGCGGCCGACAGAACACGGAGGGGACATGGAGAAAGAACACGTTCACGCCGTCATCACCAAGCTGATCCACCGCGAGGTGCCGGAACTGACCGGCGACCTGTCCGCGGCGGACGATTTCGGAACGCTCGGCATCGACTCGATGACCATGGTCGACCTGATGGTGGCGGCGGAGCGGGAGTTCGGCGTGGAGATCGCCGACGACCGGCTCGCCGACGTCGCCACCGTGGGCGATCTCGTGGACATCGTCGTCGCCGGAGCGGGCCCCCGGCAAGGAGGAGAGTCATGACCGTCCGAACGCAACCCGCCCACCGATTCGGTGTCACCGTCGAGGGATTCGACCCGGCCACCGCGTCCGACGACGACATCGAGGACCTGCGGCGCACCGTCTACGAGCAGAAGATCGTCGTGCTGCGCGGCCAGGACCTCGACACCCGCGCGTTCCTCGCCCTCGGCCGCCGTTTCGGCCGCCCCGAGGAGTACTACCAGCCGATGTACCACCACCCGGACGTCCGGGAAGTCTTCGTGTCCTCCAACGTCGAGGAGGGCGGACGGCAGGTCGGCGTCCCGAAGACGGGCAAGTTCTGGCATTCGGACTACCAGTTCATGCCGACGCCGTTCGACATCACGTTCATTTATCCGCAGGTCCTCCCCGAACGGAACCGGGGCACCTACTTCATCGACATGGCGCAGGCGTACGAGCGCCTGAGTGACGAGTTGAAGGAGGCGGCCGAAAGCACACGCGCCTGGCACAGCGTGCGGCGCTATTTCAAGATCCGTCCGTCCGACGTGTACCGGCCGCTGTCGGAGGTCCAGGCCGAGGTCGACGCCGAGACGCCGCCGAGCGTCCATCCGACGGTGATCACCCACCGGTTCACCGGCGAGAAGATCCTCTACCTCAGCGAGGGATTCACCTCCGGGATCGAGGATTCCGAGGGCCGGGACCGCCCCGATCTGCTCCAGGCACTTCTGGAGGCGAGCGGGCAGCTCGACCCGACGTTCGGACACGAGAACATCCATCTCCAGACCTTCGAGAAGGGCGACCTGCTGGTCTGGGACAACCGGACCCTCGTCCACCGGGCACTCCACACCGCGACACCGGAACCGGCGGTGTCGCACCGCGTCACCGTCTACGACGAGACGGTCGGCGATCCGATGGCGACGAGCGAATAGGCGACTCCGATGGAAACGGCGACCTCCCCGGCGCCGGACGTCGAGCATCCGACCGATACGGCGCTGCTCACCGACGTCCTGCGCTGCTATAAGCCGCACTGCCGGTATCTGCGCTCAATGACGGTGCGCGTCACCGAAGGGCGGCTCACCGGACGCGGCGAACTGCGGATACCCGAGTCCTGCTACATCGACGACACCGGTCATCTCAACGCCGTCGAAGTCAACATCTGTTACAACCAGATGCTCTACTACGTCATCGCCGCCGCGGTCGAGTGGAATCTCACGCCGGCTTTCGCGCGGTGGACGATGGACGACTACTGGGCGAAACAACTCCCCGACATCCTGATCGCCCGCATGCAGAGTTCATTCCTGCGTCCCATCGACCCCCGCAGTTTCCACGGCGAGTTCGAGGTGCTGCGCAGCACGCGGCTCAAGGACATGCTCACCCTGGAGACGGCCTTCCGCTACGGGGACGACGCGGGCGGCCGTTGCGACGGCCGGGTCCGGGTCGCGATCACGAACGCCTGACGCCCGACGCGGGCGGGCCGCAGCCGAACGACGCGGCCCGCCCGCCGTGCCACCGAGGAGACCCGGTGTACCACCCGCAGTTGCAGACCCTCACCGCGACCGTGGAGTTCCATGCCGAGAAGCAGCCCGACACCACCGCGATCGTGTGCGCGGGCCTGCGGCTGAGCTACGCGGAGCTGTACCGGGGCGCGAGCCGGATCGCACGCGCGATCCAGGCCGGCGGCCTGAAACGGGGCGCCCGCGTCGCGTTCCTCGGCCGGGAGTCCGTCGGCTACTACGAGACGCTGTTCGGCTGCGCGCTCAGCGAGACCGTCCTGGTGCCGATCAACTGGCGGCTGACCGCCGAAGAGGTCGGGCATATCCTCGCCGACTCCGGCAGCGAGCTGCTGTTCGTGGACGCCGGGCTGCTGGAACTCGTCGACCGCGTTCGTCCGCGACTGGAGCGCCTCGACACCGTCGTCGTCCTGGACGGAGCGGACGACGAACGCTGGCGGGCGACCGGGGCGGACGGCCCGCCGCCGCGTCCCGCCACGGGTCCCGAGGACCCGGTCGTCCAGCTCTACACCAGCGGGACGACCGGCCTGCCGAAGGGCGTCGTCCTCGCCCAGCGCAGCTTCTTCAAGATCAGGGACGCGCTCGCGGCGGAGGGACTCGACTGGATCGACTGGCGGCCGGGCGATCGCAGCCTGATCGGGATCCCGGGACTACACGTCGGCGGAGTTTGGTGGGCCGTGCAGGGCTTCGCGGCGGGCGTCACCAACGTCGCGATGCCCCGCTTCGACAGCCGCGCGGCGGTGGAGCTGATCCGCGACCTCGGCGTCACCACCGCCTGCGTGGTCCCGTCCATGCTGCGCCTGATGCTCGCCGAGCCGCACACCGGCCCGGCGGACTTCGCCACGCTCCGCAAGATCGTCTACGGCGGCTCGCCGATCTCCGAGACGCTGCTGACCGAGGCGGTGCGGCGGTTCGGGTGCGAGTTCGCGCAAATCTACGGGCTGACCGAGACGGGCAACACGGCCGTCTGCCTGCCTCCGGCCGATCACGTGCCGGGAAGTCCGCGCATGCGCGCGGCGGGCCGGCCGTATCCGGGCGTGCGGGTGAAGGTCGTGGACTCCGGCGGTGAAACGGTCCCGGCGGGGACGGTCGGGGAGGTGTGCCTGCACAGCCCCGCCAACATGCTGGAGTACTGGGAGCGCCCGGAGGCCACGGCGGAGACGCTGGTCGACGGCTGGGTCCACACGGGCGACGCCGGATACCTGGACGAGGACGGCTACGTCCATATCCAGGACCGGATCAAGGACATGATCATCGTCGCGGGCGAGAACATCTACCCCGCCGAGATCGAGCACGTCCTCGCCAAGCACCCCGCGGTCGCCGACGCGGCCGTCATCGGCGTGCCCGACGACCGCTTCGGCGAGGCCGTCCACGCCTTCGTGGCCCTGCGGCCCGGACACGAGGCGGGTCCCCGCGACCTGCTGGAGTTCCTGCGCGGCCGGATCGCCGCGTTCAAGATCCCGAGCAGGTTCGTCGTCGTGGACCGGGTGCCGCGCAACCCCAGCGGCAAGATCCTGCGCCGCGAACTGCGCGACGAGCACTGGCGGGATCGGGACCGCAAGGTCAACTGACGCGGAGGCCGCTCATGACACTGGACGCACAGAGCCTGCGCCGCGCCGTCGGCGACATGCTCTACCTCGGCCCGGACGAGATCGTCGCGGACGCCGACCTGTTCGCGCTCGGCCTGGACTCGGTCCGGCTGCTCTCGCTCCTCGAAGGCTGGCGGGAGCAGGGCGCGGACGTGAGCCTCGTCGAACTGGCGGAACGCCCCACGCTCGCCGCGTGGGAGGACCTGCTCCTGCGCCCGTCCGGCGCGGCCCGGACGGGCGCGGAGTCCGGGCCGGGCCGGCGGCTGCCGCTGACCGAGGCGCAGGCCGGCATCTGGACGGGCCAGCGCCTCGACCCGGCCGATCCCTCCTACAACACCGCCGAGTACGCCGACATCGACGGGCCGGTCGACGCCGCGCTGTTCGAGGAGGCGCTGCGCCGGACGGTGCGGGAGACCGAGGCGCTGAACGTCCGGTTCGCCGAGGACGAGGACGGGCGCCCCTGGATGGAACCGGCCGACCACCGGTGGACGCTCCACGTCGCCGACGTCGAAGACGAACCCGATCCCCGCGCGGCGGCGCTGCGCTGGATGCACGACGACCTCGCCCGTCCGGTCGACCTGACCGCCGAACCGCCGTTCGGCCAGGCGCTGTTCCGCCTGGCCCCGGACCGGTTCCTCTGGTACCAGCGCGTCCACCACATCGCGCTGGACGGCTTCGGGCTCGCGCTCGTGGCGCGGCGGGTCGCCGACGTCTACACGGCGCTGGCGGCGGGCCGCGACCCGGGGGAACCGGGGTTCGGGTCGCTGCGCGCGGTCGTCGAGGAGGACGCCGCGTACCAGTCGTCCGAGCGGCGGGACGCCGACCGGGCCCACTGGCTCGCGCGGTCGGCGGGCCGGGAGGCGCCCGCCGCCCTCAGCGGCCGGAAGGCACGGCCCGCGCGGACGTTCCTGCGCGAGTCCTTCGACGTGGACGCCGAGATCGTCGCGGGCCTGCGCGCCGTCGCGCGGCGGTGCGCGGCGACCTGGCCGGACGTCGTCATCGCGGCCTGCGCCGCCTACACCCACCGGATGACCGGCACGGCCGAGCCCGTCCTCGGCGTGCCGGTGATGGGACGGCTCGGATCGGTGTCGCTGCGCGTGCCGAGCATGGTGCTCAACATCGTCGCGCTGCGGCAGCCGGTGGACCCGGGCGCGGGGCTGGCCGCGCTGACGGGCGCGGTCGCCGACCGGATGCGCGCGGACCGGCCGCACCACCGCTACCGCTACGAGCACCTGCGGCGGGACCTCGGGCTGAGCGGCGAGCGCGGCGCGCTGTACGGCCCGGCCGTCAACATCATGCCGTTCGACTACGACCTGTCGTTCGCCGGACGGCCCGCCGAGGTCCACAACGTCTCGGCGGGACCGGTCGAGGACATTTCCGTCAACGTCTACGACCGGGCGGACGGCAGCGGCCTGCGGATCGCCCTGGACGGGAACCCCGCCTGCCTGGACCAGGCGGCGCTGGCGGCGCACGGGCGGCGGCTCCTGCGGTTCGTCGCCGCGCTCGTCGCCGAACCCGACCGTCCCGTCCGCGACGTGGACCTGCTGTCGGAGGACGAGCGCCGCCTGCTGTCCGGCGCGTGGAACGCCACCGCCCGGGACCTCCCGGCGGAACCGGTGACGCGCGCCTTCGAGCGGCAGGCCGCCCGGACGCCGGACGCCACGGCGCTCGTCCGCGCGGACGACGCCCTGTCTTATGCCGAGCTGAACGCGCGGGCCAACCGGCTCGCCCGGTTCCTGATCGCCCGTGGCGCGGGACCCGAACGCCGCGTCGCGCTGCTCCTCCCTCGCTCCCCGGACCTGATCGTCGCGCTGCTCGCGGTCCTGAAGACGGGCGCGGCCTACGTCCCCCTCGACCCGGGGCTGCCGCCCGGACGGCTGGACTGGCTGCTCGGCGACGTCCGTCCGGTCCTGCTGCTGACGGACGAACCGCGCGGCGGCGACGAGATCGCGCTGAACGATCCCGGGGTGCGCCGGGCCGTCGAGGGGGAG
The DNA here is from genome assembly GCF_002911665.1 of Actinomadura rubteroloni. Lineage (NCBI taxonomy): Bacteria > Bacillati > Actinomycetota > Actinomycetes > Streptosporangiales > Thermomonosporaceae > Actinomadura > Actinomadura rubteroloni. The sequence goes on from NZ_MTBP01000003.1 coordinate 50,920, forward strand.
CCGTCCCGCGACGTGACCGACGACGACCGGCGCACGCCGCTGCGGCCCGCCCATCCCGCCTACCTGATCTACACCTCGGGTTCCACCGGACGTCCGAAAGGCGTCGTGACCGAGCATCGCGGCCTGACGAACCTCTACCTGCACCACCGCGCGGGAATGATCGCGGTCGCGGACGGCGCCCGGTTCCGGGCGGCGCTGACCGCCCCGCTGTCGTTCGACACGTCGTGGGAGGGCCTGCTCTGGATGTTCGCGGGCCACGAACTGCACCTCGTCCCGGACGACGTGCGCCGCGACCCGGAGGCGATGGTCCGCTACGTCGGCGAGCGGCGCGTCGACTTCCTGGACGTCACGCCGTCCTACGCCGAGGAACTCGTCGTCGCGGGCCTGCTCGACGGCCCGCACCGGCCCCGGGTGGTGGCGCTCGGCGGCGAGGCGGCCGGTCCGCTGCTGTGGACGCGGCTCCGCGACGCTCCCGGCGTCATCGGCTACAACCTGTACGGCCCCACCGAGGGAACCGTGGACACGTTGGCCTGCCGCCTCGCCGACAGCGACGTCCCGATCGTCGGCCGTCCGCTCGCCAACACCCGCGCCCACGTCCTCGACGGCGGGCTGCGGCCGCTGCCGCCGGGCGCGGCGGGCGAGCTCTACCTGTCCGGCGTCCCGCTGGCGCGCGGCTATCACGGCCGGGCCGGGCTGACCGCCGCCCGGTTCGTCGCCGACCCCTTCGGCCCGCCCGGCGCGCGGATGTACCGGACCGGCGACCTGGCCCGCCGGCGACCGGACGGCGCCCTCGACTACCTCGGCCGCGCCGACGACCAGGTGCAACTGCGCGGGTTCCGGATCGAGTACGGCGAGATCGAGTCGACCCTGGCGGCGCATCCGGCCGTCGAGCGGGCCGCCGCCCTGGTGCGCGAGGACGCGCCGGGCGTGAAACGCCTGGCCGCCTACGTCGTCACCGCCGACGGCGCGGAGGCGGACGCGGGCGAACTGCGCTCTTTCCTCGCCGACCGGCTCCCCGCCTACATGGTCCCGGCGGCGTACGTGACGCTGCCGGAACTGCCGTCGAATCCGAACGGCAAGCTCGACCGCGCCGCGCTGCCCGTCCCGCCGGAGCAGGCGCGCGGTGGTCGCGCGCCGCGCGACCACGTCGAACGCGAACTGTGCGCGCTGTTCGCCGAAGCGCTCGGGCTCGCCGAGGTCGGCCCGGACGACGACTTCTTCGAGCTCGGCGGGCACTCCCTGCTCGTCACCCGGCTCGTCCCGCGCATCCGGCGGCGGCTGGCCGTGGAGCTGCGCGCCGGGCTGATGTTCGAGCGCCCCACGGCGGCGCGGCTGGCGGAGGCGCTGCGCGGCGAGTCGCCGGACGAGGCGGCGCCCGACCTGGAGGCGGACGCGGTCCTGGACCCCGGCGTCCGCGTCCGGACCGCGCCGCGCCCGGACGGGCCTTCGCGTCACGTCCTGCTCACCGGCGCGACGGGATTCCTCGGCGCCTTCCTCCTGCGCGAACTGCTCGACCGGACCGACGCGGAGGTGTCGTGCCTCGTCCGGGCGCCGGGCGAGGCCGAGGCGCACCGCCGCGTCCGCGACGCGCTGACCCGCCACGGGTTGTGGCGCGACGGGATGGAGACGCGGATCACCGCCGTGCCGGGCGATCTGGAACGGCCGCTGCTCGGCGTCGGCTCCGCCGTGTTCGACCGGCTCGCCGAGCGGATCGACCTCATCGTCCACAACGGCGCCCTGGTGAACCACCTGGCGCCCTACGCCCGGCTCAGGGCCGCGAACGTGCTCGGGACGCAGGACGTCCTGCGCCTCGCCACGACCGGACGGGTGAAGGCGGTCCACCACGTCTCGACGTGCGACGTGGCGGTCGGCGTCCGCGACAACCCCGCCGTCCTCGCCGAGGACCGGGTCGCGCCCGCCGCCGACGTTCTGCCGAACGGCTATGTGGCCAGCAAATGGGTGGCCGAGCGGCTGGTCCGCGCGGCGCGGGAGCGCGGCGTCCCCGCCACGGTCCACCGCCCGAGCCGGGTCTGCGGCGACACCGCCACCGGCCTCGGCGCGACCGACGACGCCTTCTGGACGATGCTCCGCGCCTCGATCGTGCTCGGCGCCGTGCCCGACACGGTCGACGGCGAGACGGTCGACCTGGTGCCCGCCGACTACGTGGCCGCCGCGATCGTCCGGCTGGCACAGCGGCCGGACGCGGCCGCCGCCTACCACCTGACCAGCCCGAACCCGCTCCTGGTCGGGGCGGTCGTGGACCGGCTGCGGCAACTCGGCTACGTGTTGGAGCGGGTCCCGGCGGCCGACTGGCGGCGCGCCCTCGCCGGACGGGCCGACGGCGCCGGGGAGGAGGACGGGCGGCTCGCCGTCGCCGCGCTGCTCGGCGAGGAGTTCGAGGCCCTGCCCGGCGGGTTCGTCTTCGCCCGCACCAACGAACGGCGCGACCTTCCCGACCTCGAGTGCCCGGACATCGATGACGAGATCATCGACCGGTACGTCCGCGCCTTCGTCTCGACGGGCTTCTTCCCGGCCCCGCAGCCGAGCGGGTCGCGATGACCGACGTGCGGCACGGCGCCCCGGCCGTCGTCGACCCCGTCCGTGCGTGGATCATCGTGGCCGCGCTCGCGGTGGGCTCGTTCCTGTTCGTCACCGTGGAGACCCTGCCGATCGGGCTGCTGTCGGACCTCGCGGCCGGCCTCGCCGTCTCCGAGGGCACGGTCGGGCAGCTCGTCACGGTGTACGCGTTCTGCGTCATGGCGGCGGCCGTCCCGCTCACCGTCGCGTTCTCCCGCTTCCCGCGCCGGGCACTGCTGATCGGCGTCTTCGCGGTGTTCGTGGCCGCGACGACGGCGTCCGCGCTGGCCGGGAACTACGTCGTCCTGCTCGTGGTGCGGGCCGTCCTCGCGATGGCGCAGGCGCTGTTCTGGTCGGTGGCGGTGTCGCTGGCCGGGACGCTGGTGCCGGACGCCCGGAAGGGCCGGGCCATCGCGCTCGTCTACGCGGGGATCTCCTTCGCCCAGCTCCTCGGCGTCCCGGGTGGCGTCGCGCTCGGGCACTGGCTCGGGTGGCGCTGGGCGATGGGCGTCCTGCCCGTGGCCGGACTGGTCGTCGTCGCCGTGCTCGCGGCGTTCCTCCCGCCCGTCCAGGGGCACGAGCCGATCCGCGCACGCCGGGTCTTCGCGCTGCTCGGCCGGACGCGGGTGCGCACCGCCATGATCGCGATCACCGCGGCCTTCACCGGCACCTATGTCGCGTTCACCTACATCAGCCCGTTGCTCCAGCGCGTCGGTCACGTCCAGCCGGACATGGTGTCGGTGTTCCTGCTCCTGTTCGGGCTCGCCGGGGTCGGCGGCAACGCCCTCGCGGGGGTGCTCGTGGACCGCAGGCCGTACACCACCGTGTTCGTCGCGGTCGGCGGGATGCTCACCGTCGTCGTCGCCTTCGCGGCCCTGGGCGGCCGGACGCCGGTGACGGTGCTGACCGTCGTCGCGTGGGGATTGTGCGGCTCGGCGATGCCCACCGTCTTCACGGCGTGGGCGCTCCGCCTCGCGCCCGCCGACCGCGAGGCGATCACCGCGCTCCTGGTGATCGCCGTGAACTTCGGCCTCGGCGCGGGCGCCCTCGTCGGCGGCGGGCTGCTGAACGGAGCCGGAACGTCGGGCGTAACCTCGGCCGCGGCTCTCCTGCTCGCGACAGCCCTCGCCGCGGCCGTCCTCGGTTCGAGGCAACGCCCCTAGCAGCCGCAAATCACGACGACCGGACAGCCGGTGGGAGTTCACGCAGGTGGCGGTGCGCGGCGTTCACGGCGCGGGTCTGGGCGACCTGGCGGGCCCAGCCCCACACCGCGCCGGAGAAGGGGCCGTTGTCGTGGCCGCAGGCGGCGCAGACGCGGATCTCGCCGGTGTTGCGCAGGTCGGCGAACTCCGCCGAGCCGACCGCGGTCGGGAACTGGCGCACCGGGTCGGTCGCGCTCCCGTGCCGTGCGGCGTCGTAGCCCGGCAGATCGTGCGGGGTGGCGTTGTAGGTGTGCCGGACCAGTTCGGCCTTGCACGAGGTGCATCGGGCGATCATCGCTTCGCTCTGCTCGCCCTCTTCCGCCTGGTGCTGGGTGACCACGATGACGGCGTAGGCGCCGGGGTCGGTCTCGTCGCTGAGGCGCGAGTTGACGCCGTGGAGGTTCTGGGTGGCGATGATCTGCGCGGGTGAGAGGGGCGAGTTGTGGGAGCCGTAGCAGACGACGACCTCCGACACGGTGTTCCAGTGGAAGAACTGGCCGTGGTCCCGGCCGGGTCCGCCGATGAGGACGTTGCCGCAGGGGATGATCGCTCCGGCGTGGTCGTAGGGGAACAGCGGCATCAGTTGCGCGGCGGCCTTGGCCATGCGCTCGTACACGCTGACCTTGAGAGGTTCGAGGTCGGGGTCGGGCGGTGGGATGCTGCGGGTGCTGTCCAGTTGAGGGTGGGCGTTCACTGATCTCGCCTTCCGACGATGCTTTCGTGAGTGCGCGTTCCGGTACTGCCTGAGCCGTCGGGGCGAAAGGGTTCGGCTCGGCCGGGATCAGGCCGGTTCGGTGGTCCAGCCGTAAGGTTCCAGGCTGATCTCGGGGTGGACGGCGGAGCACTTGCCGCAGGTGCGGGCGTCCAGGTCCGCGCTGAACCGCGCGACCGCCTCGGCGTAGAGCGCGACGGCGGAGCCGTCGTTGTCGTGCTGCCACTCATAGCGGTGGAGTTCGGCGCCGCATTCGGGGCAGTACCAGGCGGCTCCCTGGCGTCCGGCGGCCAGCGGCTGGTAGCGGATCGTGACGCCCTCCTCGACCGGCACGATCTGGTGCGGGGTCCCGGCGGGCACGTAGACGTGGTCGCCGACGTCCATCCGGAACCGGTTGACCGAGCTGTCGCGCAGGTGGACGTGGGCCGAGCCGGAAAGCTGGCTGAGCACGGTGTCCTTCTCGCAGATCAGGTGGAAGGGCTGCGGCAGCCAGTTGCGCGACAGGTAGATCTGGGGGTCGGTGTCGGCGGGCAGGACGGCCTCGTCCTGGTAGTTCCCGATCTCGGCGGCGGCCTTGAAGGCGTGGAGCATGCGGCGACGGGTCACGATCGGTCCTCCTCGGCGGACGCGGCGGTCTGGATCAGGCTCTGGGATGCGGCGTTGACGGCCCTGGTCTGGGCGACCTGGCGGGCCCAGCCCCACTGCGCGCTCGGGAACGGATCGTTCGCGTGGCCGCAGCCGGCGCAGACGCGGATCTCGTCGGTGTTGCGCAGGTCGGCGAACTCCGCCGATCCCAGCGCGGTGGAGAACTGGTGGACGGGGTCGTCCGGGCCGCCGTGGCGCTCGGCGTCGTAGCCGGGCAGGCCGTGCGGGGTGGCGTCGTATTCGTGGCGGATCAGCTCGGCCTTGCACTTCTTGCAGCGGGCGATCATCGCCTCGGTCTGGCCGCCCTCGACCGACTGGTGCTGGGTGACCACGATGACGGCGAACGCCTCGGGGTCCTTCTCGTCGCGCAGGAAGGAGTTCACGCCGTGTAGGTTCTGGGTCGCCATGATCTGCCCGGTGGCCAGCAGCGACTTGTGCGAGCCGTAGACGGCCACGACCTCGTTGACGGTGTTCCAGTGGAAGAAGTGCCCGTACGCGTTCTCGGGGCCGCCGATGAGGACGTTGCCGCAGGGGATGATCGCTCCGGCGTGGTCGTAGGGGAACAGCGGCATCAGTTGCGCGGCGGCCTTGGCCATGCGCTCGTACACGCTGACCTTGAGAGGTTCGAGGTCGGGGTCGGGCGGCGGGATGTGCCGCGTATCCTCCAGCAGCCCGGATCCGGGCGTTGCCTGGCTCACAACGACTCCCCAATGTTTCACCATGCGGAACAGTGGCCGCCATTGTGATACCGAACTCAGGTCGATGGCAAGTGGTCGCTGGCAAGAAGCACGCCGAAACGACTCCGGCCGGCCCTTCGCGGTGAAGGGCCGGCCGGAGACGTCGTCGGGTGGCCTCAGCCGGTGAGCTGGCCGAGCTGGTGAGCGACGCTCATCGTCGCGGTGGCCGTGGACTTGAACCATGCGTCGTCGCAGCGCGACCGGGGGGCGGTCGCCGCGATCGCGCCCCGGACGCGGCCCCGGTTGTCGCGCACGACGGTGGCCACGGCGCTCACGTCGTCCTCGCTCTCGGCCTTGTTCATCGCGTATCCGAGGTGGCGCACCTCGGTGAGGTGCTCGCGCAGCTCGTCCAGGGTGGTGATGGCGCGAGACGTCGCGGCGGGCAGTCGCCCGGTCGGGTAGAGGGCGGCCAGTTCGGCGTCGTTCTTCTCCGCCAGCAGGGCCTTTCCGGCCGCCGTGGCATGGGCGGGCAGGACCCAGCCCATGCGGCTGCCGGTCCGCACGCCCTGGTTGCTCTCGACGCTGTCGAGATAGATCACGTCGGTGCCGCGCAGCGTGGCCAGGTGCGTCGTCTCGTTGGTCAGGTCCCGCAACTGGACGAGCATGCCGTGCGACAAGGCCCGGACGTCGATGTTCTGGACCACCGACAGGCCGATGTCGACGAGGGCCGGTCCCGGCTTGTAGGCGCGGGAGAACTCGTCCTGCTCCACGAAGTCGTGGTGGCTCAGCGTGGCGAGCATGCGGTGGACCGTCGAGCGCGACAGTCCCATGTCCCGAGCCACCTGGTTGACGCGGATCATCTCGTGGTCCTGGAACAGCCGAAGCAGCCGCAGCACGTTGTCGACCGCGCCGATGAGGCCCGCGGGCCGCTCGGAGGTGGAGTCGTCCGGAGACGTGTCGTGGGCGATGACGTCGACCTTTCGTGGCGGTCAGAGCAGATTATCGCGACGAAGTCCAGCCTTGTACTCCGGCGAAGTCGGTAGCAGAATACGGGCCACTGTTCCGTATCGTGACACATGGAGGAGTGAGATGGCTCTCTTCGTCAGCCTTCACCAGGCTCCCGGGCTGTCCGCCGAGGAGATCGCGGGGAACGCGCCCGAGGTCGCCCAGCAGGTGCACGCGAAGTTCCGGAAGCTGTACGTCAACACCGACACCGGCTTCATCGCCTCGGTCTACGAGGCCGACGCGGCCGCGGACGTGGAGCGGGAGTTCGAGCGGGTCGGGTTCCCGTTCGACTCGATCAACGAGATCGACTTCACCCAGACCGCCGAGGAACTGGTCGAACTCGCCGGCAAGGTCTCCCGTGGCTGACGCCCCGCGCCTGGAGCGGCCGGTCACCGTCGCGTTCCGGGGCGACTGGGGACAGGCCAACATGCACCGGATCTGCGGCTGGCTCGCCCAGGAGATCGGTGATCGCGCTCCGGAGGGGTCGCGGTTCGCGGTCTGGTCCGGCCGCGGCGGCACCGACCAGATCCGGGCGCTGCGGTCCGGCGAGGCCGACATCGCCATCGTCACCCCGACGGCCGCCGTGCGCATGTTCCACAGGGCGGGGGAGCTGGACGGGCTGGCGGCCCTCGGTGTGATCGGGCAGAAGGACCGCCTGGTCGTCGCCGTGGACGCCGCCCTCCCCGCGCGGACGGTCGCCGACCTCGCCGATCTCGCCGGCCGGTTGACCGTGGCGACCTCTCCCGACGACGGCGTCAACCTCATCGGCCTGGCGGCCCACCGGGCGCTGCGGGCCGCCGGGGTGGATCCCGCGAGCCTGTCGTTCCGCTACGACGAGCGGCCTTTCCCTTCGGTCGCCGCGTTCGCCGACGGCCGGGCCGACGTGCTCGTCCACGAGGCGGTGATGACGCCCCACTGGCAACGCATCGCCGAGAAGCGTCCGGTCCGCTACCTGCCGTGGGGACCGCGGGTGCTGGCCGACTTCGCCGCGGACGGCTGGCCCGACGCCGTCGTTCCCGCCGGGTACCTGCCCGGCCTGACCGAGGACCTGCGGACCCTGGACTTCTCCGACTTCGTCCTGCTCTGCCGGGACGACCTCGACGACGACCTCGCCTACCTGGCGACGTGGTGCATGGTCCGGACGCGGACGGCTCTGGAAGCGCAATACCGGCACATCCCCGCCGACCGCTCCCCGGTGACGTATCCGCTCGTCCCCGCCGATCTCGCTCGCACCCCGGTGCCGCTGCATCCGGCGTCCGCCCGCGCGTACGCGGACCTGGAGTCGGACGAGCCGGTCTCGGGCACGCCGATCTGGAGCTGAGCATGCACGATCCGACGACCACGGTCGAGACCGAACTGCTGATCGTCGGCGCCGGTCCGGCCGGGCTGTTCGCGTCCTTCTACGCGGGACTGCGGGGCCTTTCGGTCACGCTGATCGACAGCCTGCCGCATCTCGGCGGACAGGTCGCCGCGCTCTACCCGGGCAAGGAGATCTTCGACGTCGCCGGGTTCGCCGCGGTGACCGGAGCCGACCTCATCGAGAGACTGACGGCTCAAGCGCGGCTCGCCGAGCCCACCGTTCTGCTGGGCGAGGAGGCCGGCGGACTGGACGAAGGCGCGCACCACCTCGTCGTCACCACGACCGGCGGCCGGAAGATCATCGCGGGCGCCGTGCTCATCACCGCGGGAATCGGCCGGTTCACCCCCCGGCCGCTCCCGGCCCTGCGCGGCTATACCGGTGGCGGCATCCACCATCAGGTGACCGATCCCGCCGACCACGACGGTCAGCACGTGGTGATCGTGGGCGGCGGGGACAGCGCCGTCGACTGGGCGACCATGCTGACGCCGTACGCCGCGTCGGTGACGGTCGTGCACCGGCGCGCCAGGTTCCGGGCGCACGAGCGCGCGGTCGGCGACCTGATGAACTCCGCCGCCCGCGTCCTCACCGGCTGCGAGATCACCGAGATCCACGGCGAAGCCACGCTGAAGGCGGTGACCGTTCGGGACTGCTCGACCGGCGCGACCGAACGCGTCGACGCCGACGCGGTGATCCCCGCGCTCGGGCATGTCGCCTCGCTCGGCGGCCTGGCCCGGTGGGGGCTCTCGCTGAGCGGCCAGCAGATCGAGGTCGGCACCGACATGTCGACCGGGCGGGATCGGATCTACGCCGCCGGGGACATCGCCGCCTACCCCGGCAAGGTCCGGCTGATCGCCGTCGGCTTCGGCGAGGCGGCCACGGCCGTCAACAACATCGCCGTCCGCCTCCGTCCCGGCGCGGACCTGTTCCCCGGCCACTCCACCGACAGGGCGCCCACCCCGCCCCCGCAGAAAGAGGCTGTGCCATGGCCTACGTGATCAACGAGAGGTGCATCGGCGAACTCGACGGATCCTGCGTCGACGTCTGCCCGGTCGACTGCATCTACGAGGGCCTCACCAAGCGGTACATCAACCCTGGCGAGTGCATCGACTGCGGTGCCTGCCTGCCCGAATGCCCGGTGGACGCGATCGTCGCCCCCACCGAAGGGCCCGACCCGATCTGGATCGACGACAACGCCGCGTTCTTCGCCGTCCCGCTGCCCGGCAGGGACGCGCCGCTGGGCAGCCCCGGCGGCGCCTACGGCACCGGCGGCATCGGCGTCGACACGCCGCTCGTCACGAGCCGGACCAAGGAGTGAACCCGCTCATGACGAACGCGGACGGCACCATCCCCATCCTCATCATCGGCGGCGGCATCGGCGGCATGGCCGCCGCCCTCGCGCTGGCCCGCGCCGGGTTCCCCGCCCACGTCGTGGAACAGGCACCGGAGTTCACCGAGATCGGCGCCGGCCTCCAGCTCGCCCCCAACGCGCTGCGCGTCCTGGAGGGCCTCGGCGTCATGCCGGCCCTGGACGAGGTCGCGGTCAAGCCCCGCAACCTGGTCTTCATGCACGCCGACACCGGCGAGCACCTCACCACCATCGACTTCGGGAAGCCCTTCCGGCGCCGCTACGGCCAGTCCTACACCGTCATGCACCGCAACGACCTCCTCGACGTCCTGCTGTCGGCGTGCCGCGACCACGACCTGGTGACTCTGGAGAACAACCGGCAGGTCGAAGACGTGCAGGACCTGGGCGGCGGCGCGCTGGTGCGGTTCGCCGACGGCGACACCTACCGGTGCGGCGCCGTGGTCGGCGCCGACGGCCTGTGGTCCCGGACGCGCAGGCTGCTCGCCGACGACCGGCCGATCGCCGACACCTACGTCGCCTACCGCGGAGCGCTGCCCGTCGCGGAGATCACCGCGCCCGTCGAGGCCGACGACGAGATCATCTGGATCGGCCCGCACAAGCACCTGGTGCAGTACCCGATCAGGCGGGGCGAGCTGTACAACCAGGTCGCGGTCTTCCGAAGCCGGCGGTACACCCCCGAGGACGAGTTCACCGACCGCTGGGGCGTTCCGGCCGAACTGGACGAGCACTTCGCCTCCTCCTGCGAGCCGGTCAAGGCCGCCATCTCGCTGTTCAACCGCGACCGCCGCTGGGTGATGTACGACCGCGAGCCGCTGGACAACTGGACGCGCGGCCGGGTGACGCTCCTCGGCGACGCCGCCCACCCGATGGTGCAGTACCTCGCCCAGGGCGCCTGCCAGGCCATCGAGGACGCGGGCTGCCTGGCCCGCCAGTTCGCCGCGCACGGCGGTGACGTCGACAAGGCCTTCGCCGCCTACCAGGCCGAACGGATCCCGCGCAGCGCCCTGGTCCAGCGGGTGGCGCGCGGCTGGGGCCGGGTGTGGCACGACAACGGCGACGTCATCCCGGTCCTGCGGGACCGGCTGTTCGCCCGCCGCAGCCCTGACGACTACACCGACCTGGACTGGCTCTACCAGCCCGTATCGAGCTGAACGGCGGACACGATGAAGGAAACGATCGAGGCGACCGTACGGGCGAGCCGGGCGCTGGCCGTCGCCGGGCTCACCGACATGGTGTGGGGACATGCCGCGCTCCGCGACCCCGACGGCCGGGGCGTGTGGATGAAGGCCTCCGGCTTGGGGTTCGAGGAAGTCGACGCCGACACCGTCCTGCTCGTCACCGCCGACGGGGACGTGCTCAGCGGCCAGGGCAAGCGGCACATCGAGTACCCCATCCACACCGAGATCATGCGGCGGCGGCCCGACGTGGGGTGCGTGGTGCACACCCACGCCCCGGCGCTCAGCGCCTTCGCCTCGCTGGAGACCGAGCTGCGGCCGATCTCCCACGACGGCGTCCTGTTCAGCGATCCGCAGATCCCGCGGTTCACCCGCACCGGAGCGCTCATCGCCACCACCGAGCTGGGCGAGGCGCTCGCCGACGCGCTCGGCGACGCCCGCGCCTGCCTGATGCCGCAGCACGGCGCGGTCACCGTCGGCCCCGACGCCGCGACGGCCGTCATGTACGCCGTCCTGCTGGAACGCGCCTGCCGCACCCAGTTGTCGGCGCTCGCCGCAGGCGGGCCGGCGGTGTGGTCCGACGAAGCCGAGGCCGCGTTCAAACGCGAGCAGATCTGGAACCCGGAGCAACTGGAGGCGGGATACCGCTATCTCGTCCGGAAGGGAACGCCGTGAACCCGGACGAAGAACAGTTGTACCGCGACTTCGAGAAGCACGGCCTGATCCCGCTGTGGACCGAGCGGGAGGGCCTCATGCCGATGCGGCCCGAACCGCGCGCCGTCCCCCACATCTGGCACTGGGACGACCTGTACCCGCTGGCCGAACGAGCCGGCGACCTGATCCCGGTCGGGCGGGGCGGCGAACGGCGGGCGATCTCGGTGTCCAATCCCGGGCTGCCCGGCCTGCCGTACGCGACGCCGACCCTGTGGGCGGCGATCCAGTACCTGGGGCCGAACGAGGTCGCGCCCGACCACCGCCACAGCCAGAACGCCTTCCGGTTCGTCCTGGAAGGCGAAGGCGTGTGGACCGTCGTCGACGGCGACCCCATCGCGATGCGGCGCGGCGACCTGCTCCTCACGCCCGGCTGGCGCTTCCACGGCCACCACAACCCCCACCCGGCGCCGATGGCGTGGCTGGACGGCTTGGACATCCCGTTCGTCCAGGCCACCGACACCGGGTTCTTCGAGTTCGGGGCCGACGGCGTCATCGACCGGTCCACCCCGCGGATCTCGCGGTCGGAGCGGCTGTGGGCCCACCCCGGCCTGCGGCCGGTCTCGGCGCAGCAGGACACGCCCAACTCGCCGCTGGCGGCCTACCGGTGGGAGCACACGGACGCGGCCCTGACCGCGCAGCTCGAACTCGCCGCCGAAGGACACGGCGGTGTCACCGAGCCCGGCCACGCCGCCGTCCGGTTCACCAACCCCACCACCGGCGCCGACGCGCTGACCACCATCCGCACCGAGATGCACCGCATCGCCGCCGGGCACCGCACCGCCCCCGTCCGGGAGACCGGCTCCAGCGTCTGGCAGGTGTTCGAGGGCACCGGCACCGTCCGGCTGGACGGCGACCGCACCGACCTCGCGCGCGGCGACCTCATCGCCGTGCCGTCCTGGTGCGAGATGTCCCTGCGCGCGGACACCGACCTGGACCTGTTCCGGTTCGGTGACGCCCCCATCTTCGAACGACTCAACCTGGCCCGGAAGGAATTCTCGTGAAGCTCGCTACCATCCGCACTCGCGGCACCACCGCCGCCGTCCGCGTCGACGGCGACGCGGCCGTCGAGACCGGCGACCTCGACGTCGGCGCGCTGCTGGCCCGGCCGGACTGGCGCGAGCACGCCGCCACCGCCGACGGCGCCCGCCACCCGCTCGGCGACCTCGACTTCGCCCCGGTCGTCCCGCGCCCGCAGAAGATCTTCTGCGTCGGCCTGAACTACCGGTCGCACATCACCGAGATGGGCCGCGACATTCCCCAGTACCCGACGGTGTTCGCCAAGTTCCCCGCCGTCCTCATCGGCGCCAACGACACCCTGGTCCTGCCCGCCGCCTCGCAGGCCGTCGACTGGGAGGGGGAACTCGCGGTCGTCATCGGCTCGCGAGTCCGCAACGTCGAGGCCGAGGACGCCGCCGGTTTCATCGCCGGATACGCCGTCCTCAACGACGTCACCGCCCGGGACTGGCAGCACCGCACCCGCGAGTGGCTCCAGGGCAAGGTGTTCGAGGCCACGACCCCGTTCGGCCCCTACCTGGTCACCTCCGACGAGACCGACGGTTCGGACCTCCGGCTGGTCACCGAGGTCGACGGGGAGACCGTCCAGCAGGCCGTCACCGGCGACCTGGTCTTCGACGCCGCCGCGCTCGTCGCCTACCTGTCGACGATCATCACCCTGGAGCCCGGCGACGTCATCGCCACCGGGACGCCCGGAGGCGTCGGCAACGCCCGCAAACCCCCGCGCTTCCTCGAAGACGGCTCGGTCCTGACGACCCGGATCGAAGGGCTCGGCGAGGCCCGCAACCACTGCGTCCGGGAAAAGACCGATGCGGCCTGATCAGGTCCCCGTCGGCAGGCTCCTGGACTGGCTGGACGCGGGGACCGAGGTGTTCGCCGCCCACAGCGGCGCCCTCGCCTCCGCGAGCCCCGGCCGGCCCACGGCCCTGCCCGGCTGGACGATCGGCCACCTGCTGACGCATGTGGCGCGAAATGCCGACGCGCTCACCAACCTCGCCGCATGGGCCGCCACCGGCGTCGAGACACCGATGTATCCCGGAGGCGCCGACCAGCGGCTCGCCGACATCGACTCCGGCGCCGGGCGGCCGGCCGGCGACCTCCTCCACGACGTCGCCGACAGCACCGCCCGCCTGCGCGACGGCCTGGCCGCACTGCCCCGGGAGGCCTGGCGGCGGACCGTCCGCACCGCGCAGGGACGGAACGTGCCCGCCGCGCTCATCCCCTGGCTCCGGATCCGCGAGGTCTGGATCCACGCCGTCGACCTCGGTACCGGCGTGCGGTTCGCCGACCTCCCCGCAGACCTGGCCGCCGTCCTGCTCCCCGACGTCGTCGGGACCCTCGCGACACGGGAGGGATGTCCGGCGCTGCTGCTGTCGGCGCCCGGCACGACCGTCCTTTCGACCCGTCCGGGCGACCCCGCGGCGACCGAGGTCTCCGGCGGCGTCCCGGCGCTGCTCGGCTGGCTCACCGGCCGGACGGCCGGGGCCGGCCTGACGCCCTCGAACACCCGGCTGCCGACGCTGCCCGGCTGGCTGTGACGGCAAGCCACCACAGAAGGGACGGAGGTGCAGGTCGGGCCAGAGGCCGGTGGAGCGGGCGATGATCTCTTCCGAGATCTCGTTGGCCCGGCGCCCAGACCGTCACGCGACCCGGCACGTGCGGCGACCTGCGCGGCGGCGGCACGGTCACCGGCAGCAGCACCTCTGCCGTGGGTGCGCGCTCAGGGGTGTGTTTTTCGCCTCAAGCTTCATATCTCGCCCTCCATCGATCTGCGACGCTCACGGAGCAGATATCCGAGCCGTCGGCGTCTCCGATGGCTCCGAGGAGGTCAGAGGATGAAGAGCAAGCAGGTCATCGCGGCGCTGGGTCTGGCCGCCGCGGTCATCGCCGCGCCGGCGCAGGCCCTGGCGGCCCCGAATGCGGCCATCGCCGCGGCGCCGCGGGTCGCGCCCGCGGCCAACCCCTACGAGCGCGGTCCCGCGCCGACCGAGGAGTCGGTGAAGGCGGAGAAGGGGCCGTTCGACATCGCTCAAATGCCCGTTCCGGGCGGCGCGGGAGTGTTCGGCGGCGGCACCATCTGGTACCCCAAGGACGAGGCCGGGCCGTTCGGTGCGGTGGTCGTCTCACCCGGGTTCATGACGCTGGAGCCGCTCATCCAGTGGTACGGCCGCACGCTGGCCTCCCACGGGTTCGTGGTCATGACCATGGCGACGATCACACCGATCGACCCGCCGTTCTCGCGGGGTGACGAGCTGCGCTCCGCGCTGGACTACCTCGTCACCAAGAGCACCGTCAAAGACAAGATCGACCCGACCCGGACGGCGCTGATGGGCCATTCGATGGGCGGCGGCGGCACCCTGGACGCCGCCAGCAAGCTCCCCGACCTCAAGGCCGCCATCCCGCTGGCGCCGTGGAACCTCGACTACGCGCCCCCGGCGAAGATCAAGGCCCCCACCCTGATCATCGGCGCGGACAACGACCCGATCGCCCCGACCGCCGCGTTCGCCGACCCGTTCTACGCCGCCCTCACCACTCAGAACCGGGCCTACCTCAAGCTCAAGAACGCCGGACACACGTTCTCGTTCCTGGGCTACAACCCCACCATCACCAAGTACACGGTGTCCTGGCTCAAGCGGTTCGTCGACAACGACACCCGCTACGACCAGTTCCTGTGCCCGATCCCTGCGGCAAGCGACACCGTCGCCGCCTACCAGGGCACGTGCCCGCTCACCTGAGCCGGCGGTCCTCGTTCGCCACCGGTTCTTCCAGCTCGCTGAGGAACCGGTGGTAGAACACCTCGAAATGCTCGATCGAAATCGCCGCGATCTCGTCGATGTCCACCTTCAGGCTCCCCGTCGCCCGGTAGGTCATCAGATCCGACACGGCGCCCACCAGCATCAACGTGCCCATCTCGATGCGCGTGGACCGGGGCGTCCCGAGCGCGCGGGTAACGGTGTCGGCGAGGAAATCGGCGAACCCCATCCGCGCCTCCTGCCAGCGCGCCTGCATCGCCGCTCCCGTCATGAACACCTCCAGGAACACGATCCGCGCAACCCGCTCGTCCTGCGCCAGGCTCCGCACGAACGTCGGGACGGCCACCCTGATCTGCTCCTCGATCGAAGGCCCCGCCGACAGCACCGCGTCCAGCATCACCTCCTGCAACCGCTGGATCTGCGCGTCGTACACGCACCGGAACAGATCCGCCCGGTCGGTGAACGACTCATAGAAGTACCGCTTCACCAAGCCCGCGTGCTCGCACAAGATCTCGATCGTGGACGCCGTGTACCCCAAGGTCCCGAACAGTTCGAGCCCGGTCTGCAGGAACTTCTCCCGGCGCGCCGCCGCACGCTCATGACCGGCCATCCCCCCGTACCGACGCTTCGCAAGCGGCTCCGTCATACCCGCCAGTCTAGGAACCGTTCGCTCACACCCCCGCCCCCCTCCCACCACGCCCGAGAAATGACAGCGGCTACGCAACCTGCCGCTGCACGGCTCCGCGGCCGACCGATCGGGCTCAAGCCGGTCGCGCTCGCCCCGGACCTGACCGCCTGGACCAAGATGCCCGCGCTCCACGGTCCGCGCCCTTCTGGCAGGCTCGGCCAGATGCACGCCACCGGATTGCCACAGCGGCCGCCGGCCGGGGAACGCCGGGCCCGTTCGGGATCGGCTGTTCGACCCACACGACACCAACGCCGCCTACCACGCGGCTGAGGTCGCGTCGTCCTTCTTGCTGGGGCCGGTTCCCGCCGACGCCGTTACGGTGCGGATCACCTATCCGCATCGCGTTGACACCCGGGTCGCGACCCGGGCGCTGCCGAAACTCCACGGGATTCCCGCCGGGCGTTACTTCGTCATCAACGCCGACCCGACCGGATCGATCACCGCGGACGCCGACACGACCGGTCCCGGTAATTGGTGGAGTGTCACCCCACTCGATGCTTCAGGCCGTCCCGTGCCGTTCACGCCATTCTGAATCGGTCGTGCCTTACGCTGCGCCTGAAACATTCGCGTGGGATGCCATGGCTGGTGCGGCATCCATGTGGGCCGGCTAGAGGCCGGTGGAGCGGGCGATGATCTCTTTCATGATCTCGTTGGAGCCGGCCCAGATCTGGCGTGAGACGGGGCGATGTCACGAGGGGGCGGCCGGGGAGCCGTCGGCTCCGTCGAAACCTGCTGACTATGCCGCCCCTTCGCACCTCCCGCCGGCGGGTCCGGCCTCAACTGACGTGCGGGGTGCCGTGGGTGTGGAAGGACTCGATGGTCTTCAGCCCCCAGGCCTGGCCCTTGGCGCGTTCGGCCTCGGTCCAGGTAACGGTGCGCCAGTCCGGGGCGAGGATCAGCCGGGTGTTGGGGTTGCACAGCTCGATCCGGTTGCCGCCGGGCTCGTAGACGTAGAGGAAGAACGTCTGCTGGATGGCGTGCTTGTGCGGGCCGGTCTCGATGAAGACGCCGTTCTCCAGCATGATGTCCGCCGCCCGCAGGATGTCCTCACGGGTGTCCGTGGCGAAGGCGATGTGGTGGAGGCGGCCCCGGCTGCCGGTCCAGTCCTCGGTGTAGACGAGGTCGTAGGACTTGTTGGCGAAGGAGAGCCAGCGGGCGCCGTAGCGGCCGTCGTCGAGCTGGATCTGCTCGGATATTCGGGCCCCGAGGACGTCACGCACGAAGTTGCCGTTGGGTTCGACGCTCGCGGCGAGGAAGTTGACGTGGTCCAGGCGGCGCGGTGCGACACCTTTCCCCGAGTACCGCTGCGGCTGGTTCTTCAGCGCGGGCTGCTGATCCTTGGGGGCGGTGTACCAATCGGTGTCGTAATAGAGCTCCAGTTCGTGGCCGTCCGGGTCGGTGAAGACGTAGGTGTCGCCGATCCCGGGGCGGCCCTCGGTCCAGCCGACGCCGAGGCTCGCCGCCTCGATCGCGGCGACCCGGGACCGCAGCGCCTCGGGGCTCGCGGCGCGCAGTGCGGTGCGGCCGATGCCGGAGGTGCGATGGCGGGTGAGGATGACGGAGTGCCGCTCGTAGTTGTCCCAGGTGCGCAGGTAGACCGAGTCGCCGACGGTGTCGGTGACCGTCAGGCCCATCACCTCGGTGAAGAACCAGAGGCTGCGGTCGAGTTCGGGGGTGAGCAGTTCGACGTGGCCGAGGTGGGCGATGTCGTGCACGAGCCGGGTCGCCATCCCGTCGGGGGCCGGGGAGGTGGTGGGGACCCATGCGGTGGCGCTGGTCGGGGGGATGTCGGGCACGGCGTCGGCGGGTGACATTGCGGCTCCAAACGAGGGTGGGGGTCAGTGGGCGGGACCGGGGTACACCGTGCCGTCGAAGATCTTGCGGGCGGTGCGTACGACTCCGGAGCGGAGCAGTCGCGGGATGGGGCCGGACCGGTCCAGCTCGACCGACACGGCCAGTTCGCCGGTGGGGTGTTCCAGCACCAACGCTTGGCCGGCGGGTGGAAGTCGGGCGTGCCGCGCGCCGACGGCGCCGTCCAGCAGCAGGCCGGTGCCCACGCTGACCGCGGCGAGGGCTCCGATCGCGGCATGCGCGCGGACGGGGATGAAGCTGCGGGTGGAGACCGTGCCGCCGTGGCGGGGAGGGGCCAGCAGGGTCAGCTTGGGAACGGTGGTGGCGACGGCCGGGTCCAGGCCGAGCAGCGGCATCACGGCGCTGCGCACGGCGGCGATCCGGGAGGTCAGCTTCTCGTCGGACTCCAGCTCCTCGGGGGTCTCGTCGCCGCGGACGCCGAAGTCCTCGCCGGCCAGCAGGACGACCGGCATCCCGGCGTCCACCAGAGTGGCCCGCACACCGGGAAGCGGTTCGTCGACGGTGTTGCCGGTCGGCAGTACCGGGGTTCCCGTGCCGTCCGGGGCGGCGAACGCCAGCACCACCGGCGCCGCGGTCCCCGGGACGCCGGGAACGGCGGTGTCGCCGCCGTACTCGACCCGCCTGCCGGCGGTGCGGATCCGGGCGGTGGCGTACTGGCCCGTGTTCAGCATCCGGATCCGGACGGGAGTCTCGTCGGCCTGCGCGGGGACCAGTCCGCGCTCGACGGCGAAGGGACCGACGCCGGCCAGCAGGTTGCCGCAGTTCTGGGCGTCCGAGACGTCCGGCTGGTCCACGCCGAC
Organism: Actinomadura rubteroloni; assembly: GCF_002911665.1. Lineage (NCBI taxonomy): Bacteria > Bacillati > Actinomycetota > Actinomycetes > Streptosporangiales > Thermomonosporaceae > Actinomadura > Actinomadura rubteroloni. The sequence continues at coordinate 69,480 of NZ_MTBP01000003.1, forward strand.
CTGAAGGAACAGGTAGTCGACATCGGCCCGCGGGTCGGGGGAGACGGAGACCACGGCGACCTTGCTGGTGAGGGGGTGGGCGCCGCCCAGGCCGTCGATCTGCCGGGGGTCCGGACTGCCCATGATCCGCAGCAGCAGCGCGTTGCGCTCGGCGGGGTCGGCCGGCAGGTCCTCGGCGCGGAAGTACGCCCCCTTGGAGGTGCCGCCGCGCATAAGCATGCAGGGCACACCCGCGCCTCGACGATCGCCGGACATCAGCTCTCGCCTTCCTCGCGCGCGTATTCCCCGGCGGTGAGGTAGCGCACGCCGAGCTTGTCCAGCAGCGGGCGCAACCCGTACCGGTCGAGGCCCAGCTCGCCCCGCTGGAAGGCGGCCCGGGTCGCCTCCTCCTTCTCCGCCCTGGCCTGTGCCTTCTCCAGGGCCTCGGCGATCCGGGTGCGCGGGACGGCGGTCACGCCGTCGTCGTCGGCGAGCAGCGCGTCCCCGGGCCGTACGATCTGCCCGCCCACCGACACCGGGACGTTGACCGCGCCGGCCGTCGCCTTGACGCTGCCCTGCGCGCTGACCGCCGCCGCCCAGGCGGGGAAGCCCATCGCACGGAGCTCTTCGGTGTCACGGATACCGGTCGTGGTGACCACCCCGCGTACCCCGCGGTGCTGCAGCGCGGTGGCGAAGAGTTCGCCGAACAGGCCGTCCATGGCCGGGGAGGTGGTGGTGACCAGCAGGATGTCGCCCGGCCTGCACTGCTCGACGGCGGCGTGGATCATCAGGTTATCGCCGGGCCAGCACACTGCGGTGACCGCCGAGCCCGCGATCCGCGCCCCTTGCTGCACGGGCCGCAGCCCGGGGCCGAGGTAGCCGGTCCGGCCCAGTGCCTCGTGCACCGTGGCCACCCCGTAGCGGGCGAGCCGGTCGAGGTCGGTGAGGGCCGGCCTCGGGACATCCGTCACGATCACGTTCCTCATGCCAGTTCCCCCGTCACCTGCGGGTACAGCCGCATGTACGCCTCGCCCATGGTGTCCGTCGTGAAGCCCAGGTTGGGCCCGGCGTTGCGCTTGAGCTGGACGCCGCGGCGCTTGGCGAGGTCGGTGTAGTAGTCCCACATGTGCTGCTGCGCGGGCAGGCACTCCATCGCCTTGCGCTTCTTCGCGAACACGGAGGTGATGTCGAGCAGCACCTGCGGCTTGAAGTCGCACTGCTCGCTCTGGTGGGGCTCGAAGAAGAAGACCGGCGGGGCGCCGAGCGGTTCGCCGGGCGCCTGGTAGCCGATGGCCTGGGCGAGGATGCGGGCCTGGATCGCCATCCGGTTCGCGGCCGGGTGGTCCCCGTTGTAGGGGTCGATGCTCGGGTGGGTGAGGACGACGGCGGGCTGCACGTCCCGGTAGATGTGCACCAGGCGGTCGATCAGCTCCTCGGACTCCCGCAGCGGGTAGTCGTCGGCGTCCAGGAAGTCGATCTCGGCGCCGAGTTCGCCGGCTGCGGCCTCGGCCTCGCCGCGGCGCAGTTCCTTGATCTCCTCCAGTGACGCGCCCTGCCGCCAGGCGCGGGCGGACTCGCCGCGCTCGCCGTAGGACAGGCAGACCACCTTGGCCCGCTGCCCGCGCTCGGCGGCCAGGGCTATCGCCCCGCCGGCGCGCCAGACGAAGTCACCCGCGTGGGCGCTCACGACCAGCAGCGCGCCCGCGCCGGAAGCGTCTCCGGGGGTGTTGCTGTCGCTTTCGACCGGGTTGTTCATGGGCCTCGTTCTCCGTATCAGTTATCAGGGGTCCTGTGTCAGCGTGATCCGCAGGCCTCGGAGGCGCCGCCCTCTACCGGCGGCGTCTGCGCAAAGGGATGCGCAGCAAGTCCTGGCCGACCACGATCTCGCCGTGGTATCCGCCGGCTCGCTCGGCCCACCATTGCGAGATCCGGAATTCAGGGCTACTGGGGGAGTAGTGGGTCAGCACCACCTTGAACGCCGTGCGGAACCAGCACTGCGGTCACCGGTTGGTGCTTCGTCTCCCGTTGGAGGGGGCAGGCGGAGGGCCGGTCCAGGGCGGTGGCCGACCCTCCGCGCGCTCTCAGGTCCCGGGCTTGAGGAGGATGCGCCCGACGAGGGCGGTGCCTTGTTCCATCAGTTCGTGGGCCTTCGCGGCCTCGGCCAGCGGAAGGCGTGCCGCGATCGGCGAGTGCAGCCTGCCGTCGGCCAGCAGGGACATCACGCGCAGCGCGTCCTCGTGCCGGGCGCCGCGGACACCGACGATGTCGGCTTCCAGCCGGGTGAGGTCGAACACCGTGAACGGCATCGGGCCGGGCGGGTCCTGTTCACCGGCCGCCGGGCAGAGCCTGCCTCCCAACCGCAGTACGTCCAGGGCCAGGCGCAGGAGGTCGCGGTGGGTGGAGTAGTCGATTGCGTGGTCGACGCCTCGGCCGCCGGTGAGGTCCTTGACGGCGTCTCGGGCGGCGTCGAGGTCTTCGGTGACGACGACCTCGGCACCGCAGGCGGTGCGCAGAGCCTCGACTCGCTCAGCATGTCGGGTGGTGGCGATGGTGCGCAGGCCGAAGATCTCGGCGAGTTGGATGGTGGCGAGGCCCATCGGGCCGGCGGCTCCGGTGACGAGCAGGGTGTCGCCCGCGGTGACGCGGAGTCGGTCCCGCAGGATGCGGTGGCTGGTGCCGTAGGGCCACAGGGTGACTGCTGCCTGTTCCAGGTCGATGTGGTCGGGGACGGGCAGGAAGAGACGCTCGTCGCGTACGACGTATTCGGCGTAGGCGCCCGGGCTCTGGTGGCCGGGGAGAGCGATGCCCGTGGAGAGGTTGCCGAGGCCCCGGTAGGTCTCCAGGGCGTAGGGGTTCTCGGGGTGCACGACGGCCGCCACCCGGTCGCCCGCGCGCAGCAGCCGGGCGTCGGGTCCGGTGGCGATGACCGTTCCTGCGGCTTCACGGCCGAGTTGCTGGGGCATGGGGAAGGGGTTGCGGCCCGGGAGTTTTGTGCCGGGCTGCAGGCCGCGGCGGTATTTCAGGTCCCAGCCCGAGACGGCGGCGGTGTCGATGGCCACCAGCACGTCGGTGGGGCCCAGGGCGGGCAGGGGCCGCTGCTCGTGGACGAGTTGCTCCGGGCCGCCGTGTTCATAGACCCATACGGCTGCCGTGGTGGTCGGGATCGTGGTCATCGGGTGCTTCCTCGCAATGCTTTGGCTACGGCGGAAACAGGGAGTTGATGGGCACTGGTCACGGGTTGACCACCGCCATCCAGATCGGCTCCTTCCGGCTCTGGATCGCGTCGATGGCTTCGTTCGCCTCGGCCAAGGGGTAGCGGTGGGTGATGAGTTCTTCCGCATCCAGGGCGCCCTGCGCGAGCAGGGTGAGAACTTCATGAACGTCGGTGCGCGTGCAGGCCCGGGTGCCGACGACGCGCCAGAGGTTGACCATGATGGCGATCATCGGGAGCGACAGAGGGGCGGAGCTGCCGCCCATGTGCACGAGGCTCCCCCCGGTCGCGAGGGCGGCGAGCGCCTGGGAAGTGGCGGGTCCTTCCGGCACGAAGTCGAGGACCGCATCCGCGCCCTGCGGGACCAGTGCGCGCAGGGCGCGGGTGAGACCACCCTCCTTCGCCCAGTCCGGCGGCAATTCCTCCAGCGCGACGGTGTCGGTAGGCAGGTCGCCTGCGAGCGGCCGGACCGCCGCGAGCCGCTCGGCGCTGCGTCCGATGAGGATGAGCCGGGTGATGCCGAAGTGCCGGGCGAGTTTGACGGTGGCGGTGCCCATCGTCCCGGTGGCGGCGGTGACCACCAGGGTGGCGCCCAGCGGCAGTTCGGCGCACTTGAGGGCGCGCACGGCGTTCGCGAGGTCGTGGACCTTCGCGCCGACGTCGAAGGACACGTTGTCGGGCAGCGTATCGACGAGCCAGTGCGGTACGCGGATGTACTCGGCCATTCCGCCGTCGTGGTAGCGGTCGTACAGCGGCATGGGAACGTCACCGAAAGCGGCGTGGCCGATCATCGACTGCTGTGGGCACATCATGTCCCGGTCGGAGCGGCAGTAGCGGCAGGAGCCGCAGTTGAGATTGGGGTGCACCCGCACGCGGGTGCCGATGGCGATCCCCGCCACCTCGCTTCCCACCGCGGCGATGGTGCCGGCGGCCTCGTGCCCGAGTGTGGTGGGCAGGTGGGTGAAGGCGCCCCGGGCGAGAAGGGTCATCATCCCGGGGGCGAGGCCGGCGGAGGCCACCTTCACCAGGACGTCCTGGGGTCCCGGAACAGGCGCGGGAATCTTGTGCAGGTGCAGCGCATCGGAGTCCTTGTGGGCGCGCGCGGCAAGCATGTCGGTCACGTGATGTGCCTCCTACGTCTTTTCAGTTCAGTGCCGCAGTGCGGCCAGGCGTTCGGGGGTGTACGGCTCGGCGGTCCTGCTCGTCTCGGCGATCTGCGGGAGATCGCGGTCGGAGAACAGGGCGATGTGCTCGCTCTCCTCGGCGCACACACTGGTGTGCGCGATGCCGAGCGGGATGCGAACGAAGTCGCCCGGCCCCAGCTCGACGATGCCGCGCTGGCTGACCAGGGTGCGGCGGCCACTGATCTGGTACTGGATCTCGTCGGCGTCCAGGGTGCGCCGGTAGACGCGCTGGTTCTCGGGCGGCTGTCGTACGGAACTCAGGCGGAAGCCGGGGGAGCGGTACAGCCAGGTCGTGCCGGCTTCGTCGCTCCCGGTGAGAACGCTGAGGCGTTCCTTCTCGGCGTGCACCTGCTCCAGGAGTCGCCGTTCGTCGACGGGGGCGACGGTGATGTCATGGCCGGGTGTGCCCATGCACTGGGTGACCGCCTCGTTGAGGTTGCCCGGTTCCCAGCCGGGGAAGGGCGGGAACGTCGTTTCGGAGCGCCGGACCGGAGCGCGTTCCTCCCGGACGGGAGCGGGTGTGTAGAAGAGCAAATGGCTTTCGCGACGCCCGTAGTTGTCGTGGGCGACACCGCGCGGCAGGCGGGAGAACTCTCCGGGCCGGTGTTCCACCACACCGAGTTCGGTCATCAGGGTGCGCTCGCCGGCGATCTGGTAGGAGATCTCGTCGACGTCGCAGTTTCGGTGGTAGAAGGGCTGCCGGTTGTCCATCGTCTGCCATTCGACGCGGACCTGGGCGCTCTCGTACACGCCGCGCGGCGGAGCGAACGGCACGGCTTCGTATGCGTGGGGGAAGTGCACCACGCTCAGGGGTTCGTGATCCCTCCAGAGTTTCACCGGGAAGGGATTGGGGTGCGGAGGGGACAGCAGGAGGTGCTCGTCCCGCTCGATCGTGCGGGAGGGTTCGTCACTGCAGGCGACGGCGACGACTTCGGTGACAGTGCCCATGAAAGGTCCTTGTTTCGTCAGTAGAAGCCTGGTCAGAGTGCTGCGGGAAGGTGCTCGTCGAGGAAGGCGTGGGTGCGCTGCCAGGCAAGTTCCGCGCTGTCCTGGACGTACATGCGCGGGCGGGCGTCGCAGGCGAAGGCGTGCCCGGCCCCTTCGTAGACGTGGCTTTCGAAGGTCACGCCCGCGGTGGTGAGGGCTTTCGAGATGATCGCCACCTGGTCGCCGGGGATCGTCGGGTCCTCGGCTCCGACGTGCAGCGCCATCGGGGCATCGATGTTCGCGGTCCGGTCCACGACCTCGTGCGGGCCGGCCGCGATGCCCGGTCCGTAGAAGACGACAGTGGCACCGAGGCCGCGGATGCCGGTCGCGGCGGTGAACGCGGCGCGGCCGCCGAAGCAGAACCCGTGGATCGCCGTGCGGGAGACGGGAAGGTTCTCCCTCTCAGCGAGGTGCGTCACGACGGCTTTGACGTCGGTGATGATCGCGTCCGGCCCGATGGCACCGATCAACGGCATGGCCTCGGCGTGCTGCTCGTAGGCGAGGGTGCCGACACCGTTGCGGTGGAACAGGTCCGGGGCCACTGCCAGGAACCCACGCGTGGCGTAGCGGCGCGCGATGTCCTGGATGTGGTCGTTGACCCCGAACGCCTCCTGCAGGACGACCACGGCCCGGTTCGTGGGCTGGGCGGGCCGCGCGACGAAGACGCGCATCGGTCCGTCCGCGGTGCGGACGGTGGTCCAGTCGGTCGCGACAGCGGCGGAATGGGGTTGGTCGTTCATGGCGCATGTCCTTTGCGGAGCTGGTGAGGAAGCGGCCGGAAGTCGTGTGGCCGTTGTCAGGCCGCGCCGCAGGAGTCGGCGGCGGCCTGTCGGACCAAGTAGCGGTATCCGGCCTCCAGTTGGCCGTCGGGCCAGCACTGGGCGCGTTTGGCGAGAGCCTCTGCGATGTCGGAGTGGACGACCGCCCGCCCGGACGCCTGCGCCTGGAACTGCATGGCGTAGGCGCGGTCGAGCAGGACGGCATGCATGACGGCCGCTGCGGCGGTGTGCCCGGCGGCGACCAGCCCGTGCTTGGGCATGAGAGCGGCAGGCGCCGTACCGAGGGCCGCGCTGAGCCTGCGGGCCTGGGCGGGCGTCATTTCGCGGGCAGGGCGTCGTAGTAGCGGGCGGCACCGGGGTGCAGGGGGATGGGGGCCCTGCCCATCGTGACGGGGTCGAGCGGGTAGGTGATGGGGCTGCGTTCCGGAGCCAGGTGCCGGTACTGCCCTTCGATGATGTGCCGCGTCTCTCCCAGTACCCATGCGATGGCATAGGCGACGTCCTCGGCGAGATCGGCGCGGGCGCACACGAGGAAGTCCGAGTACTCAAGGGTCCTGAAGGCGGCCCGCCCCGGAAAGTACCCGTCGTCGACGACTGCCGCCGGCCAGCCGAAGTCGTCATGGAGGCTGTCCAGGACGTGATCCTCGACCTCGAGGAAACTGAAATCACGGCCGATCTCCTGCCACGCGGGCAGCATGATCGCCTCATGGACGATGGCGTTCGCCCGTCCCTCCGTCGCGTGGTCCAAGGACTCGAACGGCCGCTCGTCCTCGAGGAACTCGCCGCCCCAGCCGACGACGTCGACGCCCGCACGTGTCAACAGCTCATGTGCGGCCAGCCCCACGTAATTGACGCCGTCGTTGACAGAGGTCGCGAGACGCAGGACGGGCTTGCTCTGACGCAGTTCGGCGAAGGTGGTGATGCCGAGGTCTTTGTGCACCGCTACGACCAGGCGGTCCCGCTGCGGCACCACACCGAGAGCGCGCAGATCAGGGTAGAACTCGTCGGCGTAGATGCCGCGTCCGTCGAGCGCCGCCGCCGTGAAAGCCGCAGGCGTAGTGAGCGCCACCTGCACCTCCCCCCGGCCCACGGCCCGTACCGCGTCACTCATGCCCCTGCTGTTCCAGGTGGCGATCCGGGTGTGAGGGCCGCAGCGGTCGGTGAGCTCCTGGGCGATCCAGCCGCACACACGATGCAGATTCGCGCTTCCCCAGTCGCCCCGCAGGTGCAGGGTGAGGGAGCGGTCGATCTTGGGTTCTTGGGGGCGGGTAGCCCCGGCCATCTGCTGAGACATGTCGGCTCCTAGATCTAGGAGGCGTCCCAAATGTGAAGACCACGATCCCGCTATGCGGAGATCTGGCCATCAGCCGACGCCTGCTGCGGCACGGGGCGGGTGGACCCGTGAGTGCCGTCGAGTGAGTTTCACCCTAGGGGAAAATTACCTATAGTGCTAGAGGTAATAAGTCCCGGCAGCGAATCCGGCTTGATGGTCGACGTCAGAGGGTGGTTTGGAACCCGCCTTCGCGTCGCCCCACGCGCCCGTCAATGACCGGCCTGTCGAACGTCACCGCTCGTGTCGTGCTCATGAATGAGCCGTAGTGCCCTCTCGCGGTCATGCGCATCGAGGGCGTCGACAAGGTCGCGGTGCGGTGCGTGGCGCTCAGCGGTGTACGCGGCGAGCGGCTGATCACGCCCACCGGCCCCTGGCTGCTCACTCGGGACGAGTTCGGCAACCCCGACGACCTCTGCTCCATCAACGGCGCGGAGGTTCAGAGGGGCCGCACGCGTGACCTGATCTCCAGCATCCCCGCACTGATCGCGAAGCGGCCGCTGTGGGCCTCGGCCGCGGCCCACAGCGCCGGGTCGCCCCGGGCGACGTCCTGGTCTCGTCCATCGAGGGCATCGACGGGTCACGACCGCGAGACCCGTCCTCAGACGAGCGGGGTGATCCTCTCCTCGACGCCGAGCAGGGCCTTGCCGTAGACCTCGAACCCGACGGCGGGTGAGACGACGGCGTGGCGGGCGGCGACGTTCACGTCGCGCCAGATCCGCTGCAACGGACTGACCTCGGCGAATCCGCCGGCCCCGTGGGCGTTCATCAAAACGGTGAGCGCCTCCACGACGTTCTGCACGGCGTGGCCGACGTCGGCGCGGACCCGGGCGCGGGTGGCGTAGTCGAGGTACTCGCCGCGGGCGGCGGCCGCGTCGATGTCGGCGGCGGCCCGGTGGCAGAACAGAGTCGCGGTGTCGATCTTGACGGCGGCGTCGGCGATCTGGAGCTGGAAGGCCACCGATTCGGCCTGGGTCTCGAAGAACGTGTAGGAGATGGGCTTTTTGGCGGCCTTCTCGATGACGAGCTTGAGCGCGGCGCGGCCCATGCCCAGTTGGGGTCCGGCCAGGACGAGGGTGAGCAGCGGTACGAACGAGGACCGGTAGAGGGCCTCCTCGGTGTGCTCGGTCGGATAGGCGCCCTCGATCGCGGCCGGTACCGACAGGACCCGGTGCTCGGGAACGAACAGGTCCTCGCCGACGAGGCAGTTGCTCGCGGTGCCGCGCATGCCGGTGACGTGCCAGACGTCCTCGATGATCAGCTCGGACGCGGGGACCAGGATCAGTCCCTGGTCGACGACTTCGCCGCTCTCGTCGGTCAGAGGGACGCCCAGCACGGCCCAGGTCGACCACCACGATCCGGAGTTGTAGTACCAGCGGCCCGAGACTTGCCAGCCTCCCTCGACTTTCCGCGTCGTGGCGGTGGGGGTGAGGACGCCGGTGACCCGCGGTTCCGGGTCGGCGAACACCTCGTCCTGGGCGCGCTCGGGGTAGAGGGAGGCGAGCCAGTTGCAGACGTTGGTGAGAGCGACGATCCAGCCGGCCGATCCGTCGGCCTCGGCGACCGCGGCGGACACGTCGATCATGGTGCGCATGGAGGTCTCGTAGCCGCCGTAGCGCCGGGGCACGGAGATCTTGAACAGGCCCGCCGCGCCGACGGCCTCGATGCTCTCGGCGGCGACGCGCCGGTCGGTGTCGGACCTGGCGGCGTGCTCGCGCAGCAGGGGCTGGAGCGCTTCGGCTCGGGCGACGAGTTCCGCCGGGGTTGGGGCGGTCATGGGTTCCTCCTCGAGGGGTGCGGTGTCAGCGGGAGCAGGCGGAGATGAGGTCGTCGATCGGCCGGCGGGGCCGGTCGGCGAAACCGGAGTGGGTGCCGAAGATCCGGTTTCCGTAGACGAGCGGGGCCGCCGTCCGGGAGCGCACCGCCCGGACGGTGCCGAGTAGCAGGAGGTGGTCGCCGCCGTCGACGGGCCGAGCCAGATCGCAGGCCAGGAAGCCGGGGGCTTCGGCCAGCCGGGGCAGCCCCTGATCGGTGTACCAGGCGACGGAGGCGAAGCGGTCGCCGCGCCGGGCGAAGGCCAGCGCGGTCTCCGCCTGGCCGCTGCCGAGGATGTTCACTCCGAACCGGCCGGTCCGCAGGATGCGCGCCAGCAGACCCGATGAGCGATCCAGGGCCACGGTCACCATCGGTGGCCGCAACGACAGTGAGGCGAAGGCGCTCACGGTGGTGCCGTGCGGTCCGTCGGCGCTCGTGGTGACGATGGTGACCGGAGCGCAGACCCCGGCCATGAGATCGCGGAACGCCTGTTCGTCGACCATCTCCACCTCATTCATTATGGTCAATGATGGTGAATAATCTCTCGCGGGTAGAACGCGGGTCAAGAGTCCGCCATAATCTTTATGACCGAACCGGCAGGGAGGGCGAGTGACGTCGGCCGAAGAGCAGAGCGAGATACCCGCACTCCGCCGGGCCGACTGGCAGGGCGCGCGCGATGCGGCCAGGCCGCGCGCGGAGGTGGCCGCCGAGAAGGTCGCCGCGCTCGCCGCGCACGTCGAACCGGGTACACGCCTCGGCACCAAGGAGGAGCTCCGGGCGCTGTGCGGCGTGTCCGTCGGCACCTTCAACGAGGCGCTCCGGCTGCTGCAGTCGCGGGAGGTCATCACGATGCGTTCCGGGCCGGGCGGTGGGCTGTTCGCCGCCGAGTCGACGGCCTGGCTCGGGGACGCCGCCGTGATCCTGGACTCCGCCCGCGCCTCGGTGGCCGACGCGGTCCGGCTGCGCAACGCTCTCGACCCCCTGCTGATCGAGGACGCCCTGTGGCACGGCTCTCCCGCTGACTTCGCGGACCTGCGCGAGCATCTCGCGTCCATGGGCAAGGCCACCGAGGCGGGCGACGCGGTCGCCTTCGTCCGGGCCAATTGGCGGCTGCACGCCCGGCTCGCCGACATCAGCCCCAGCCACTGGCTCAGGTCGATCTACACCAAGCTCATAGAGATCATCGAGAGCCACACCATCGAGGTGGTCGCGGCCGGTGACGCGCCGTTGCCGGACTACATCCGGCAGCGGCACGCCCTGCATGCCGACCTCGTCGCGGCGCTGGAACGCCGCGACGCCGACGAGGCCATGCGTCTGATCGCGGCGCACAACACCACCCCGTCCACCGGGCCTTAGCCGGGCACCGTCCCGTATCCGCCCAGAAGGGTCGGCTCGGCAGACCGCGCCTGTTCGGTCGGCCGGGCGACGAGGTCGGCCCCGCCGCCGCGGGGAATCCGGCGACGAAGCCGTCTACCGGGGTAGAGGGCGGCGACCTGCCCGCCAGCAGGCTGTCGAGCAGGGTGACGGACAGACCGCGCAGATCCGTGCCGCCGCCTGGCCGGGCGGCTCTTTCCGGTCAGGCGCTGCTTACGGCACTGCGGCAGCGGTGAAGGTCCGATCGCGGCGCCAAGCTTACGAAGCTCGCTCTTCCGCCACCCCGCTGAGGGCCTCTGGGTTCAGCTCCTCGACGATCCGGTAGAGCAGCCGGTGGACGATGTCCTTGTCCTCGGGCGAAAGCGGGGCGGTCGTTTCGGCCTCGATGCGACGGGTGATCATCGCGGCGCGCGCCGCCACCGGCCTCCCCTGGTCGGTGACGAACAGGCACATGCTGCGGCGGCTGGTGGGATGCGGTTCCCGGCGCAGCAGTCCCCGCTCGACGAGCCGGCCCACCGCCGTCCCCATGGACTGGGCGGTGATACCAGAGCGGCGCGCGATGTCGGCGGCGGTCACACCCGGGCTCCGCACCGTGTGCATCAGGGCGTTGTGCTGAGCCAGGGTGAGATCTTCGGTGCGCAGCGCCCGCTCCAGCATTCCCGCCAGGACCTGGGAGAACTGCCAGGCCAGGTAGCCGGTGGTGGGAAAGGCCGTGTCGGTCACTGCGGCAGTCTATGCGCGGGCGTCGCGCCAGTAGAGGATGGCCGCGGTAAGGGCGATCCACACCGTGAGGACGGTGACGCCGACGACCACTCCGTCGTTGTCGAAGTGCGACAGGCCCTGGATGGCCCGCACGCCCACGCCTACGGGAAGGATCTCCGACAGCGGACGCAACCAGCCGGGGAGGTACGCGGTGGGGAGCGTCCCCCCGCTGGTGCTGTTGCCGAAGGTCAACAGCACCACGGCCGCCAGCGACATCCCGGCCCGGCCGAACAGCCGCAGGAACACCATCGTCGCGCCGCCGACCGCGGCGGCCATCAACGCGATGATCGTCGCGATGCCGAGGAACGGGCCGGGCAGCGCCGCGAACCCGAGGCTCCCGGTCAACAGCGCCACCAGGACGCCGCCGAGGACGCTGAACGCCGAAAGGCTGGCCATCCGCCACCGGTACTCCAGCCGGGGGGCGACCTGGTAGGTCATCAGCCCGAACAGGAAGCCGGCCAAGACAATGCCGAAACCGGCGTAGAACACCGACATGCCGCGGGTGTCGCCGGCCACGGCGGGGACGACGTCGTGCTCGGTGAGCCGGCGGCCTCTCGCCGCGGTCAGCCCGGAGAAGGCTCCGCTGACGGTCGAGGTGACCGAGGGGCCGTTGGCTCCGGCGTACAGCAGCTCATCGGCCTTCCCGGAGCCCGGCACGTAGGCGGCGTAGACCGTCCGGTCCTGGACCGCGCGGCGCGCCGCGTCCGCGTCCGCGTACCGCTTCACCTCGAACCCGCCGGGCAGCGCGCGCTCCAGGCCGTTGGCGACCTGGCCGGCCTGCGCTGCGGTTCCGACGACCGCGACCGGCAGATCGTGCGGACGCGGCGCGTGGAAGGCCGCCAGGAACACGCTGACGAAGATCGCGCCGATGGCCAGCACGATCCCGACCGGAAGCAGGATTCCCTTGAGCCCGGTCGCACCGGGCGGCGCGGGCGCGGCATCCACGGCGTGGTGAGCCGGTGCGCGCGCCTCCTCGGAAGGGGCGGGTGAGGTGGCCATCAGACGTGAGCTCCCAACTCTTAAATATAAGGTGCCTTATATCTCTACCATAGAGATATAAGGCACCTTGCTCTTGCCCTGGGGAGAGGCTCGTCACACCCGATGGGGCCGGGCTCGGCGTCAATCCGGCGTCGGCGGGTCGGGAATCGGCGGGGTCGACCGTCAGGCGGACCATCGGCAGGCGCTCGACGCGCCGCCCGGCCGCCTCTCGATCGTGGCGCGCGGCAGCCGCCACGCGCGGCCGTGCCGTTCGACACAGATGTTCAGCGCGACTGCATGGCGACCAGAGGCGCGCTGATCATGGCGGACCCCGCGGCCGAACGCCTCTGTGAGCTACTGCGCGGCGCGGATTTCGCCTTCACCAACTTGGAAATGGTCCCGAGCAGCGGGCGGGGCCATCCGGTGCGCAACGCGGCTCCGACGGCGCCTTCCGCGCGCCCGACGTCGGACACCTCACCCCGCAGTACCGCGTCACCCACCGAGGCCGCACGGCACCGCTGAACGACATCACCGGCGGCGGCCTCATCGTCCTGGCCGACGGCGACATCGCGTGCTCAGCACTCGACTCCGCCGGCCGGGAGTTCCTCGACCGGATCGGCGCCATGTCGCCTGACACCCCACACCGGCCGCCGGGGCAGCACAGATCACTCACCACGACGCCCGAAAGGTGGCCCGGTTCTCAGGCGCCGCCGGCACTCGGCGAGTGCATGTGTCCTCCACCCTCGGGCAAGCCGCACAATCCATAGCTCTAGAGATAAACTGGAGGCGTGAGTGACTATTCCGCCGCAAGTCTCCCGGCCGAGTTGGTGCGGTTGACGTGGGCCCTTCATCGAGCCTTGCTCCAGCGGCAGACGCCCCCCGCGGGCGAAGTGACTCGTCCGCTGGCTCAGGTTGAAGTGCTGCGGCTCGTCGCAAGCCAGCCGGGGATCAGCGTGCGGGGAGTTGCGGAGGCCCTCCGCATGCATCCCAACAATGTCAGCACCCTCGTCAGCCGACTGCAGCACGACGGCCTGCTGGAACGGCGCCGCAGTGAGCACGACCGCCGCGCCGCGGAATTGCACCCCAGTGAAAGAAGCCTTGCCTTCGGCGCCGAGGTGAACGAAAGTCTGCACCGCGCGATCGGCGAAGCCTTGAGCCACCTCGACCCCGCCGCCGTGACGCGCATCACCGGTGCACTCCCCGACCTGGAAGAACTGATCCGCGCCTTGCCCTCTACTCCCTGAGTCGGCTCTTCAGGAGCCCACTGCGCCCATCCAGCCCACACCTGACCACGACCCGATTCGGGGCGGCATCGGCAGATCCTTGGTTCGGCTGGCGAGTGGATCGCGGTCGACGTTCAGTGTGGCGGGTTCGCTGGCCGAGCGGCAATGTTCGGGCACGTCCTGCCTCGCTGCAGTGGCCGAGGGTCCCTGCGGGCCGAGCAAGCGGGCGTGGCGCATGGAGCGCCGTCGCGAGCGTCTGGATGGTGCTGATGAGCGTCGCCATGTCGGCTGAGCATCTGCGGTGAGAGCGAGCTCGAACCGAGGAGTCGCAGCCATCCTCGCTGTGATGCTGGCTGGAGAGAGTTGCCGCGGAATGCATGAAGGTGCAGGTCGGGCTAGAGGCCGGTGGAGCGGGCGATGATCTCTTTCATGATCTCGTTGGAGCCGGCCCAGATGCGGGTGACGCGGGCGTCCATCCAGGCGCGGGCCACGCGGTATTCGCGCATGTAGCCGTAGCCGCCGAAGAGTTGGACGCAGGCGTCGATCACCTCGTTCTGGACTTCGGAGGTCCAGTATTTGGCCTTGGAGGCGTCCACTGAGTTCAGGTCGCCGGTCACGTGGGCGGCCAGGCATTGGTCGACGAACGCCTGGGCCACGTCGAGTTTGGTGATGAGTTCGGCGATCAGGAATTTGTTGTGCTGGAAGGAGCCGATGGGCTGGCCGAAGGCTTTGCGGTCTTTCGCGTAGGTGAGGGTTTCGTCCAGGACGCCGCGTGCGTGGGCCACGTTCGCTATCGCGCAGGAGAGGCGTTCTTGGGGGAGGCGTTCCATCATGTGGATGAAGCCGCGGTCGACGTCGCCGATGCGGAAGGTGTCGGGGACGCGGACGTCGGTGAAGTACAGCTCGGACGTGTCGGCTTCCGGCTGGCCTACCTTGTCCAGTTTGGTGCCGCGGGTGAAGCCGGGGGTGTCGGCTTCTACGCCGAAGAGGGTGATGCCCTTGGCGCCGCGAGAGGGGTCGGTCTTCGCCGCGACGATCACTAGGTCGGCGTGGCCGCCGTTGGTGATGAAGGTCTTCGAGCCGTTGATCACCCAGGAGTCGCCGTCCCGGACGGCCGTGGTGCGCAGTGCGGCCAGGTCAGAGCCGCCGGAGGGTTCGGTCATTCCGATCGCCGTGATCAGCTCGCCCGTGCAGAATTTCGGCAGCCAGCGCGCTTTTGCCTCGGCGGTTGCTAGTTCCAGCAGGTAGGGCGCGCAGATGTCAGTGTGAATACTGACGATCGAGTTGTAGGCGACGGCCACCCGCGCCAGTTCTTCGCCCAGGACTGCGTTGTACCGGAAGTCGTCCGCCTCCTGGCCGCCGAACTCTGCGGGCACCTGCATGCCCAGGAAGCCCTGGCGGCCTGCTTCCAGCCAGACCGAGCGCCTGAGCGCACGCTCAGTGCGGATCGTCTCGTCCAGGGGCAGCAGTGTCCGCTCCACGAACTCCCGGACGGACGCGCGGAACAGCTCGTGCTCAGCCTCGAAGACGGTACGGCGCATGGCTGGAACCTCCCGGACTCACCGATGTCGCCGCCAGTGTACTGAGCGCCCGCTTAGGATGATCCGGTGGACGAGATGTGGGACGCCGTCACCCCCGAGGCGTCGCGGCGCATGCTGGCCGCCGCCGTGGACGCCTTCGCCGAGCGGGGGTATCACGGCACGTCCACCCGGCAGATCGCGGCGGCGGCCGGGATGAGCCCCGCCGCGCTGTACGTCCACTACCGCACCAAGGCGGACCTGCTATATCGCATCGCCGAGCGCGTCCATGTCTCGGTGCTGGAGACGCTGAGCGCGGCGATGCAGGACGTCGACGGGCACCCCGAGCGGATCCGCGCGCTGATGTACGCGTTCGCGCGCTGGCACGCCCGCCACCACCACGCCGCGCGGGTCATCCAGAACGAGCTGGGCGCGCTGGAGGCCGGGCACGCCCGGAAGATCGCCGCGCTGCGCCGCGAGGTCCGGACGCTGCTGCGCGACGCGGTGCGGGCGGGCGCGGCGGCGGGGGAGTTCGACGTCGCCGACGTGGACGGGACGAGCCGCGCCCTCGCCTCCCTCGCCATCGACGTCTGCCGCTGGTACCGCCCGGACGGCCCGCGCACCCCCGACGAGATCGGCGCCCTCTACGCCCACCTCGCGCTGCGGATGCTGCGCGCGGACTGACGGGTCAGTCCCACCAGAACGACCACCACGTCTTGCCGCGGATCTCCTCGGCGTACCCGGCGAGCGTGCCGGGGCCCTGGAACAGGATGTCGGGGCAGAACGCCCAGTGCTCGGCGGCGACCTGGAGCGCGTGCCGGGCCGTCACCGGAGGGGCCGCGACGGACAGCTCCAGCGTGTTGAAGCCCATCCCGACGACGCGCGCGGCGAACCGGTCCTCCCAGCTCCGCACGACGGCCGACAGCGGCGCCGTCCACTCGTTGTGGTTCAGCGCGCCCTGCCAGCCGGCGGCGGCCAGCGCGTCCGCGCCGCGCTCCACCGCGACGAGCCCGAGGGACAGGCCGCGCCCGGCGAGCGAGCGGGCGTGCCGGTCGGCGACGGCGCCGGGGTCGTCCATCGCGGCGCCGCGCGGGGCGGGTCCGGGGCAGTCGAGGCCGAAGGGGGCGAGGTCGTGGGCCTCCTCGGCGGTCGCCTGATCGGCCCAGTCGCTCCACACCTCGGACATGAACGCGATCGGGGCGTAGTTGCCGATGTCCTCGACGGGCTCGGGCGCGATCTGCCCGGCGGCCCAGGGCTGGTCGGACTCGTCCAGCAGCAGCGGCCAGAGCCCGGACCGCTCGTGCTCGGCGCGCAGCCGCGCCCACAGCTCGCCGGTGACGGGCTCGTCGCTCACCCAGAACGCGGGTCGGAGCTGGATCTGGCGCTGCGGGTAGCCGGGATCGGGCCAGACGAGGTCGCCGGGCGGCAGCGGCGTGGTGAGAGTCCGTCCCGCGGCGCCGTCGGCGAAGAGCTGCGGCAGGTTGCCGGGCAGCCGGGGCCGTAGATCGAGGTCGTCCATTTCACGCCGTTCCGGTCCAGATCATGCCAACGGGATCTTGACACTCCGGGAATGGTAACGGCGGACGGCCCGGCTGGGGGACGACCTGCGCGTTTCGCCGCCCCGGCGCGGGCGGCGGGACGGTTCGTGCCAGGTCACCGGCCCGTGCCGTCCGGTCACGATCTGATAGCGGCCGGTGGGGTCTGGCCATCGGTGATCACGAGTGATAGAAATCAGGCGCTTATTACCGGTTTCTACCCCTCGGAGCCCCGGCATGGCGCGTCGTCCCGTTCTGTCCGTCGCCGTCGCCGGGGCGCTGGTCCTCGCCGGGGCCGTCCCGGCGCACGCCGCCCCCGCGGGCGGACGGTCCGCCGAGGTCGCGTCGTTCGACGGCACCAAGATCGTGACGTACTTCTTCCCGGCGCAGGGCCTCGCGCGGGACGGGAAGGCGCCCACGATCCTGCTCGGCCACGGCTGGGGCGGACGCGCCGCCACCGACGTGACCAGTGGCGACCTCAAGGCGTTCACGACCGCCGGCTACAACGTCGTCACCTGGAACGCGCGCGGCTTCGGCTCGCCCGGCGCGGCCCACGTGGACCGGCCCGAGGTCGAGGGCCGCGACGTCCGCAAGATCATCGACTGGACGGCGAAGCAGCCCGAAGCCCAGCTCGACCGCAAGAACGACCCGCGCCTCGGGATGGCGGGCGGCAGCTACGGCGGCGGTATCCAGCTCGTCGCGGCCGGGACGGACGCCCGCGTGGACGCCATCGTCCCGACCATCGCGTTCACCAACGTCCGCCGCAGCCTCTACCCGGACGACGTGTTCAAGGCGGGCTGGGGCCTGCTGCTGTGCGCGGGCGGCATGCTCAACGGCAACCGGGTGGCGGACGAGGTCGCGCAGGGCTGCGCCGAGGGCCTGCTCACCGGGAAGCTGTCGGACGCCACCGCCCGCTGGTTCGAGGGCGCGGGCGCCGGGGACCTCGTCAAGAACATCAGGATCCCGACGCTCGTCGTCCAGGGCACGGTCGACACCCTGTTCACGCTGCGCGAGGGCATCGGCTTCTACCAGCGGATCAAGGCCAACCGCGCCCCGGTCAAGATGATCTGGTTCTGCGGCGGCCACGGAGAATGCAAGACCAAGCCCGGCCCCGCGGGCGTCCTGACGGCCCGCACGCTCGCCTGGTTCGACCGCTACCTCAAGAAGAAGCCCGTCCAGACCGGCCCCGGCTTCGAGTACATCGACCAGGACGGCGTCTACCGGTCCGCCCCCGCCTACCCGCCCGCGTCCACCGGAGCGCTCCGCGCCGAGGGCAAGGGAAGCCTGACGCTCAGCCCGTTCGACAGCTCCGGCTCCCAGATCGCAGCCGCCCCCGCGTCCCACGCGCTGAACATCGCGATCCCCGCGCCGCGCAAGGCGGGCCGGGCGCTCGGCGTCCCGCACCTGACGCTCACCTACAAGGGCAACGCGCTCAACGATCGGACGGCGCTCTACGCCCAGATCGTCGACCAGAAGACGGGCGTCGTCGTCGGCAACCAGGCCACTCCGCTGCCGGTCACGCTGGACGGCAGGAAGCGGACGCTCTCGCGCGACCTGGAGGCCGTCGCCTGGACGGTCGCGCCGGACAGCCGGCTCGTCCTGCAAATTACCGACGGCACCGCGCTGTTCACCGGGCAGAAGGCCGTCGGCGCGGTGGACGTGACGGACGCGTCCCTGACCGTCCCGACGACCGGGCAGGGCTGACTCACCGGACGTGGCGCTCCACGCGCTCGCCCGAGCGCAGCCGGTCCAGCCCCAGCCAGATGAACTCCAGCGCCATCGCCTCGGCCTCCTCCCGCGCGGTGTCGGGGTGCTCCAGCCACCACGACACCGACGACAGGATCGCCCCGTACATCAGCGGGACGAGCAGCCGCGCCCGCCGCTCGTTCACCGCGAGCGCGGCGGGCGACAGCGTCGGGTCGCTGCGGCGCCGGACGAGCAGCAGCCCCGCGAACGCCTCGCCGAGCCGGTCGCGCAGCCCGCGCAGCTCCCCGCCGCCCTGGAACTTGTCCAGGTGGCGGACGATGAAGCTCCACGCGTCCGGCTCGTCGGTCGCGTAGTCGAACAGGACGCGGATCATCGCGGCGATCCGCGCCGCCGAGTCCTGCTCGGCCAGCACCGCCGCGCTCAGCCGCCGGGTCAGCTCGGCGACGATGGCGGCGGACACGTCGGCGAACAGCTCGTCCTTGGACGGGAAGTGCTGGTAGAGCAGGGCCTTGGAGACCTGCGCGGCGGCGGCGACGTGCTCCATCTGCGTGTCGTGGTAGCCGCGTCGCCCGAACTCGCCGAGCGCGACCCCGCGCAACTGCTCGCGCCGCCGGGCGTGCGGCATCCGCCGTCGGCCCGCCGTGTCCGTCACGCGTACTTCGCCAGCTCGGTGCGCGCCACCGACCGGACGTGGACCTCGTCCGGCCCGTCGGCGAGCCGCAGCGTCCGCGCGCCCGCCCACATCGCGGCCAGCGGGAAGTCGTCGGACACCCCGCCCGCGCCGTGGACCTGGATCGCGTCGTCCAGCACGCGCAGCGCCGTGCGCGGCACGATCACCTTGATCGCCGCGACCTCCGACCGCGCCGCCTTGACGCCGTGCGCGTCGATCAGCCAGGCGGTCTTCAGCGTCAGCAGCCGGGCCTGCTCGATCGCCATCCGCGCCTCGGCGATCTGCTGCCGGACGACGCCCTGCGCGGCCAGCGGCTTCCCGAACGCCACCCGCGACACGGCCCGCCGGCACATCAGCTCCAGCGCCCGCTCGGCCATGCCGATCGCGCGCATGCAGTGGTGGACGCGGCCGGGTCCCAGGCGGGCCTGCGCGATGGCGAACCCGCCGCCCTCCTCGCCGATCAGGTTCTCCACCGGGACGCGGACGTCGGTGAACCGGATCTCGCAGTGCCCCTCCTGGTCGTGGTACCCGAACACCGGCAGCGCCCGGACGACCTCGACGCCCGGCGCGTCCATCGGGACGAGCACCATCGACTGCTGCCGGTAGGGGTGTCCCTCGGGGTCGGTCTTGCCCATGACGATCAGGACGGCGCAGCGCGGGTCGGCGGTCCCGGTGATCCACCACTTGCGGCCGTTGATCACGTAGTGGTCGCCGTCGCGTTCGATGCGGGTGGCGATGTTGCGGGCGTCGGAGCTGGCGACGTCCGGCTCGGTCATCGCGAAGCCGGACCGGATCGTCCCGTCGAGCAGCGGCGCAAGCCAGCGCTTCTTCTGCTCGGGCGTCCCGAACAGGTCGAGGACCTCCATGTTGCCGGTGTCGGGCGCCGAGCAGTTGAGCGCCTCGGGGGCCAGCAGCGGCGACCGTCCGGTCAGCTCGGCGAGCGGCGCGTAGTCGGTGACGCTCAGCCCGTGCGCCGGGTCGGTCGCGTGGGGGAGGAACAAGTTCCACAGGCCGCGCTCGCGCGCCTCGGCCTTGAGGTCGTCCACGACGGACGGGAGGTCGTGCGGACGTCCGGCGGCGGCCAGCTCGCGGCGCTGCGCGGCGTAGACCGGCTCGGCGGGGTAGACGCGCTCGTCCATGAAGCCCTGGAGGCGGGCCAGGTACTCCTGGGCGCGCCCGCTCGGTGCGAAGTCCATGGGGGCTAGAGTAACTGACGAGTCAGTTACTTGATGGGGAGGTCCCATGACGGGCGCGTACGATCCGGACGGCAAGGTCGCCGTCATCACCGGCGGATCCAACGGCATCGGCGCGGCGGTCGCGCGCCGTCTCGCCGCGGGCGGCGCCCGGCTGGTGCTCGCCGACATCGACGCCGACCGGGGCGCGGCGCTCGCCGCCGAACTGGACGCCGTCTTCGTCCGGTGCGACGTCACCGAGCCCGCCGACAGCGTCGCGGCCGTCGCCACCGCCGTCGACCGGTTCGGCGGCCTCGACCTCGCCTTCCTCAACGCTGGGATCGCGACCGGCTTCGGCCTCGGCGACGACTTCGACCCCGTCGCCTACCGCCGCGTGATGGGCGTCAACCTCGACGGCGTCGTCTTCGGCGTCCGCGCGGCGCTGCCCGCGCTGCGCGCCCGCGGCGGCGGCGACATCGTCGCGACCGCGAGCATGGCCGGGCTCACCGCGATGCCGCTGGACCCGGTCTACGGGACGAACAAGGCCGCCGTCGTCGGGCTCGTCCGCGCGCTCGGCCCCGGGCACGCCGGGGAGAACATCCGGGTCAACGCGCTGTGCCCGTCGTTCGCCGACACCGCCATCATCGGCCCGATCAAGGAGCACCTGGCATCGGTGGAGTTCCCGATCCTCGCGGTCTCCGACGTCGTGGACGCGTTCTTCGACATCCTCGCCGGGGAAGGCACCGGCGAGGCGTGGTTCGTCGTCCCGGGCCGCGAGTCCGCGCCGTTCGCCTTCCGGGGCGTCCCCGGTCCCCGCTGACCAGAACGAACAGGAGCATCCATGCGCGCGATCCAGATCACCGAGTTCGGCGGACCGGACGTCCTGACGCTCACCGAGCTGCCCGACCCCGAGCCGGGCCCCGGCGAGCTGCTGCTCGACGTCTCCCGCGCCGGGGTCAACTACGCCGACACCCACCAGGCCGAGAACAGCTACCTGGCGCAGGCCGCGCTGCCGCTGGTGCCCGGAGCCGAGGCCGTCGGCCGCACCTCGGACGGGCGCCGCGTCGTCGCCCTGCTCGGCTCGGGCGGCTACGCGGAGAAGGCCGTCGCGCCCGCCGCGACCGCCTGGGACGTGCCCGACGCCGTGGACGACCTGTCCGCGCTCGGCCTCGTCGTGCAGGGCGCGTCGGCGTGGCTGCTGCTGCGGCGCAGCGTCCACCTCGCGCCCGGCGAGTCGGTCGTCGTCCACGCCGCCGCCGGGGGAGTGGGCACGCTCGCCGTCCAGCTCGCCAAGGCGTGGGGCGCCGGACGGGTCATCGCGACCGCGTCCAGCAAGGAGAAGCGCGACCTCGCGCTGGACCTCGGCGCGGACGTCGCCGTCGACCCCGCCGAACCGGACCTGAAGGCCGCGCTGATCGACGCCAACGAGGGCCGCCGCGTGGACGTCGTGCTGGAGATGACCGGCGGATCGGTCACCGACCAGAGCCTGCGCGCCCTCGCGCCGTTCGGGCGGCTCGCGTTCTACGGCATGGCGTCGCGGACGCCGCCGTCGCCGGTGCAGCCCGCCGCGCTGATGGCGCACTCCACGACGATCGCGGGCATGTGGCTGGCGCACGTGTTCCAGCTCCCCGGCGACGTCATGCGCACCGCGCTGGACGAGTTGTTCGGGCTCGTCGCCGACGGGCGGCTGCGGGTCGTCGCGGGCGGCGAGTACGGGCTGGCCGAGGCGCGCCGCGCGCACGAGGACCTGCGGGCCCGCCGCACCACCGGCAAGCTGGTGCTCGACCCTAGCCGGTGAGCCCGTTCTCGTAGGCGAACACGACGGCCTGCGTCCGGTCCCGCAGGGCGAGCTTGGTCAGCAGGTGCCCGACGTGGGTCTTGACGGTCTGCTCGGCGAGCACGAGCTCGGCCGCGATCTCGGCGTTGGACAGCCCCCGCGCGACCAGGCGCAGGACGTCCATCTCGCGCGGGGTGAGCCCCGCGGTCGCGGTCGGGCTCGGCCGCTGGTGCCGCCGGCGGCGGGCGAAGTCGCCGATGAGCCGCCGGGTGATGGACGGCGCGAGCAGCGCGTCCCCGGACGCGACGATCTGAACGCCGCGCACGAGGTCGGCCGCCGACGCGTCCTTCAGCAGGAACCCGCTGGCCCCGGCGGCGAGCGCCTCGTAGACGTACTCGTCCAGGTCGAACGTCGTCAGCATCAGCACCTTCGGCCGGATCTGCGCCGGGTCGGCGCCGTCCCGGTCGCGGTGCAGTTCGGCGGTCGCGGCCAGGCCGTCCATCTCGGGCATCCGGATGTCCATCACGACGACGTCCGGGTCGAGGCGGCGGGCCAGCTCGACCGCCTCCCGGCCGTCCCCGGCCTGCCCGATCACCTCGATGCCGGGATCGGAGGACAGCAGGGCCGCGAGGCCGTCCCGGATCATCTCCTGGTCGTCGGCGATCAGCACCCGAATCGTCACGCGTGAACCCTAACGGAGCCTCGCGCCGCCCCGGGTCTTCCGCCCGCCGACCTGCGCGAAGACCGGATCGCCGCATAAGCGGGGCGCCGCAGGGAAGATCGCCACTATGACGGAACGTGGTGACGGCGCACCGAGCGCGACCGAGGACGACGCGCAGCCGCGGCACTCGGGCGCGACCGCGCTGCTGCTGTCGGCCGCGGCGGCGCTCGGCGGCTTCCTGTTCGGCTACGACTCCTCGGTGATCAACGGCGCGGTGGGCGCGCTGCGGTCGGAGTTCGGACTCAGCTCGTTCACGGTCGGGTTCGTCGTCTCCTCGGCGCTGCTCGGCTGCGCGGTCGGCGCCTGGTTCGCCGGGCCGATCTCCGACCGCGTCGGCCGCGTCAAGGTCATGCTCGCGGCGGCGGTCCTGTTCGTGATCAGCTCGCTGGGCTCGGCGCTGGCGTTCAACGCGGTCGACCTGACGGCCTGGCGCGTCCTCGGCGGCCTCGCGATCGGCGCGGCGTCGGTCATCGCGCCCGCCTACATCGCCGAGATCGCCCCGGCGCGGCTGCGCGGACGGCTCGGCTCGCTCCAGCAGATGGCGATCGTGCTCGGCATCTTCGCCGCGCTCGTCGTGGACTACGTGATCGCGCAGGTCTCCGACGGCGGCGCGTCCGGCGGGTTCCCCTGGGGCGGGACGGCCTGGCGCTGGATGTTCGCCAGCGCCGTCGTGCCCGCCGTCTTCTACGGCCTGCTCGCCGTCATCATCCCCGAGTCGCCGCGCTACCTGGTCAAGCACCACAAGCCCGTCCGCGCCCGCCAGGTCCTCGCGCGGCTGATGAGCCGGGACGAGGCCGAGCACAAGATCGAGGACATCGAGCACTCGATCACCACCGACCGCCCGGTCCGGCTGCACGACCTGCGCGGCCCCCGGTTCGGGCTGCTGCCGATCGTGTGGGTCGGGATCCTGCTGTCGGCGTTCCAGCAGCTCGTCGGCATCAACGTGATCTTCTACTACTCGTCCACGCTGTGGGAGGCGGTCGGGTTCAGCGAGAGCGACGCGATGCTGACCTCGGTGATCAACTCGATCGTCAACGTGGTCGGGACGGTCGTGGCGATCCTGCTGGTGGACCGGATCGGGCGCCGTCCGCTGCTGGTCGCGGGCGCGTCCGGGATGGTGGTCACGCTCGGGATCCTCGCGTACTGCTTCGCGACGGCGGCGGTCGTCCACGGCAAGCCGCAGCTCGGCGACGTCGCCGGGCCGGTCGCGCTCGTCGCCGCCAACGTCTACGTCTTCTCCTTCGCCGCGACGTGGGGTCCCGTCGTGTGGGTGATGCTCGGGGAGATGTTCAACAACTTCATCCGCGCGTCGGCGCTCGCGGTGTCGGCCGCCGCGCAGTGGATCGCCAACTGGGTCGTCACGACGACGTTCCCCGGCCTGTCGGGCATCTCGCTCGGCCTCGCCTACGGCATCTACACGCTGTTCTCCGCGCTCGCGCTCGTGTTCGTCCTGCGGTCGGTGCCCGAGACGCGCGGGCTGGAGCTGGAGGACATGGACCGGCTCGCGATGCCGGACCGGACGCGCCGCGCCTGAATCGGTTACGCTGAGGCCATGCTGCGCGCCGTGATCGAGACGACGACGCCGGGCACGCCCCGGCGCCACGGCCGCACGTCCTAGAACAGCACGCGGCGAGGCCCCGGGAGCGATCCCGGGGCCTCGCGGCTTTCCGGGACCGTCTTCCGCCCGCGCCGCCCGCCCCGGCAGGAGAACGATGATCCCCCGAGACGCGCCGGTGTCCGGCGACCCCGAGTCGATAGCATCGGCCGCACATTCACCGGAACCATCCCGAGGAGAACCCGTGTCCACCGTGTCAGAGCTGCGCGTCACCCTCGACGGGAGCGAGCGGGTGGTGCCCGCCGGCACGACCGCGGGCGAGGCGCTGGACGCCGACGGCCGCACCGTCATCGCCGCCCGGGTCGGCGGCGAGCTGCGGGACCTGGCGTACCGGCTGGCCGACGGCGACGCCGTCGAGCCCGTCGCGATCGGCTCCGACGACGGCCGGGCCATCATGCGGCACTCGGCCGCGCACGTCATGGCGCAGGCGGTGCAGGAGCTGTTCCCCGAGGCCAAGCTCGGCATCGGGCCGCCGGTGGAGAACGGGTTCTACTACGACTTCGACGTCCCCGCGCCGTTCACCCCCGACGACCTCAAGCGCGTCGAGAAGCGCATGCGCGAGATCGTCAAGCAGGGCCAGCGGTTCTCCCGCCGCGTCGTCGGCGACGACGAGGCGCGCGACGAGCTGGCCGCCGAGCCGTACAAGCTGGAGCTGATCGGCCTCAAGGGCGGCGCGGCCGACGCCGGCGAGGGCGCGGACGTCGAGGTGGGCGGCGCCGAGCTGACCATCTACGACAACCTCGACGCCAAGACCGGCGACCTGCGGTGGAAGGACCTGTGCCGCGGCCCCCACCTGCCGAGCACCCGCGTCATCCCCGCGTTCAAGCTGATGCGCACCGGCGGCGCGTACTGGCGCGGCAGCGAGAAGAACCCGCAGCTCCAGCGCATCTACGGCACCGCGTGGGAGTCGCGCGAGAAGCAGGACGAGTACCTGAAGTTCCTGGAGGAGGCCGAGAAGCGCGACCACCGGCGGCTCGGCGCGGAACTCGACCTGTTCTCGTTCCCCAATGAGATCGGCAGCGGGCTCGCGGTCTTCCACCCCAAGGGCGGCGTGATCCGCAAGGTCCTGGAGGACTACTCCCGGCGGCGGCACGAGGAGGAGGGGTACGAGTTCGTCAACACCCCCCACATCACCAAGGGCCACCTGTTCGAGACCTCCGGCCACCTCCAGAACTACGCCGAGGACATGTTCCCGGCGATGGAGGTCGACGGCGCCGACTACTACCTCAAGCCGATGAACTGCCCGATGCACAACCTGATCTACCGGGCGCGCGGACGGTCCTACCGGGAGCTGCCGCTGCGGCTGTTCGAGTTCGGGTCGGTGTACCGGTTCGAGAAGTCGGGCGTCGTGCACGGCCTGACCCGCGTCCGGGGCATGACCCAGGACGACGCGCACATCTACGTCACCCAGGAGGGCATGGGCGACGAGATCAAGCGGCTGCTGCACTTCGTCCTCGGCCTGCTGCGCGACTACGGCCTGGACGAGTTCTACCTGGAGCTGTCCACCCGCGACGACTCGCCCAAGTTCATCGGCTCCGACGACATGTGGGAGATGGCGACCGACGCGCTGCGCGAGGCCGCCGAGGACACCGGGCTCGACCTCGTCCCCGACCCGGGCGGCGCGGCGTTCTACGGCCCGAAGATCTCGGTGCAGGCCAAGGACGCCATCGGACGCACCTGGCAGCTCTCCACCATCCAGGTCGACCCGAATCAGCCGGAGCGGTTCGGGCTGGAGTACCAGGCGGCCGACGGCACCCGCAAGCGGCCGGTCATGCTGCACCGGGCGCTGTTCGGGTCGATCGAGCGGTTCTTCGGCGTGCTGCTGGAGCACTACGCGGGCGCGATGCCGCCGTGGCTGGCGCCCGTCCAGGCGGTCGGCATCCCGATCGGGGACGCGCACGTCCCGCACCTGGAGAAGCTGGCCGCGCTGCTGCGCGAGCGGGGCGTGCGGGTCGAGGTGGACGATTCGTCCGACCGGATGCAGAAGAAGATCCGCAACGCGCAGAAGCAGAAGGTCCCCTACATGCTGCTGGCCGGGGACGAGGACGTCGCCAAGGACGCGGTGTCGTTCCGGTACCGGGACGGCTCGCAGAAGAACGGCGTCCCGCTGGGCGAGGCGGTCGAGGAGATCGTCCGGGCGGTCGAGGCCCGCGTCCAGGTCTGACCGGGTCCGCGCCCGGGGTCCGTCGGGCTCCGGGCGCACCCGGCGGGTCTTGGTAGCCTCAACGCCTAGATGGTGCAAACCGGGAGAAAGTCGTCCATGAAGACCAGCAGGCCGCCGAAGCCGCCGCACTCGCCGTGGTGGCGGGTCGCCGGGTACGGCGGCGCCCTGCTGCTGGTGGCCGCCGCCGTCGCGGTGCTGGTCGTCCCGGTCGTGCGCGGGAACGGCGGACGCGTCGGCGCCGCCGCCACCCCCGGCCCCGGCCAGGCGGGCGCGACGACCGTCCCGCCGAGCGCGAACCCCGGCGGCAACCCCGTGCCGCAGCAGCAGCCGAGCGGGCAGCTCTACCCGTCGGCCACGCCGTCGGCCACGCCCGGCGGGCAGGGCGGCGGCGGGCCCGAGATGCCGCTGCCCCGGCAGAACGGCGGCGGGACGAACGTCGACTGGTGCGACCAGAACGCCGCCCTCTACCGTCCGGCCGCGACCGGCGGCGGCGTCGAGGTCGTCGTGAACGTCGCGGCCAGCTCCGCCGTGACCGTCGAGGTGACGCTGACCGGCGGCACCCGGAAGTCCAAGCAGGACACCGTGCTGAAGGGCGCCCCGCGCACGTTCGCGTTCCCCGACGTCGCGATCACCGCGCTGAGCCGCGCGAAGGTCACCACGCTCGCGCTCGGCGGGACGATGGGGTCCTGCTACGCGCGTCCGGGGGCCTGACCGCCGCGTCCCGGCAACTGGACGTCCTCGACCGCGAGGTTCACCGCGTCCACCCGCATGTCCAGCATCAGCCCGACGACGCGGGCGACGTTGGCGCGCACCTCCGCCGCCACCGCCATGATCACGCTGCCGTACTCGACGGTGAGCGCAAGGTCCAGCGAGACCCGGTCGTCGTGCAGCCGGACGCGCACCGCGGGCCGCCGGTCGGTCGCTCCGAGCCCCGCCTCGCCGCCCGGCCCGGTGCCGACGCCGACGGCCGCGACGCCGCGCACCTCCAGCGCCGCCAGCAGCGCGATCTTCTCGATGACCTCGTCGTCGATGGTGGTCCGTCCCGGTACGCGTCCCTGGTCCCCGCCGTCGCCGCCCGGCCCGGCGGGCGCCGGACGCGCCGCCAGCGCCCCCGGCGGGGCGGCAGTGAACGGCGTCGCGAACCCGCCGTCGGGCGACCCCGGCGGCGGGATCGGCGGCAGGCCGGGGAAGACCGGCGGTCCGCCCGGACCGTCGCCGGGTCCCTTGTCGAAATCCGTCATGCGCGCACTCCACGGGGGGTCGCCCGGCTCGCGGGCGGGGGCAGGGGGACGGCGGACGCGCCGATTCGCGGGGATCCCGGCTGCGGTCCGCCCGGCTTCTCTCTCTATGCTGCTGGTGAGGCCGTACACGAAGGAGAACGCCGCCTTGAGCGTAGAGCCGGAGGAGTCCGTGGTGCAGCAGGCGCGCGCGAACGCGCCCGACCCGGCGCAGGCGGCGTACCCGGGCGGCCCGCAGGTCGAGGAGGAGCGCGGCGGCGCGGGCGTCCCCGACCACTTCCGGCGGCTGTGGACCCCGCACCGGATGGCCTACATCAAGGGCGAGGGACGGCCGAGCGGCAGCGGCGCGGACGAGGGCTGCCCGTTCTGCGAGATCCCCGCGATGAGCGACGAGGACGGCCTGGTCCTCGCGCGCGGGCGGTCGGTGTACGCCGTCCTCAACCTGTACCCGTACAACTCCGGGCACCTGATGGTCGTCCCGTACCGGCACGTCGCCGACTACGGGGACCTGGACGAGGGCGAGTACACCGAGCTGGCCGTCCTGACGCGCCGGGCGATGGGCGCGCTGCGCAAGGCGAGCGGCGCGCAGGGCTTCAACGTCGGGATGAACCTCGGCCTGGTCGCGGGCGCGGGCATCGCCGCGCACCTGCACCAGCACGTCGTGCCCCGGTGGGGCGGCGACACCAACTTCATGCCGGTCGTCGGGCACACCCGCGTCCTG
This sequence comes from Actinomadura rubteroloni, assembly GCF_002911665.1. Taxonomy (NCBI): domain Bacteria; kingdom Bacillati; phylum Actinomycetota; class Actinomycetes; order Streptosporangiales; family Thermomonosporaceae; genus Actinomadura; species Actinomadura rubteroloni. The sequence goes on from NZ_MTBP01000003.1 coordinate 97,939, forward strand.
CCCCAGCTCCTGCGCGACACGCGGCGGCTGCTGGTGGACGCCTGGCCGAAGGACGCCTGATGGACCGCCCCGTGCTGCTCTACGACGGCGACTGCGGGTTCTGCACGGCCTCGGTCCGGTTCATCGACCGCCACATCCCGACGCGTGCGCGGATCATGCCCTACCAGCGCGCGGACCTGGCCGCGCTCGGCGTCACCGCGTCCCGCGCGTCCCGCGAGGTGCTGTGGGTGGACGAGCGCGGACGCGTGTCCGGCGCCGCGCAGGCCGTCGCGCGGCTGCTGACGGCGGCGGGCGGCGCCTGGCGTCCGGTGGGCCTGCTGCTGCGGACGCCGCCGCTGCGCTGGATCGCGCTCGCCGCGTACCGGTTCGTGTCCAAGCACCGCGACCGCCTGCCCGGCGGCACCCCCGCCTGCGCCCTCCCGCCCGGCCGCGCGCCCGGCACGGACTGACGCCCGGCGGCACTACGATGGGCGCGCCGCGCGACAGCGCCCGCACCCTTCACGAACGGACGGCGATGCTCAACAAAGTGCGGCCCGCGCTGGGCCGTGTCCTGACCCCCATCGGACGGTCGGTCGCGCGCACCGGGCTCTCGCCGAACGCCATCACGCTCCTCGGGACGGCGGGGGTGGTCGCGGGCGCGCTGGCGTTCTACCCGCGCGGCTCGTACTTCTGGGGCACGGTCGTGATCACCGCGTTCGTGCTGTTCGACATGCTGGACGGCGCCGTCGCCCGCGTCACCGGGAAGATCTCCAAGTTCGGCGCGTTCCTGGACTCCACGATGGACCGCGTGGCCGACGCCGCGATCCTCGCCGGGCTGATGATCGGCCTGGACCGCGACGGCGCCGGCGTCCTCGCCGCCCTCGCGCTGTACTGCCTGGTCGCGGGCGTGGTGACGTCCTACGCCAAGGCCCGCGCGGAAGGGCTCGGCTACCGGTGCGACGTCGGGATCGCCGAGCGGTCCGAGCGGCTGATCATCGTGCTCGCCGCGACGGGGCTCGACGGGCTCGGCGTCCCGTACGTCCTCGCGGCCGGGCTGTGGGTCCTCGCCGCCCTCAGCACGATCACGGTCGGCCAGCGGCTGGCGACCGTGTGGAAGCAGGCGCGGGAGGAGCTCCCGGCGGCGGAGTCCCGCCGGTGACCGGGGGGCTGCGCGACGAGGCGGCCGACGCGGCGTACGCCCTCGGCTGGACGGTCGTCCGCAGGACCCCCGAGCCCGTCGCGCGGCTGGTGTTCGCCGCGCTCGCCGACCGGACCTGGCAGCGGCACGGCGGCGGCGTCCGCCAACTGGAGCGCAACCTGTGCCGCGTGCTCGGCAAGGACGCCGTGGACGACGAGGTCCGCATCCTCAGCAAGCGCGTGCTCCGCTCGTACTTCCGGTACTGGCTGGAGGTGTTCCGGCTGCCCGAGTACGACCGGGACCGGATCGTCGGCGGGATGCGCGTCACCGGCCACGAGAAGCTGTTCGCCACGCTCGACTCCGGGCGCGGCGCGATCCTGGCGCTGCCGCACATGGGCAACTACGAGCAGGCGGGGGCGTGGCTCGTCCACAGCGGCTACCCGTTCACGACCGTCGCGGAACGGCTGCGGCCCGCGTCGCTGTTCGACCGGTTCGTGGAGTTCCGGGAGAGCCTCGGCATGGAGGTACTGGCGCATCGGGGCGCGTCGGCGTTCGGACGGCTCGCGCAGCGCCTGCGCGCCGGGCGCCCGGTCTGCCTGGTCGTGGACCGCGACCTCACCGCGAGCGGCGTGGACGTCGACTTCTTCGGCGCGACGGCCCGGATGCCCGCCGCGCCCGCCGCCCTCGCGCTCCAGACCGGCGCGGCGCTGTACCCGGTCACGCTGTGGTTCGAGCGCGACGGCTGGGGCGCCCGCGTCCACGACGAGGTCCCGGTGCCGTCCGGCGGCCCCCGCCGCGAGCGGATCGCCGCGATGACGCAGCACGTCGCCGGCGTCTTCGAGCGCGGCATCGCCGAGCACCCGCAGGACTGGCACATGCTCCAGAAGGTCTGGGTCGCCGACCTCGCGGAGACGCGCCGGTGAGGATCGGGATCGTCTGCCCCTACACCTGGAACGTGCCGGGCGGCGTGCAGCAGCACATCCGCGACCTCGCCGAGGCCCTGATCGGGTTCGGCCACCACGTCTCGGTGATCACGCCCGCCGACGACGACGCCGACCTGCCCCCGTACGCGGTGCCGGCGGGACGGGCCGTCCCCGTCCCCTACAACGGGTCGGTGGCGCGGCTGGCGTTCGGGTTCCTGTCGGCGTCACGGGTGCGGCGCTGGATCCACGAGGGCCGGTTCGACGTGCTGCACGTCCACGAGCCCGCCGCGCCGTCGCTCGGGCTGCTGGCGTGCTGGGCGGCGGACGGGCCGATCGTCGGCACGTTCCACGCGTCCTACGAGCGGTCCCGGGTCCTGTCGGCGACCGCGCCGATCCTGCGCAGCGCGCTGGAGAAGATCACCGGGCGGATCGCGGTGTCGGAGGCGGCCCGCACGACGCTCGTCGAGCACCTCGGCGGCGACGCCGTGCTGATCCCGAACGGCGTCGCGACCGCGCGGTACGCGTCCGCCGCGCCGCTGCCCGGCTGGCCCGGCGGCGGCGCGCTCGGCTTCCTCGGCCGCATGGACGAGCCGCGCAAGGGCCTCCAGGTGCTGCTGCGCGCGTTCGAGACCCTCGGCCGGGAGCGGCCGGGCCTGCGGCTGCTCGTCGCCGGTCCCGGCGACACCGCCGACGTCCTCGCCCGCGTGCCCGCCGACCTGCGGTCCCGCGTCGTCGTGCTCGGCCTGGTCAGCGAGGAGGACAAGGTCCGCGCCTACCACTCGGTGGACGTGTTCGTCGCGCCCAACCTCGGCGGCGAGAGCTTCGGCATCGTCTTGACCGAGGCGATGTCGGCGGGCGCGCCGATCCTCGCCAGCGACATCGAGGCGTTCGACCGCGTCCTGCGCGGCGGCCGGGCGGGCGCGCTGTTCCGGGCGGGCGACGCCGCCGCGCTGGCCGCCGCCGCGGGCGCCCTGCTGGACGACCCCGCCCGCCGCGCCGGCCTGTCGGCCGCGGCCCGCGCCGCCGTCCGCGCCTACGACTGGTCGTCGGTCGCGCGGGACGTCCTGCGCGTCTACGAGACCGTCACCGTGGACGCGGGCGTCGTCATCGCCGCCGACCGGGAGGGGTAGGAGCCGGTGCCCGACTGGATCGTGCAGGCCGTGCTGTGGATCGCATTGGCGGTCGTCCTCGCGCTGTACGTGTCGTGGCGGGCGACGCGGCTGGACCGGCTGCACGTCCGCGTCGAGACGGCCCGCGCCGCGCTGGACGCCGCCCTGGTCCGCCGCGCCGCCGTCACGCTGGAGCTGGCGGCGTCCCGGCTGCTGGACCCGGCGACCAGCCTGCTGCTCGCCGCCGCCGCGCAGCGGGCGCGCACCGCCGACGCCGACGCCCGCGAGTTCGCCGAGAGCGACCTGTCGCGCGCGCTGCGCGCCGCCGTGGACCAGCCCGGGTTCGCCGCCGGGCTGGACGGGCAGGGTGAGGACCAGGACGTCCTCGCCGAGCTGGCGTCCGCCGCGGCCAAGGTCGGCTACGCCCGCAGCTTCTACAACGACGCCGTGGCGCAGGCGCGGACGGCCCGCCGGAGGCCGCTCGTCCGGGCGCTGCGGCTGGCCGGCCGCGCGCCGCTGCCGGGGTTCTTCGAGATCGACGACGCCCCGCCCGGTCGCTGACCGTCCCATACCGGGCGGTTCGCTACGCTCGGGGGCTGGTCGTCCGGAAGAAGGTGGAAGGTGCGTTCGTTCGCCAGGCGTGGTCCCGCGGCCGTCGCGGGGGCCGTGGTCCTCGCCGCCGGACTCGCCGCCTGCTCGGGCGGAAGCCCCGCCAAGCGGACGGCCGCGTCGCCGTCGTCGGGCGCGCCCTCGGCGTCGCCGAGCGCGGCGGTCAACCCGCTGACCGGGACGCGCGCGGGCGTGGGGAAGCCCGTCCTCGCGGTGAAGATCGAGAACACCCGGGCCGCGATGCCGCAGGTCGGCGTGTCGGCGGCCGACCTGGTCTACGTCGAGCAGGTCGAGGGCGGCGAGACCCGGCTGATGGCGCTGTTCTCCTCCCACCTGCCCGCGCGCGTCGGCCCGGTGCGCAGCGCCCGGATCTCCGACCTGCACCTGCTGCCGCAGTTCGGACGGCCCGCGTTCGCGTTCTCCGGCGTCCAGGGCAAGATGAAGAAGCACGTGAAGGCCGCGCCGGTCTACGACGTCTCCGAGGACGCCGGGCCGAAGGGCTACTCGCGGTCGAGCGCCAAGCCGGCCCCTTACAACCTCTACGGCGACCCCCGCGACCTGCTGAAACGCGCCCCGAACGCGCAGCCGTCCAAGGACGTCGGGTTCCGCTTCGGCCCCGCGCCCGAGGGCGGGAAGCCGACGAGCAGCTTCACCGCGCGCTGGCCCGCCGCGCGGATGGGCTTCACCTGGTCGGCCAAGCAGAAGCGGTGGCTGGCGTCGTGGGGCGGGACGCCGGACCGGGCGGCGGAGGGCGGCGTGCTCGGCGGTGCGACGATCGTCGTGCAGTACGCCGAGACCACGCGCTCCCGGTTCCACGACTTCCTCGGCAGCTACACACCGCTGATCCACACGACGGGCACCGGGCGGGCGACCGTGCTGCGCGACGGCCGCGCCTACGACGCGCGCTGGTCCCGTCCGTCCGAGAACGCCGGGACGACCTTCACCACCGCGACGGGCGCCCCGATGACGTTCGCGTCCGGCCAGGTCTGGGTCGTGCTGGTCAACGACGGCAAGCCGTACATGCCCTGACCGGGCCACGCGGGGAAGCTCACCGGGCAGCGAATATCATGGAACCCGACGTATCGCCCGTTCACGTGAGGAATGCCCGTGTCTGCTTCGAGTCCTGAGAACACCGCGCCCGCCACCGGCACCGCCCGGGTCAAGCGGGGGATGGCGGAGATGCTCAAGGGCGGCGTGATCATGGACGTCGTCACGCCGGACCAGGCGAAGATCGCCGAGGACGCGGGCGCGGTCGCCGTCATGGCGCTGGAGCGCGTCCCCGCCGACATCCGCGCCGAGGGCGGCATCTCCCGGATGAGCGACCCCGACATGATCGACGGGATCATCTCGGCCGTCTCGATCCCGGTCATGGCCAAGGCGCGCATCGGCCACTTCGTGGAGGCCCGGGTGCTGCAGGCCCTCGGCGTCGACTACATCGACGAGTCCGAGGTCCTCACCCCCGCCGACTACGAGAACCACATCGACAAGTTCGCGTTCACCGTCCCGTTCGTGTGCGGCGCGACCAACCTCGGCGAGGCGCTGCGCCGCATCACCGAGGGCGCCGCGATGATCCGCTCCAAGGGCGAGGCGGGCACCGGCGACGTCTCCAACGCGACCACCCACATGCGGAAGATCCTGGGCGAGATCCGCCGCCTCCAGTCGCTGCCCGACGACGAGCTGTACGTCGCCGCCAAGGAGCTCCAGGCGCCGTACGAGCTGGTCAAGGAGGTCGCGGCGAACGGGAAGCTGCCCGTCGTGCTGTTCACCGCCGGCGGCATCGCGACCCCGGCCGACGCCGCGATGATGATGCAGCTCGGCGCCGAGGGCGTGTTCGTCGGCTCCGGGATCTTCAAGTCCGGCAACCCCGCCCAGCGCGCCGAGGCGATCGTCAAGGCCACCACCTTCCACGACGACCCCGACGTGATCGCCAAGGTCTCGCGCGGCCTCGGCGAGGCGATGGTCGGCATCAACGTCGCGTCGCTCGGCGAGGACCAGAAGTTCGCCGTGCGCGGCTGGTGATCACCCCCGCGTGACATCTCCCTTCCCGGCCCCCGGCGGGCCGCCGCACGGTCTACGCTGACCACGCGGCCCGCCGGGCCCGGACCGCGGAAGGGAAGCGCATGGGCTGGTCGGTCTCGTTCGCCTGCTGCCGGTCCGCCGACCCCGCCGCCGTGTTCCGTCCCGGCGTCACCGCCGACCCCGCCGCCGCCGCGTCGTTCGCGCGGGGCCTCTACCCGGCCGCGACGCTCACCGAGACCGGCGACACCGTCCTGGACTTCGCGCTGCGCCCCTACGACGACGAGTTGTTCGTCGGCGCCTACGACGGCGCGGTGCTCCTGTGCGACCGGCGGCTGTTCCGCCTGGACGACGACGCCCGCCACATCGTGGACCGCGCCGCCTGCGCGCTGCCCGGCGCGTCCTGCGGCGTGCTCGTGCTGGAGAGCGTCGTGTCGTCGTGCTGGTTCCGCTGGTACGACTCCGGCGAGCTGCGCCGCGAGGTCCTGGTGACCGCCGAGGACGGCGTCGTCGTCGACCAGGGCGCCCGGCTGCCCGCCGAGGAGCCGTTCTGGCGCGAGCTGGACGGGGGCGCCGCCGACGTCCCGCTGCCCTTCGACCAGGAGGACTTCGGCCTGGCGCTCGCCGGGGCCTGCATTTTCGGGCGGGGCATCGCCGAGCGCGGCGCCGACGGGTTCCTGCCGCTGGAACTGCCCGTCCGGCGCTTCAAGCTGTCCTGATTCCTGCTTCTTGGCATCTGGACGCACATTCCTTCGGGTTTCTAGTGCGTTCAGACGATGGTTCCGGACGTCCCTTCTCTTCCACCATGTGAGGCCGTGTGCGCCGGATGTGGCGCGCGTCTCACAGGCGTCGAGAGGTGACCCGAGTGCGAGTCCGGAGCCTTGTCCTCACGGCGGCGGGTGCGCTGCTGCTCCCCCTGACGGCGGCGCCGCCCGCTCTGGCCGAGGGGCCGATCGTCAACGCGAACGCCGCCGCGCCCGTCAAGGGCAGCTATCTGGTGACGCTGAAACCGGGCGCGTCGGGCGGCGTCGCGCCCGCGGCCCGCGCGCTCGCCGGACGCTATTCCGGACGGGTCGGGCACGTGTACTCCCGGACCGTCCAGGGCTTCCAGGCGCTCATGAGCCCCGAGCGGGCGCGCCGGCTGGCCGCCGACCCGGCCGTCCAGGCCGTCGAGCAGGACGTGAAGGTCCACGCGACGGACGTCCAGCAGAACCCGCCGTCGTGGGGCCTGGACCGCATCGACCAGAAGGGCCTGCCGCTCAACGGGTCCTACACGTACGCGACCAAGGCGTCCAACGTCACCGCCTACATCGTGGACACCGGCATCCTGACGACGCACTCGGACTTCGGGGGCCGCGCCAGCTCCGGCCACGACTTCGTGGACGACGACAACGACGCGACCGACTGCAACGGCCACGGAACCCACGTCGCGGGCACTGTCGGCGGCAGCACGTACGGCGTGGCCAAGGGCGTGAAGCTCGTCGCCGTCCGGGTGCTGGACTGCAAGGGCAGCGGCGACACCTCCGGCGTCGTCGCGGGCCTGGACTGGGTCGCGCAGCACGCCGTCAAGCCCGCCGTCGCCAACCTCAGCCTCGGCGGCGGCGTCAGCGCCACGCTGGACGCGGCGATCGGCCGGGCCGTCTCCGCCGGCGTCACCGTCGCGGTCGCGGCGGGCAACGACAACGCCAACGCGTGCAACTCCTCGCCGGCGCGCGTGCCCGCCGCGATCACCGTCGGCGCCATGACCAAGACGGACCGGCGCGCGGACTTCTCCAACTACGGCTCCTGCCTGGACCTGTTCGCGCCGGGCGACGGCATCGTGTCGGACTGGATCGGCGGCGCGAACGCGACGCGCACCGCGTCCGGGACCTCGATGGCGTCCCCGCACGTCGCGGGCGCCGCCGCGCTCGTCCTCGCCGCCCATCCCGGCGACACGCCCGCGCAGGTCGCCGCCGCGCTGACCGGCGCCGCCGGGACGGGCGTGGGCAACCCGGGCGCGTCCTCGCCGAACCGGCTGCTGTTCACCACCGACGGCGGCTCCCCGCCGCCGTCGGCGCCGTGCGCCGCCGCGACGAGCACCGGCAAGGTGACGTTCGGCGCCTGGCAGGCCGCGTCCAGCCCGGTCGAGGTCGCCGGCTGCGCCGGGGCCGCGGGCACCGACGGCAAGGTGACCGTGGACATCGACGTCCCCTGGCGCGGCGGGCTCGTCATCGACCTCGTGGCCCCCGACGGCACCGTCCGCTCCCTCAAGGGCTTCGACCTGTTCGACTTCGCCTCCGGTCTCAAGACCACCTACACCGCCGACCTCGCGGGGATCTCCCGGGAGGGCACCTGGAACCTGCGCGTCACCGACTTCTGGCTCGGCAGCCAGGGAACCGTGAACTCCTGGACGCTGAACCTCTGAGTCCCGTCCCCGTCGGCCCGCCGGACGCCCTCCGGCGGGCCGTCGCCGTGCGCGCCCGGAAGAACCGCCGGTCACCGGTGCGTTTAGGGTGTGCCAGGCAGGAACCAGGACGCAGAGGGGTGACATGGGGGCAGATCCCACGATCGGGGTCCTCGCGCTTCAGGGCGACGTGCGCGAGCACGCGCGGGCGCTGGAGAGCGCCGGGGCGCGCGTCGTCGCGGTGCGCCGGCCCGCGGAGCTGGAGCGCGTGGACGGGCTGGTGATCCCCGGTGGGGAGTCCACGACGATCGGCAAGCTGGCGCGGGCGTTCGACCTGCTGGAGCCGCTGCGCAAGCGGATCGAGGCGGGGCTGCCCGCCTACGGCTCGTGCGCGGGGATGATCCTGCTCGCCGACCGCGTCGAGGACGGCGCCGCCGGCCAGGAGACGATCGGCGGCATCGACGTCACCGTCCGCCGCAACGCCTTCGGCCGCCAGGTCGACTCGTTCGAGGCGCCGGTCGCGCTCGCGGGCATGGGCGAGGACCCCTACCACGCCGTTTTCATCCGCGCGCCCTGGGTGGAGCGCGTCGGCGACGGCGTGGAGGTCCTCGGTCGTGCGGAGAGCGGCCCCGACGCGGATAGGATCGTCGCCGTCCGTCAAGGCCGCCTCATGGCGACCGCGTTCCATCCCGAACTGACGGACGACCACCGCGTGCACCATTACTTCGCCGAGTTGGTGCGCCGGGCGACGGAGGAGGAATAACGCATGTCCGGCCACTCCAAGTGGGCGACGACCAAGCACAAGAAGGCCGCGCTGGACGCCAAGCGCGGCAAGCTGTTCGCCAAGCTGATCAAGAACGTCGAGGTCGCGGCGCGTACCGGCGGCGGCGACCCCGACGCCAACCCGACGCTCTACGACGCCATCTACAAGGCGAAGAAGAACTCCGTCCCGAACGACAACATCGAGCGCGCGCGCAAGCGCGGCGCCGGTGAGGAGGCCGGGGGCGCGGACTGGCAGACGATCACCTACGAGGGCTACGCGCCCGGCGGCGTCGCGGTGCTCATCGAGTGCCTGACCGACAACCGCAACCGCGCGGCCTCGGAGGTGCGCGTCGCGCTGACCCGCAACGGCGGCTCGCTCGCCGACCCGGGTTCGGTGGCGTACATGTTCAACCGCAAGGGCGTCGTGGTCGTGCCGAAGGGCGGCACCAGCGAGGACGACGTCATGATGGCCGTCCTGGAGGCGGGCGCCGAGGAGGTCAACGACCTCGGCGAGGAGTTCGAGGTCGTGTCCGAGGCGGGTGACCTGCTCGCGGTGCGCACCGCGCTGCAGGAGGCGGGCATCGACTACGACTCGGCGGAGAGCAAGTTCCTGCCGACGATGACCGTCCCGCTGGACGAGGAGAACGCCCGCAAGGTGTTCCGGCTGATGGACGCCCTGGAGGACTCCGACGACGTCCAGGAGATCTACGCCAACTTCGACGTGAGCGACGACGTCCTGGCCGCGATCGACGCCTGATCCGTCCGCGCACCGGCCGCCGCCCTGGAGCGGCGGTCGTGGTGTTTTTGTCCGGATACGGTGTGGATCATGCAAATTCGGGCGTTGACAGTCGAGGAGTTCGCGGCGACGCGGGAGCAGCGCCGCCAGGCGTTCGGCCCGCTGCCGGACGGCGAGTGGGAGCGGCTCCTGGTGCGCGCCCGGCCGGGCATCGACGCCGGCCGCGCGCTCGGCGGGTTCGTCGCCGGGCAGATCGTCGCGACCTCCTACATCCACGACCAGATCCAGTGGTGGCACGGCCGGTCGGTGCGGCTCGGCGGCGTCAGCGGCGTGACGGTCGCGGCGGAGGCGCGCGGCCGGGGCTACGGCCGGGCCATCGCCGCCGCCGCGTTGGACCGGTGCAAGGAGCTGGGCTTCCCGCTGTCGATGCTCTATCCCGCGACGACGTCCCTGTACCGGGCGCTCGGCTGGGAGCACGGCGGCGGCCTGGACGAGGTGAGCCTCGACCCCGACGCGCTGCGCGGCCTGCGCGCCGAGCCGGTCGACGTCCGCCGCGTCGGGCCCGGCGACGCGGCCGAGGTCGCCGCGACGATCGCCCGCGTCCACCGCGAGGCGCGCGACTGCGGACCCATCGGGTGGGACGACGAACGCTGGCGGTCGTTCCTCAGCGAACCGGACCACGACGCCTACCTCGCCGAGGACGGGTTCCTGACCTTCCACTGGCAGGGCGAAGGCGAGATCCGCGTGAACAAGGCCGTCGCGGTGTCCGAGCGGACGACCCGCGCGCTGTGGGCGATCGTCGGCTCCGGCTCCACGACGGCCGACCGCGTCACGGCGGTGCTCGCGCCGCACGACCCGGTGCTCTGGTCGATCCCGCAGCGGTTCTCCGACCGCGTCCGCCGGGTCCGCTGGATGCTGCGGGCCGTGGACGCGCCCGCCGCCGTCGCCGCGCGGGGCTTCCCGCCGGGCGTCGCCGGGTCCGTCCCGCTGCGCCTGGACGACCCCGACATCCCGGGCAACACGGGCGACTGGCGGCTGACCGTCGCGGACGGCTCCGGCGTGCTCGAACCGGCCCCCGAGACGTCCGGCGCCCTGCGGCTCGGGCCCGGGGCGTTCGCGGCCCTGTACAGCGGTGTCCCGACCGCGACGCTGCGCCGCGCCGGGCGCCTGGACCGCGACGAACCGCTCCTGGACGCGGTGTTCGCCGCCGACGCCCACGCCCTCGACTTCTTCTGAGCGGACCGTTCCGCGCGCGTGTCCGTCCCGTCCGGTAGCGTGGCCCGAGCCGAACAGATGATCGAGGGAGCGTCGTGCGGGTGATGGGGGTCGACCCGGGCCTGACCCGTTGCGGCGTCGGTGTCGTCGAGGGCGCGCCCGGCCGTCCGCTGCGGCTCGTCCACGTCTCGGTCGTGCGGACCAGCCCGGACGACGACGTCGCGCACCGGCTGCTCGGCGTCGAGCAGGGCCTGGAAGCGGTGCTGGCGGAGTTCGCGCCCGACGCCGTCGCCGTGGAGCGGGTGTTCGCGCAGCACAACGTCAGCACGGTCATGGGCACGGCGCAGGCCGCCGGGGTGGCGATGCTCGCCGCCGCGCGGCGCGGCCTGCCCGTCGCGCTGCACACCCCGAGCGAGGCCAAGGCCGCCGTCACCGGCAACGGCCGCGCCGACAAGGCGCAGGTCACGAGCATGGTCACCCGGCTGCTGCGGCTGGACGCCCCGCCGCGCCCCGCCGACGCCGCCGACGCGCTCGCCCTCGCGATCTGCCACGTGTGGCGCGGCGCCGCGCAGTCCCGGCTGGACGCGGCCCGCCGCGCCGCCGTCCCGAGGAGCCGAGGAGGAACCGTCCAGTGATCGCCTTCGTGCGCGGCACGGTCGCCGTGTCCGGGCCGGACACGGCCGTCATCGACGTCGGCGGCGTCGGCTACGCCGTGCAGTGCGCGCCGGCGACGCTCGCGGGCCTGCGGGTGGGCGAGGAGGCCCGCGTCCCGACGTCGCTCGTCGTCCGCGAGGACTCGATGACGCTGTTCGGGTTCGCCGACGACGACGAGCGGCAGGTCTTCGAACTGCTCCAGACCGCGAGCGGCGTCGGCCCGCGCCTGGCCCTGGCGATGCTCGCCGTGCACAGCCCGGACGCGCTGCGCGCCGCGGTCGCCGCCGAGGACCTCACGGCCCTGACCCGCGTGCCCGGCATCGGCAAGAAGGGCGCGCAGCGGATCGTGCTGGAACTGCGTGACCGGCTCGGCGCCCCGTCCGGCGGCCCGGCGGCCGTCCCCGCCCCGCGCGCGGCGGCCTGGCGCGACCAGGTCCAGGCGGGCCTGGTGAACCTCGGCTGGTCGGCCCGCGACGCCGACGCGGCCGTCGACGCCGTCGCCGCAGACCTCGGCGACGCCGAGACCCCGGCCGTCCCGCTCCTGCTCAAGGCCGCCCTCAAGAAGCTCAGCCGATGAGGGCGGTCCGGCGCCGCCGAGCGGAGGCGAGGCCATGAGCGCGCTGGGCCGTGCGGTGGCTGGACTGAGGAGCGCGCGGAGTGACGGAGGAGTGAGCACGCGACGAGGGAAGCCGCCGCGTGGGGCGGTCCGGCGCCGCCGAGCGGAGGCGAGGCCATGAGCACCGATCGGCTGGTGGGTTCCGGGGCTGAAGGGCCGGACGAGGAGGTCATCGAGGCGGCACTGCGGCCCAAGCGGCTGGACGACTTCGTCGGGCAGGAGCGCGTGCGCGAGCAGCTCGGGCTCGTCCTGCACAGCGCGCTGCGGCGGAGCCGGACGCCCGACCACGTGCTGCTGTCGGGCGGCCCGGGACTCGGCAAGACGACGCTCGCCATGATCATCGCGGCGGAGCTGGGGCAGCCGCTGCGGGTCTCGTCCGGGCCGGCGATCGAGCGGGCGGGCGACCTCGCGGCGATCCTGTCCACGCTGGCCGAGGGCGAGGTCCTGTTCCTGGACGAGATCCACCGCATGGCGCGGCCCGCCGAAGAGATGCTCTACATGGCGATGGAGGACTTCCGCGTCGACGTCGTCGTCGGCAAGGGCCCCGGCGCCACCGCGATCCCGCTGGACATCGCCCCGTTCACGCTCGTCGGCGCCACCACCCGCGCCGGGATGCTGCCCGGCCCGCTGCGCGACCGGTTCGGGTTCGTCGCGCACATGGACTTCTACGGCCCCGAGGAGCTGGAGGTGATCGTCCGGCGGTCCGCGCGGCTGCTGGACGTGAAGATCGCCGACGACGCCGCCGCCGAGGTCGCGGGCCGGTCGCGCGGCACGCCCCGGATCGCCAACCGGCTGCTGCGCCGCGTCCGGGACTTCGCCGAGGTCCGGGCGGACGGCGTCGTCACCGCCGGCCTCGCCCGCGCCGCCCTGGAACTCTACGAGGTGGACGAACGCGGCCTGGACCGGCTGGACCGCGCCGTCCTGCGGTCCCTGCTCGCCACCTTCGGCGGCGGCCCGGTCGGCCTGTCCACGCTGGCGGTGTCGGTGGGGGAGGAGCCCGAGACGGTCGAGGTCGTCGCCGAGCCGTTCCTCGTCCGGCAGGGCCTGCTGGCCCGCACGCCGCGCGGCCGGATCGCGACCCCCGCGGCCTGGACGCACCTCGGCCTGACCCCGCCCCCGCCCCCCGGCGACGCCGGAACACTGTTCGACGTCCCCGGCGATCCGCCCCCCGGCGGCTAGGGAACTCCGAGGGGTGGTCGCTCGTCATGTCGTTGCCGGGGTCTCGCGTACTCTCTAGACTCCGGGACTTGGTCACGTCACCAGCCCACGGTCGAAGAGCCGATCAAGCGGACAGACTGGGCAAACCACATCGGAAGGAAGCCCTGCAGTGGGCAGCGACATGATTATTGCGTCGGGGAACTCCGGCGGCGGGGGCGGCTTCGGGCTGCTCATGCTGCTCGCCGTGCCCATCATCTTCTACTTCCTGCTGATCCGTCCGCAGAACCGGCGGCGCAAGGAGCAGCTCGGCCTGCAGAACTCGATCGAGCCCGGTGCGCACGTCATCACGACCGCCGGGATGCACGCCACGGTCGTCTCCACCGACGACGACGGCGTGGTGCTGGAGATCGCCCCCGGTGTCGAGGCCCGCTTCGTGAAGCAGGCCGTCATGCAGGTCGTCGCCGAGGACGCCGACGAGGAACTGGACGACGAGCCGGCCGAGGACGACGACGCGAAGATCGACCTGTCCAAGGACGACGCCAAGCACGACGCCGAGGAAACTCCCGGGGAGATGGACGGGGCCGGGGAGGCCGTGTCCACGGGCAAGGGCGCGGACAAGCCCTCGGCCTGAGGCCGCTCGGTACAGGAACCAAGACGGGAAGTACGACGACCAGTGGCTTCGTCTCGTAGCACTCCATCCGCCCCAGGGCGCACCCTGCTCGCGTTGTTCGCGGTCCTCGCGGCCCTGACCGGCGTGATGTTCCTGCAGGGGCGGACGACCCCCAAACTGGGGCTCGACCTCGCCGGCGGGACGACCGTGACGCTCACGGCCAAGACCGAACGGGGCAAGAACCCCCCGGCGTCGCAGATGGACCAGGCCATCAAGATCATTAACCAGCGGGTGAACGGCCTGGGCGTCTCCGACGCGGAGGTGGCCAAGCAGGGCAGCAACAACATCGTGGTGAACGTCCCCGGTGAGGGGCAGAGCCGGGTGGTCGGCCTCATCGGCACGACCGCCAAGCTCCAGTTCCGCCAGGTGTTCGCGGTGACCGACGGCAAGCCCATCCAGCTCAAGGGCGCGACGCCGGACAAGGGCGCCAAGCCCACGGCGTCCCCGTCGGCCACCCCGAGCTCGTCGGTGTCGGCCTCGCCGTCGGCGACGCCGCGCGGCCGCGCCCTCAGCGGCGCGCTGGCGCTCCCGACGCCGCTGGCGTCCCCTTCGGCGACGAAGAAGCCGTCCGCGAGCCCGTCGGCCAGCCCGTCGGCCACGCCGACCGCCGCGACGACGCCGCCGACGCTGGAGGAGCTGAGGAAGGGGCTGTCGCTGCCCGCCGGGGTGAGCGACGAGATCGTCCGCCAGTTCGCGACGCAGAGCTGCTACGGCACCGACCGCCGCGCCCAGGGCTCCAACGACCCGAACCGCGCGTGGGTCGTGTCCTGCGACCAGCAGCAGGAGAGCGGCGCGTTCCGCAAGTACATCCTCGGCCCCGTCGCCGTCCACGGCGAAGAGGTCGCCTCGGCCGACGCCATCGCCCCGAACGCCCAGAACGGCACGGCGAGCTGGTCGGTCGCGCTGAAGTTCAAGCACAAGGGCGCCGACCAGTTCGCGAAGGTGACCGGCGACGCCTACAAGGCCGCGTCCGGCACCCCGCAGCGGCAGGTCGCGATCGTGCTGGACGGACAGGTCGTGTCCGCCCCGAGCATCGACAACGGCGCCATCTCGGGCGGCACCGCGAGCATCTACGGCTCGGCCGACAGCTTCACGCAGTCCTACGCCAGCGACCTCGCCAACGTCCTCAAGTACGGCGCGCTGCCGCTGGAGTTCAAGCAGAGCTCCATCGACGAGGTGTCGTCCACGCTGGGCTCCGACCAGCTCAGCGGTGGCCTCATCGCGGGCGCGATCGGCCTGGCGCTGGTCGTCGTCTACTGCATGCTCTACTACCGGGGCCTCGGGCTCGTCGCGGTGTCCAGCCTGATCGTCGCGGCCGTGATCACCTACGTGTCGGTGGTCATCCTCGGCGAGAACATCGGGTTCCGGCTGTCGCTCCCGCACATCATCGGCCTCATCGTGTCGATCGGCATCACCGCGGACTCGTTCATCGTCTACTTCGAGCGGCTGCGCGACGAACTGCGCGCCGGACGGCGGCTGCGGCCCTCGGTGGAGGCGGCCTGGAAGCGGGCGCGGCGCACGATCCTCGTCGCCGACGCGGTGACGTTCATCGCCGCGCTCGTCCTGTACTTCCTCGCGGTCGGCGGCGTCGCGGGCTTCGCGTTCGCGATGGGCCTCACCACGCTCATCGACGTGGTCGTGGTCTTCTTCTTCACCAAGCCGCTCGTCACGCTGCTGTCCCGGACGTCGTTCTACGGCCGAGGCCATCCGTGGTCCGGGCTGGACCCGCGTAAGCTGCACAAGCCGGAGCCCGCGACGGCCACGGCCCGCCCGACCGGTCAGGAGGCGTGAGCATGGCGCTCGGCGGAATGTTCTCCCGGATCTACCGGGGCGAGATCAGCGCCGACATCGTCGGCCGTCCGAAGGTCTGGTACTCGATCTCCGGGCTGCTGATCGCGCTGTCGGTCGTCGGCCTGCTCGTCCAGAGCCTGAACTTCGGTGTGGAGTTCAAGGGCGGATCGGTCTTCACCTTCAACGCGCCGCACCGCTCGATCGAGCAGGTGCGCAGCGCCGTCGAGCACGGCGGCGCGCACCAGGTCATCGTCCAGAAGGCCGGCGGCGACTGGCGGGCCACCACCGAGAGCATGCCCTCGGCGGAGGCCGGCAAGATCAAGAACACGATCAGCGCGGAGCTGGGCATCCCGGCCGCGAAGGTCAGCACGCAGGTCGTCGGCGCCTCCTGGGGCGGCGAGATCTCCAAGAAGGCCTGGCAGGCGCTGGCCGTCTTCCTCCTGCTGATCATCTTGTACCTGTCGGTGGCGTTCGAGTGGCGGATGGCGCTGGCGGCGCTCGTCGCGCTCCTGCACGACCTCGTGATCACGGCGGGCGTGTACGCCTGGTCGGGCTTCGAGGTGACGCCGGCGACGCTGCTCGGGTTCCTGACGATCCTCGGCTACTCGCTGTACGACGCCGTCGTCGTGTTCGACATGATCAAGGAGGTCACCCGGCCGCTCTCGCCGACCTCCAAGATCACCTACAGCGAGGCCGCGAACCGGGCGCTCAGCAGCACGCTGGTGCGCTCGCTGAACACCTCGCTGGTCGCGATCCTGCCGGTCGGCGCGATCCTGTTCATCGGGACGACGGTGTTCGGCGCGGGCACGCTCAAGGACCTGTCGCTCGCCCTGTTCGTCGGCATGATCGTCGGGACGTACTCCTCGATCTGCGTGGCGACGCCGCTGCTCGTCCAGCTCAAGGAGCGCGAGCCGCAGTTCCGCGAGCTGCGCGCCAACATCGCCCGCCGCGAGAACAGCGCCAAGCGGCAGGCCAAGGCGGCGCGCACGACCGTCCCGGCGGGCGGGGGCGGCGACGCGACCGACGACGACGAACCCGGCGAGGGCGAGAAGCGGATCGACGTCGCCTCCGACGTGACGCTCCGCAAGGTCGTCCAGACCGGCCCCCGGCAGCAGCCCAAGCGCGGCACCCGGACCCAGCGCCGGAACACGAAGTAATCCGCAGCGACCCGGCCGTGCCCGCGACCCCGCGGGCACGGCCGGCGCGCGTCACGACCCGGCGGCACGGCCGGGGGAGCAGGGAGCGCAGTGGACCTCGACGGCCTGATCAGGGACCGGATCCGCGACGTCGTGGACTACCCCAAGCCCGGGGTGGTCTTCAAGGACATCACGCCGCTGCTGGCGGACCACGTCGCGTTCGCCGGGGTGGTCGACGCGATCGTCAACCACCACGGGCGCGGCACCGTCGACAAGATCGTCGGAATCGAGGCGCGCGGGTTCATTCTCGCCGCGCCCATCGCCTACCACTTCGGTGCGGGATTCGTTCCGGTGCGCAAGAAGGGAAAACTCCCCTCGGCGACGTATGAACGGTCCTATGATCTGGAATACGGGACCGAGACCATCGAGGTCCACGCCGACGCCTTCACGCCCGGCGAGCGCGTCCTCATCGTGGACGACGTGCTCGCGACCGGGGGCACCGCGCGGGCGGCGGCCGACCTGGTCGCCCGGGGCGGCGGCGACGTCGTCGGGCTGTCGGTCCTGATGGAGCTGTCCTTTCTGGGCGGTCGCGACCGGATCGGGAATCTGGACGTTCATTCCCTGGTTACGGTCTAGTACGAAAAAGGCGCCGGATACACTGTCCGGTACCAGTGGTCCGGCGGGGACGGGCGCTCCCCGTGCGGAACAGGGCAGATCACGCGCCCGTCGTGCGTTGGGGAGGCTGGGTGCCCGGTGAGGTGGTGTCGAGCGACGCGGTGACCTCCGCGCCGTCCGCGAACAGGCCCGGGCCGTCCGGCGGCCCCGGGGAGCGGACGGGCGGGCCGACCGCCGAGACCACCGCGCCCGTCCCGCCGTCCGATCCGGCGACCGATCCGGCGGCGGCGCAGGCCCCGCCGACCGACGACCCGTCCCGGCCGCAACCGGCCCCGATCCCGCCGTCCGCCGCACGGGTGCGCCGCAGGCTCGCGCGGCTGGGCGCGCAGCGGGGATCCGCCATGAACCCCGTCCTCGAACCCCTCATCAAGACCGTCCGGAACACGCATCCGAAGGCGGACGTCCGGCAGATCGAGCGCGCCTACGACGTGGCCGCGCACTATCACCGCGACCAGAAGCGCAAGAGCGGCGATCCGTACATCACGCATCCGCTGGCCGTCGCGACGATCCTCGCCGAGCTGGGCATGAACACCGAGACGGTCGTCGCGGCGCTGCTGCACGACACCGTCGAGGACACCGCGTACACGCTGGACGAGCTGCGCGCCGACTTCGGCGACGAGATCACCGCGCTGGTGGACGGCGTCACCAAGCTCGACAAGGTCAAGTACGGCGACGCGGCCGAGGCCGAGACCGTCCGCAAGATGGTCGTGGCGATGGCCCGCGACATCCGCGTCCTGGTGATCAAGCTCGCGGACCGGCTGCACAACATGCGCACGCTCCGGTACATGCCGCGCCACAAGCAGGAGAAGAAGGCCCGCGAGACGCTGGAGGTCTTCGCCCCGCTCGCGCACCGGCTCGGGATGAACACGCTGAAATGGGAGCTGGAGGACCTGTCCTTCGCGACCCTGTACCCGAAGCGGTTCGACGAGATCGCCCGGCTGGTGTCCGAGCGTGCCCCGCGCCGCGACATCTTCCTGCAGGAGGTCATCGAGAACGTCTCGGCGGACCTGCGGGACTCCCGGATCAAGGCGACGGTCACCGGCCGTCCCAAGCACTACTACTCGATCTACCAGAAGATGATCGCCCGCGACGTCGGGTTCGACGACATCTACGACCTGGTCGGCATCCGGGTCCTGGTGGACAGCGTCCGCGACTGCTACGCGGCGCTCGGGACGATCCACGCGCGGTGGAACCCGGTGCCCGGCCGGTTCAAGGACTACATCGCGATGCCGAAGTTCAACATGTACCAGTCGCTGCACACGACGGTGATCGGGCCCGAGGGCAAGCCCGTCGAGCTGCAGATCCGGACGTGGGGCATGCACCGGCGCGCGGAGTACGGCGTCGCGGCGCACTGGAAGTACAAGGAGGAGACGGTCGGGGGCCGCAGGGCCGCCGACATGCAGTGGCTCCGCCAGCTCCTGGACTGGCAGAAGGAGACCGCCGACCCGGCCGAGTTCCTGGAGTCGCTGCGGTTCGACCTGTCGGTGTCGGAGGTGTTCGTCTTCACGCCGAAGGGCGACGTGATCGCGCTGCCGCAGGGCGCGACCCCGGTCGACTTCGCGTATGCGATCCACACCGAGGTCGGCAGCCGCTGCATCGGCGCCCGCGTCAACGGACGGCTCGTGCCGCTCGAATCCACGCTGGACAACGGCGACACGGTCGAGGTGTTCACGTCCAAGTCGCCGGACGCCGGGCCCAGCCGGGACTGGCTGAACTTCGTCAAGAGCGCCCGCGCCCGCAACAAGATCCGGCACTGGTTCTCCAAGGAGCGGCGCGACACCGCGATCGAGTCCGGCAAGGACGCGATCGCGCGCGCGATGCGCAAGCAGAACATGCCGTTGCAGCGGATGATGTCGGGGGAGGCGCTGCTGGCGCTGGCCCGCGACATGCGCTACCCGGACGTGTCGTCGCTGTACGCGGCCGTCGGCGAGAACCAGGTGTCGGCGCAGAACGTCGTGCAGCGCCTGGTCGACGCGCTCGGCGGCCCCGAGAGCGCCGACGAGGACCTCGCCGAGATCGCGCTGCCGACGCGCCGCAAACGGACCCGTCCCGCCGGCGACCCCGGCGTCGTCGTCGCGGGCGACCCGGACGTGTGGGTGCGGCTGTCGCGCTGCTGCACGCCCGTCCCCGGCGACGACATCGTCGGGTTCGTGACGCGCGGGCACGGCGTCTCGGTGCACCGGGCGGACTGCTCGAACGTGGCGAGCCTGCGCACCCAGCCGGACCGGCTCATCGACGTGAAGTGGTCGCCCGGCGAGGACTCGGTGTTCCTGGTGGCGATCCAGGTCGAGGCGCTGGACCGGCCGCGCCTGCTCTCGGACGTGACGAGCGTCCTGTCCGACCAGCACGTGAACATCCTGTCGGCGTCCGTCACCACGACGCGCGACCGCGTCGCGGTCAGCCGCTTCACCTTCGAGATGGGCGACCCGAAGCACCTGGGCCACGTCCTGAAGGCCGTCCGCTCGATCGACGGCGTGTACGACGTCTACCGCATCACCAGCGGCACGAACCGCTGACCCCGGCGTCGCGGCGCCCGCTCCGGGGCGGGCGCCGCGACGGACGGGTCAGTCCTCGGCGAACGGGTCGGCGTCGATCCCGGCCTCGGCGCGCTGCCGGGCGGTGATCGGGGTGGGGGCGGCGGTCAGCGGGTCGTAGGCGGACGCGGCCTTCGGGAACGCGATCACGTCGCGGATCGAGGACTCGCCGGCCAGCAGCATCACGACGCGGTCCCAGCCGAAGGCGATGCCGCCGTGCGGGGGCGGGCCGAACTTGAAGGCCTCCAGCAGGAAGCCGAACTGCGACTCGGCCTCCTCCTTCGACAGGCCGAGGACGTCGAACACGCGCTGCTGCATCTCCGCGCGGTGGATGCGCAGGGAGCCGCCGCCGATCTCGCTGCCGTTGCAGACGATGTCGTAGGCGTCGGCGAGCGCGCTGCCCGGGTCATCCTGGAAGGTGTCGGCGTACGCGGCCTTCGGCGCGGTGAACGGGTGGTGGACGGCCGTCCAGCCGACCTGCTCGCCGCGCTCGTCCTCGACGGGCTCGAAGACCGGCGCGTCCACGACCCAGACGAACGCCCAGGCGGACGGGTCGATGAGGTCGCGGCGGCGGCCGATCTCCAGACGCGCGGCGCCGAGCAGCTCCTGCGTGGCGTGGCGCTTGCCGGCGCCGAAGAAGACCGCGTCGCCGGGGGCCGCGCCGGTCGCGGCGGCGAGCCCGGCCTTCTCGGTGTCGGAGAGGTTCTTGGCGACGGGGCCGCCGAGCGTCCCATCCTCCTGGACGAGCACGTACGCGAGCCCGCGCGCCCCCCGCGCCTTCGCCCAGTCCTGCCAGGCGTCCAGCTCCTTGCGGGTCTGCGCCGCGCCGCCCGGCATGACGACCGCGCCCACGTACGGGGCCTGGAAGACGCGGAAGGACGTGTCCGCGAAGTAGGCCGTCATGTCGGTCAGTTCGAGGCCGAAGCGCAGGTCGGGCTTGTCCGAGCCGTACCGGGCCATCGCGTCGGCGTAGGTGATGTGGGGGATCGGCCGGGGGATCTCGTAGCCCGCGACGTCCTTCCACAGCCGCGCGACGAGGTCCTCGGCGACGCGCAGGACGTCCGCCTGGTCCACGAACGACATCTCGATGTCGATCTGGGTGAACTCCGGCTGCCGGTCGGCGCGGAAGTCCTCGTCGCGGTAGCAGCGGGCGATCTGGTAGTAGCGCTCCAGGCCGCCGACCATGAGGAGCTGCTTGAAGAGCTGCGGCGACTGCGGCAGCGCGTACCAGCGGCCGGGCTGGAGCCGGACCGGGACGAGGAAGTCGCGCGCGCCCTCGGGGGTGGACCGGGTCAGCGTCGGCGTCTCGATGTTCACGAACCCGTGCCCGTCCAGCACGTCGTGGACGATGAACGACGCCCGCGACCGGATGCGCAGCGCGTTCGCGACGGCCTCGCGCCGGATGTCGAGGTACCGGTACTTGAGCCGGATCTCCTCGTTGACGTTGACGTCGCCCTCGATCGGGAACGGCAGCGGCGCCGCCTCCGACAGCACCTCGATCTCCGTCGCGGCGACCTCGATGTCGCCGGTCGGCAGCTCGGGGTTCTCGTTGCCCGCGGGCCGGATCCGGACCTCGCCGGTGATCCGGACGCAGAACTCCGACCGCAGGTCGTGAGCGGTGTCCTCCTCGCGGAAGACGACCTGGGCGGTGCCGGACGCGTCGCGCAGGTCGATGAAGGTGACGCCGCCGTGGTCGCGGCGCCGCGCCACCCACCCGGCCAGCGTCACGGGCTGCCCGGCGTGCTCCCTGCGGAGCGTCCCCGCCTCGTGCGAGCGGATCATTCGGAAAGCCTTTCCGTCAGCGTCGATGTGATGTCGGTCAGCGGGACGGCCGTCTGGTCCCCGGTGGCCAGTTCCTTGAGCTGGACCTCGCCGCCCGCGATGTCGCGTTCGCCGAGGATCACCGCGTAGGCCGCGCCGGACCGGTCGGCGTCCTTCATCGCGCCCTTGAGCCGCTTGCCGCCGAACGCCATGTCGGCGGCGATCCCGGCCTCGCGCAGCTCGTCCACCAGCGTGAACATCCGCCGCTCCGCGGCCTCGCCGAGCGCGACGCCGAACACCTGGCAGCGGGGCTTGCCGGCGAACGACGAGCCCTCGGCCTCCAGCGCCAGGATGGTCCGGTCCAGGCCGAGCCCGAAGCCGATGCCCGGCAGCGGCGGGCCGCCGATGTCCTCCGACAGCCCGTCGTAGCGTCCGCCGCCGCCGACGCCCGACTGCGCGCCGAGCAGCGGGTGGTCGAACTCGTAGGTGGTGCGGGTGTAGTAGTCCAGGCCGCGCACCAGGCGCGGCTCGTCCTCCCAGGCGACGCCGAGGTCGGCGAGCAGCGCGCGGACGCGGTCGTGGTACTCCTTGCACGCCGCGCACAGGTGGTCGGCCATGAGCGGCGCGTCGGCGACCTGCTCCCGGACGGCCGGGCGCTTGTCGTCCAGGACGCGCAGCGGGTTGATCTCGACGCGGGCGCGGGTGGCCTCGTCCAGGTCCAGCCCGCGCAGGAAGTCCTGCAGCACGGCCCGGTACACCGGACGGCACTCCTTGCACCCGAGCGAGTTCAGCAGCAGCCGCACCCGAGTGAGGCCGAGCGAGCGGTACCAGCGGGCCGCGAGCGCGATCGTCTCGGCGTCGACCTGCGGGTCCTCGGTGCCGATCGCCTCCAGGTCGAGCTGGTAGAACTGCCGGTACCGGCCCTGCTGGGGACGCTCGGCCCGGAACACCGGCCCGGCCGTCCACACCTTGACCGGCAGCCCGCCCTGGCGGTGCAGGTTGTGCTCCAGGACGGCGCGCAGCACGGTCGCGGTGAACTCCGGCCGCAGCGTCAGCGACCGGCCGCCCCGGTCCTCGAAGGTGTACATCTCCTTGCTGACGACGTCGGTGGACTCCCCGACGCCGCGCCGGAACAGGTCGGTGTCCTCGAAGACGGCCAGCTCCAGGTAGCCGTACCCGGCGAGGCGCGCCCGCTCGGCGAACGCGTCGCGGATCGCGGCGAACCGCTCGGCGCGCGGCGGGACGTATTCACTGACCCCCTTGGGGGCCTGGAAGCTCGAACTCACGGTCCCTCAGAATCCCTTGTCCGGCCCGTCGGCGGGCGCCAGCTCCGCCAGGAACGGGTTCGTCGTGCGCTCGCGTCCGATCGTGGTCTGCGGGCCGTGGCCGGGCAGGACGACGGTCGTGTCGGGCAGCGTCAGGCACACCCGCGACAGGCTCGCGAGGATCTCGTCGTAGGAGCCGCCGGGCAGGTCGGTGCGGCCGATGGACCCGGCGAACAGCAGGTCGCCGGTGAACATCACGTCCGGGACGTCGGCCGCGGCGGGCGTCCGGAACGTCACCGAGCCCGGGGTGTGGCCGGGGGCGTGGTCGACGGTGAACCGCAGCCCGGCGAGGTCGAGTTCGGCGCCGTCGGCGAGTTCGCGGACGTCGTCGGGCTCGCTCAGCGTCAGCCCGCCGAACAGCTCCTGGCCGGGGTTCAGTGACAGGCCCTTGGCGGGGTCGGTGAGCAGGTCCCGGTCGTCGGGGTGGATCCAGGCGGGGACGTCCTTGGCGCCGCACACCGGAGCGACCGACCAGACGTGGTCGAGGTGCCCGTGGGTGAGCAGCACGGCGACCGGCTTGAGCCGGTGCTCGCGCAGGACGTCGTCGATCCCGCCGGCGGCGTCCTCGCCGGGGTCGATGATCACGCACTCCGCACCCGCCTCGGGCGCCACGACATAGCAGTTCGCGGCGAACGATCCGGCGGGGAACCCGGCGACGAGCACGGTCGTCCTTTCCTTGGGCCGATCTGGGGCGAGTCCGGCGCCGCCGGTCTCCTCCGACCGCGGGCCTCGCGCCGCCCGGGACGGGCTCTGCCGCCGTCCGGGCGCGGTGTCACCGAGCGTACCGGCGCGACGGTCGCGACCGCGAACGAGATCCCGCGATCGCCGTGTCGGCGCGGTCCGCCGGTACCGCTACTATGCGCTGCACGTTCATTGATCGCGGCGAGAGGGCAGGGCACGTGGCGGGGAAGGACCGCAAGAAGCAGCTCGCACGGCAGCGCTATGAGCGCCAGCAGCAGCGGCTGGAGGCCGAGCGGGCCAAGGCCCGCCGCGTCCGGATCATCGCGGCCGGGGCGGTGGCGGCGGTGATCGCCGCGGGCGGCGCCGCGATCGTCGTGATCACCGGTGGGGACGACAAGAAGGCCGAGGCCAAGGGCAAGTCCGGCGAGTGCGACTACCGCGCCGCGACGAGCGACGCCGGGGCGCCCAAGAACCTTGGGAAGCCGTCGGCCAAGCCGCTCTACCACGGGACCGTCCAGGCGACGATCAAGACGAGCCAGGGCGACATCGGGCTGGCCCTGGACGGGGCGAAGGCGCCCTGCGCGACGAACTCCTTCGCGTTCCTGGCGAAGAAGGGCTACTGGAAGAACAGCCACTGCCACCGCCTGTCCACGAGCGCGGGGCTGAAGATGCTCCAGTGCGGGGACCCGACGGGAACGGGCAGCGGCGGTCCCGGTTACCAGTTCGACAACGAGAACACGACCGGCGCGAAATACACCAAGGGAACGCTGGCGATGGCCAATGCCGGTCCCGGGACGAACGGCAGTCAGTTCTTCCTCGTGTACGGGGACTCGCAGCTCACGCCCGACTACACGGTGTTGGGAAAGATCACCTCGGGTATCGAGAAGCTGCAGGCCGTCGCGGACGCGGGCGTCGCCAAGAAGGGCGACGACGGTACCGGGGAGCCGAAGAAGAAGGTCACGATCCAGGACGTCACGGTCGCCGGGAATTAGGCGTTCGGGATACTAAGGTGTGGAGCGTCTTGGGTCCGTGATCTCCACCGGGCCCGCGAATCAGGAGGCAAGGGTGTCCAGCGCGACCGATCCGTGGGGCCGGGTGGACGACGACGGCACGGTCTACGTGAAGACCGCCGACGGCGGTGAGCGCGTCGTCGGCTCCTGGCAGGCCGGTGCGCCGGACGAGGCGCTCGCCTACTACAAGCGGAAGTACGACGCGCTGGTCACCGAGATCGCCCTGCTGGAGCAGCGCGTGAAGACCACCGACCTGCAGCCGAGGCAGGCCGAGCAGACCGTCCGGCGGCTGCGCGACTCGGTGGTCGGCGCGAACGCCGTCGGCGACCTGGACGCCCTCGTCCGCCGCCTGGACGCCCTGGACGGGCTCGTCGGCCGCCGCGGCGAAGAGGTCAAGGCCCGCCGCGAGCACGCCCGCACCGAGGCCCGCGAGGTCAAGGAGCGCATCGTCGCCGAGGCCGAGCGGATCGCGGCCGAGGAGACGCACTGGAAGAACGGCGGCGAGCGGCTGCGGGCGCTGGTCGAGGAGTGGAAGGCCGCCGAGCGCGTCGACCGGCCGACCGAGGCGGGGCTGTGGAAGCGCCTGTCGGCCGCCCGCAACGCGTTCACCAAGCGCCGCAAGGCCTACTTCGCGACGCTGGACGAGCAGCGCAACGAGGCCCGCCGCGAGAAGGAGCGGCTGGTCGCCGAGGCCGAGGCGCTGCAGGGCTCTACCGACTGGACCGACACCGCCGCCGCCTACCGCGAGCTGATGCGCCGCTGGAAGCAGGCGGGCCGCGCCGCGCGCGAGGTCGAGGACGAGCTGTGGACGCGGTTCAAGGGCGCGCAGGACGTGTTCTTCGCGGCCCGCAGCGCCGTGTTCGCCGAGCGTGACGCCGAGTTCGCGGTGAACGCGCAGGAGAAGGAGAAGATCCTCGCCGACGCCGAGAAGCTGCTGCCGGTGCGCGACGTCCGGCAGGCCCGGCAGGCGCTGCGCGGCATCCAGGAGCGCTGGGAGGCGGCCGGGATGGTGCCGCGCGAGGACCGCGACCGGCTGGAGGGGCGGCTGCGCAAGATCGAGGACGCCGTGCGCGGCGCCGAGGAGTCGGAGTGGCGGCGCACCAACCCCGAGGCGCGGGCGCGCGCCGAGGCGACGGTGACGCAGCTCCGCGGGACGATCGAGCAGTTGGAGAAGCGGCGCGACAAGGCCGTCGCGGCGGGCCGCGACCGGGACGTCAAGGACGCCGAGGAGGCCCTGACCGCCCGCCGCGCGTGGCTGGCCGAGGCCGAGCGCACGCTCGCCGAGTTCTCGTGACGTCGCGGGGCGGGCCGGGCCCGCCCCGCGACGGTCAGGCGCCCCGCTGCCGGAGCATGTCGGTCATCAGGGCGATCTCGGCCTGCTGACCGCGCACCATCGTGCGGGCGAGGCGCTGGACCTGCTCGTCGCCGGTCCGGACGAGGACGGCGCGGGCCATCTCCACCCCGGCCCGGTGGTGGACGATCATCAGCCGCAGGAACAGCACCTCGGCGTCCCGTCCCGAAGCCCGTTCGAGCGCGGCGAGCTGGGCGGGCGTGGCCATCCCCGGCATCGCCTGCGCCCCGGCCGCCCGGCCCGCGTGGCCTTCGTGGCTCATCCAGCGCATCGGGCCGCGCGGATCGGTCTTCGGCGCGCCCCACCGGTCCAGCCACGCCGTCATCATGCCGATCTGCTGGGACTGCGTGGTGGCGATGTCGTAGGCGAGCGTGCGGACGGCGGTGTCGCGTGTCCGGTCCCGGACGGTCAGCGCCATCCGCACCGCCTGCGCGTGGTGGGTGCTCATGTCGCGGGCGAACCCGGCCTCGGGCCCGTCCGGGCCGGCCGCGCCGGAGCGCAGCGCGGGCAGGACGGCGACGACCGCCACGATCAGCGCCGCGAGGACGACCGTGACCCGCCGTGCCGTCACGGGGCGTCCTTGCCGCCCGAGCAGGGGGCGCCGGGCTCGGGCGTCTGCGGCCCCTTCACGAACGCGGACATGAACGCGTCGATGCGCGGGTCGTTCGCGTCGGTGACCTTGAGCTGCCGTCCCCACGCGGTGAGCGCGATCGGTGCGCTCAGGTCCGGGTAGGGGCTCATCAGCGAGTAGTCGACGGCGCGGATCCGGCGGGCGAGCGCGTCCACCTGGGCGGCGGCCAGGCCCGGCCGGTAGGCGATCCAGACGGCGCCGTGCTCCAGGGCGTGGACGGCGTTCTCGTTCCGCAGCGGCGCGGTGTAGACGCGGGCGTCGCAGTTCTGCCACGTCGGGTCGTGGTCGCCGCCCATCGGCGGGCTGTCGGGGTAGCGGACGGGTCCGGTCGTGTGGTTCTGGCTGAGGTCGTCCTTCACGACGAGCCCCGCGATGCCGTCCCCGTCCCCGGCGGGCCGGGACCGGACGAACGCGACGGCGATGGCCGCGACGGCGATCAGCCCGACGACGGTGAAGAAGGCGATGGACCCCCACGGCGTCCGCCGCTCGGTCAGGACGTTCTTGCGCGCGCGGGCGCGCGTGTTCGCTGGCATGACGAAAGATCTCCAGATGCTGGAAGGGAAACGGGCTGGCGGCGGGGGCCGTCTACAGCCGGAGCACCTGGAGCGAGGCGAGCGATGGGGCGGGGGCGGCGAGCGGCGGCGGCAGGGCCAGCGTCCACCCGCTTCGGGCGGGCCGCCGGTTCCCGGCGCGGCGGGGGAGCGCGGCCAGCGCGAACGCCAGCAGGCCGAACAGGACGGGCAGCGCGAGGCAGCACGCGTCCACCGGGAACCCGGGGTGGCCGGACGGCGCGGCTGCGTGGACGGCGCCGTCCGAGACGGACGCCGGAAGGTCCGCCGGGGCGTGCAGGCTGTGCGCGGTGCAGATCTCCCGGGGCGGCGCGTGCCCGAGCCCGTAGCTGAACACCAGGCCCGCCGCGACGAACAGGGCGAGCAGCAGCCCGAGCGGACCGCGCCGGGGGCGCTCGGTCCGGTCGGCGGTGCCGGTCGCGTTCACGTGCGCAGAATACCCGGAACCCGGCCGGACGGTCCCGGGCCGTCGGTGCCGCGAGATAGTGTCGGAGCGTGACGAACCGGCGGGAGACGGGGCAGGCGGACGGCCTTTTCGAGGACCCGTCCGTCCCGGCGGCCCCGCCGGACCCGGCGCCGCGCGCCGAGGTCGCCGAGGTCGCCGACGACTCCGGCGGCCCGCTGGCCGTCCGGATGCGCCCCCGCTCGCTGGACGAGGTCGTCGGCCAGCGCCATCTGCTCGGCCCCGGCACCCCGATCCGGCAGCTCGTCGACCGGGACGTCCCGATGTCGCTGCTGCTGTGGGGCCCGCCCGGCACCGGCAAGACGACGCTCGCCACCGTCGTCAGCCGCGTCACCGCGCGCCGCTTCGTGGAGGTCTCGGCGGTCAGCGACGGCGTCAAGCGCGTCCGCGCCGAGATCGAGCTGGCCCGCAGGGAACTGGGGATGACCGGCCGCCAGACCGTCCTGTTCGTGGACGAGGTCCACCGCTTCAACAAGGCCCAGCAGGACGCGCTGCTGCCCGCCGTCGAGAACCGCTGGGTGTCGTTCATCGGCGCCACCACCGAGAACCCGTTCTTCTCGGTGATCAGCCCGCTGCTGTCGCGGTCGCTGCTGCTGACGCTGGAGCCGCTGGAGGAGGACGACCTGCGCGAGGTCATCGCCCGCGCCCTCGCCGACGAACGCGGCCTCGCCGGGGCCGTCGCGCTCGACCCGGCCGCCGAGGACCACCTGGTCCGGCTCGCCGGGGGCGACGCCCGCCGCACCCTCACCTACCTGGAGGCTGCGGCGCTGGTCGCCCCCGAGGACGGGACGATCGACGTCACGGTCCTGGAGAAGGCCGTCGACCGCGCCGCCGTCCGCTACGACCGCGAGGGCGACCAGCACTACGACGTCATCAGCGCGTTCATCAAGAGCATCCGGGGCAGCGACGTGGACGCCGCCCTGCACTACCTCGCCCGGATGATCGAGGCCGGCGAGGACCCCCGGTTCATCGCGCGGCGGATCGTCGTCCACGCCAGCGAGGACGTCGGGATGGCCGACCCGACCGCGCTGCAGACCGCCGTCGCCGCCGCCCAGGCCGTCGAGCTGGTCGGGCTGCCCGAGGCGCGGATCAACCTCGCGCAGGCCGTGATCCACCTGGCGCTCGCGCCGAAGTCCAACGCGGTGATCAAGGCGGTGGACGCGGCGATGGCGGACGTCCGCAAGGGCCTCGCCGGACCCGTCCCGAACCATTTGCGCGACGCCCACTACAAGGGCGCGGCCCGCCTCGGCCACGGCGAGGGCTACCAGTACGCCCACGACCATCCCGGCGGGGTCGTCCGGCAGCAGTACGCCCCCGACAACGTGGACGGACGCGACTATTACCGTCCCACCCGGCACGGAGCCGAGGCCCGGTTCACCGAGGTCCTTACCCGGATTCGGTCCGTCTTGCGGGGACACGGCGCACAAGGTGGCGTCTGACCGGACGATCATGGCAGGCTGACCGGGCGGGCGAGCGCCCCGGCCCGATCGCCGGAGGACTCCACGTTGGGCGGTTCGTCCCGATAATCTGCTGGGCACGGCCGGTCCCGCCGCGCCGGGCCGCGCCGTTGCGGCCGCGCGGACCAGGACGGCGCCCACGGTAGGGTGCGTTTCCGGCCCGGCCGTGCCGACGCGACGTGCCGACGCAAACCGAACGGATGACCCTCATGCTCACTGGCGGACAGCTCGCAGGTCTCATCGTGGCCGTGTTCTGGGCTGTGCTGGTCTCCTTCCTGGCCTACACGCTGCTGCGCCTCGCGCGGCTGCTCGGCGAGGCCGGCAAGGTCGTCGCGGAGATCGGCGAGCAGGCCGGCCCGCTGCTGGACGACATGAACCGCACCGTGCGGCGCGCCAACGAGCAGCTCGGCCGGACCGACGTGATCACCAAGCAGGTCGCGGGCGTCACGCAGAACGTCTCGGCGGTGACGACCGTCATGACGTCCGTGGTCGGCGGGCCGCTGGTCAAGGCCGCCGCGTTCTCCTACGGCGTCCGCAAGGCGCTCGGGAACAAGGGCGACACCGGACGGCCGCAGCTCCCGCGCGGCGGGGAGAAGGGACGGCGATGAAGCGGCTGTTCTGGCTTTCGGTCGGCGCCGGCGCCGGGGTCTACGCCTCGCACCGGGTGAAGCGGCGGGTCGAGCGGTTCGCCCGCGCCTGGTCGCCCGACAACGTCGCCGCCCGCGCCGTCGCGTCCGGGCAGGACGCGGGGGAGCGCCTGCGGCACCGCATCCGGGACTTCGCCTCCGACGTGCGCACCGAGATGGCCGCGCGCGAGGAGGAACTGCGCGAGGCCGTCCGGCTGGACCAGGCACCGCCCACGCCGGAGGAGGCCGGGCCCCGCCGGATCATCCGCGCGGCCCGCTATTCGATCATCGACGACGACAAGGATGGCCACTGATCATGGAGTCGGCAGAGGTCGCGCGGCGCTTCCTCAACTTCTTCGCCGAGCGCGGGCACACGGTCGTGCCGTCGGCCAGCCTGATCGCCGAGGACCCGACGCTGCTGCTCGTGCCCGCCGGGATGGTGCCGTTCAAGCCCTACTTCCTCGGCCAGCGCACGCCGCCGTCGCCGCGCATGACGAGCGCGCAGAAGTGCGTCCGCACCCCGGACATCGAAGAGGTCGGCAAGACCACGCGGCACGCCACCTTCTTCCAGATGCTCGGCAACTTCTCCATCGGGGACTACTTCAAGGAGCAGGCGATCCCGTTCGCCTGGGAGCTGCTGACGCGCTCGCGCGACGACGGCGGCTTCGGCTTCCCCGAAGAGAAGCTCTGGGTCACCGTCTACACCGACGACGATGAGGCCCAGGACCTGTGGCACAGGGGGGTCGGCGTCCCGCTGGAGCGCATCCAGCGCCGCGGCCTGGCCGACAACTACTGGCACATGGGCGTCCCCGGCCCCGGCGGCCCCTGCTCGGAGATCTACTACGACCGGGGGCCCGAGCACGGCCGCGAGGGCGGGCCCGTCGCCGACGAGGACCGGTACCTGGAGGTCTGGAACCTCGTCTTCATGCAGAAGCAGCTCGGGACCGTCCGCTCCAAGGTCGACTTCGACGTCGTCGGGGACCTGCCGTCGCGCAACATCGACACCGGCATGGGCCTGGAGCGCATGGCGGCGATCCTCCAGGGCGTCGACAACATCTACGAGACCGACACCCTGTGGCGCGTCCTGGAGCGCGCGGCCGAGCTGACCGGCGCCAAGTACGGCGCCGACCACCGCGCGGACGTGTCGCTGCGCGTCATCGCCGACCACGTCCGCAGCGGGACGATGATGGTCGCCGACGGCATCCGCCCCGGCAACGAGGGGCGCGGCTACGTGCTGCGCCGCATCCTGCGCCGGTCCGTCCGCAACCTGCGGCTCCTCGGCGGGCAGGACGCCGGGCTCATGCACGCGCTCACCGACGTCGCCATCGCCGCGATGGGCGAGCAGTACCCCGACCTCGTCCGGACCGCCGCGAACATCCACACCGTGATCGACGCGGAGGAGGAGTCGTTCCTCCAGACGCTCCGCACCGGCACGGCGATCTTCGACACGGCCGTCGCGGAGACCCGGAGCGCGGGCGCCGGCGCGCTGCCCGGCGCGCAGGCGTTCAAGCTCCACGACACCTACGGCTTCCCGATCGACCTCACGCTGGAGATGGCCGCCGAGCAGGGCCTGCGCGTGGACGAGGACGGCTTCCGCCGGCTCATGGCCGAGCAGCGCGACCGCGCCAAGAAGGACGCCCGCGAGAAGAAGACCGGCAACCTCGACGTCTCCGTCCTGGACGAGCTGCTCACCCGCTCGGGCGGACGCGTCGACTTCACCGGCTACGGCGCGGTGACCGGCGACGCCCGCGTGGTCGGGCTGATCATCGACGGCGCCAACGTCGCGGCGGCCGGGGAGGGCACCGAGGTCGAGGTCGTCCTGGACCGCACCCCCTTCTACGCCGAGGGCGGCGGCCAGCTCGCCGACCACGGCGCGATCACCTTCGGCAGTGGCGCCCGCGTCGAGGTCCGCGACGTCCAGACGCCGCTGGCCGGGCTGATCGTCCACCGGGGGACGGTCGTGTCGGGCGAGGCCCGCGTCGGCGACACCGCGTTCGCCGAGGTCGACGTCGAGCGGCGCCGCGCGATCTCCCGCTCGCACACCGCGACCCACATGGTCCACGCCGGGTTCCGCCGCGCGCTCGGCGAGTCCGCCGCGCAGGCCGGGTCGGAGAACTCCCCGGGCCGGTTCCGGTTCGACTTCACCGCCTCGGGCGCCGTCCCGCCGAGCGTGCTGCGCGACGTGGAGGACGAGGTCAACGCCGTCCTCATCGAGGACCTGGACGTCCGCTGGTTCAACACCTCCATCGACGAGGCCCGCGCGATGGGCGCCCTGGCGCTGTTCGGCGAGAAGTACGGCGACGAGGTCCGCGTCGTGGAGGTCGGCGACTACTCCCGCGAACTCTGCGGCGGGACGCACGTCGCGTCGTCCGGGCAGCTCGGGCTGGTCAAGGTGCTCGGCGAGTCGTCCATCGGCGCCGGCGTCCGCCGCGTCGAGGCCCTGGTCGGCGTGGACGCGTTCCGCTTCCTCGCCCGCGAGAGCGTGCTCGTCGCGCAGCTCGCCGAGCAGATGAAGGTCCGCAAGGAGCAGCTCCCCGAGCGGGTCTCGGGGATCGTCGCGCGGCTGCGCGAGGCCGAGAAGGAACTGGAGAAGCTGCGCTCCCAGCAGGTCCTCGCCGTCGCCGGTTCGCTGGCCGACGGCGCGGCCGACCTCGGCGGCGTCGCGTTCGTCGGGCACCGCGTCCCGGACGGCACCGGCGCCGACGACCTGCGCAAGCTCGCCGCCGACGTGCGCGGGCGCCTTTCCGGACGGCCCGCCGTCGTCATGGTCGCGGGCGTGCCCAAGGACCGGCCCGTCGTCGTCATCGCCGTCAGCGAGGGCGCGCGCGAGCGCGGCCTGAAGGCGGGCGCGCTGGTCGGCGTCGCCGCCCGGACGCTCGGCGGCGGCGGGGGCGGCAAGGACGACATGGCCCAGGGCGGCGGCTCGGACGCCGCCGCGATCGGGGACGCGCTGGCGGCCGTCCGCCGCGCGGTCGAGGCACCGTGAGCGGGGCGGCGCGATGAGGACCGGCGTCCGGCTCGGCGTCGACGTGGGGAGCGTTCGCACCGGGGTCGCCCGCAGCGACCCCGGCGGCGTGCTCGCCACCCCGCTGGAGACCGTCCGCAGCGGGCGCGGCGACGTGGACCGGCTCGTCGCGCTGGTCGCCGAGTACGAGGCCGTCGAGGTCGTCGTCGGGCTGCCCACCTCCCTGTCGGGGCGGGAGGGACCGGCCGCCGCGTCCGCGCGCCGGTTCGCCCGGATGCTGGCCCGGCGGCTCCCCGCCGGGACCGTCCGGATGTACGACGAGCGGCTCACCACCGTCACGGCGGAGAGCGGACTGCGCGCGAGCGGCGTGCGCGGCCAGGCCCGCCGCAAGGTCGTGGACCAGGCCGCCGCCGTCGTGCTGCTGCAGGCGGCGCTGGACGCCGAACGGACCACGGGCCGTCCCCCGGGCGAGAGCGTCGGTGAGCGCTGATGAACGATCTGGACCTGTTCTCCGAGCAGCCCCGCGAGGAGCGGCGGCGCCGTCCCGCGCGCGTCCGGCAGCGCCGCAAACGCCGCAGCGGCAGCGCCGCGTTCCTGTTCTCGATGGCGTTCCTCGTCGCGGTCGTCGGCACCGGCGGCGTCCTCGGCGCCGCGTGGCTGAACAACCGCATCCACCCGCCGGACTACTCCGGCGCGGGCACCGGGACCGTGACCGTCCAGGTCGCCGAGGGGGCCACCGGACGCGCCATCGGGGACGCGCTGCAGGAGCACGGCGTCATCCGCAGCGTCGCCGCGTTCCTCAAGGTCTACGCGGGGGAGACCCGCGCCAGCTCGATCCAGCCCGGCTTCTACCAGATGCGGCAGAAGATGTCGTCGCACGCCGCGATGGCGCTGCTGCTGGACCCGAAGTCGCGCGCGGGCAACCAGATCACGATCCCCGAGGGACAGCGCGCGAGCGAGATCTACGGGTTGCTGGCCAAGAAGACCGGCATCCCGGTGCGCAAGTTCCAGACCGCCGCCAAGGACGGTGCGGCGCTCGGCCTCCCGTCCTACGCGCGCGGCAAGGTCGAGGGCTACCTGTTCCCGGGCCGCTACGACCTGGACCCGAACGCGTCCGCCGCCGGGATCCTCAAGGACATGGTCGCCCGGTTCAAGAAGGAGACCGAGGACCTGGACCTGGAGTCCAAGGCGTCCGAGGTGGGGCTGAAGCCGGGCGACGTCGTCGTCCTCGCCAGCCTGCTCCAGGCCGAGGGCGGCACCGAGGAGGACTACCCCAAGATCGCCCGCGTCCTCTACAACCGCCTGAACCGGGGCATGAAGCTCCAGCTCGACACGACCGTGCTGTACGCGCTGAACAAGCGCACCTTGCACGTCACCTACAAGGACACGGCCGTCCGGTCGCCCTACAGCACCTACTACGTCAAGGGCCTGCCGGCCGGCGCGATCGACAGCCCCGGCGAGGCCGCGCTGAAGGCCGCGCTGGCGCCCGCCAAGGGCGACTGGCTGTACTTCGTGACCACCGACCCCTCCACCGGGTACACCGAGTACGGCGTCACCGACGCCGACTTCACCCGGATGAAGAACAAGCTGGACAAGTGGCTGGAGAAGCACCCCGAATGACGGTCCGCGCGGCGGTGCTCGGCTCGCCGGTCGCCCACTCGCTCTCGCCCGTCCTGCACCGCGCCGCCTACGCGGCCCTCGGACTGGACGACTGGACGTACACCGCCGTCGAGTGCGCCGAGGACGGCCTCGCGCCGTTCCTCGGCGGGCTGGACGAGTCCTGGGCGGGCCTGTCGCTGACGATGCCGCTCAAGCGGGTCGCCCTCGACCTGGCCGCCGAGGTGTCGGAGCTGGCGGTCGCGGTCGGCGGGGCGAACACGCTCGTCCGGCGCGACGGCCGGTGGCACGCCGACAACACCGACGTCCACGGCATCGTCGCGGCCCTCACCGAGGCGGGGCTCGGCGCGCCCGCGTCCGCGCTCGTCCTCGGCGGCGGGGCGACGGCCGCGTCCGCGTTCGCCGCCCTGTCCCGGCTCGGGGTGGCGAAGGCGCGGCTGGCCGTGCGCAGCCCCGAGCGCGCCGCCGCGTCGCTGGCCGCCGCCGAGCGGGTGGGGCTGACGGTCGAGGTCGCGACGCTGGACCGCGTCCCGGAGCTGCTGGACGTCGACCTGGTCGTCTCCACGCTGCCCGGTCGCGCCGCCGACGCGTTCGCCGCGCCCGTCGCGGCGTCCCGCGCGGCCCTGTTCGACGTGGTGTACGCGCCGTGGCCGACCGCGCTGGCCGCCGCCGTCGCGGGGGCGGGCCGGACGGTCGTCGGCGGGTTCCCGATGCTGCTGCACCAGGCCGTCCGGCAGGTGACGCTGATGACTGGCCGCACGGACGTCCCCGTCGCCGCGATGCGCGCGGCCGGCGAGGCGGAGCTGGCCCGCCGCGCCTGACGGGCCGGGGAATGCCGCGCCCGGTCCCGGGGTTGTACCCGCCGAGGGCCTGGTGTCGGCTCTTCGCACAGGTGGTACAGTGGATGCCTGACCGGCCTGGCGAACGTGTCGAGAGACGCGGGCACCGGGCGCTCAAGCGGAGGCCACCTCCCACCTGACCGGCTCGCGGCCGGCGGGTCTCGGTCCGGCGCACGGCGCACAGCCGTGCCGCCGTCGCCTCGGCGCACCGTCGCCGAGGCGGCCGAAGGTGGCCCCGTATGACGAGTCGTACGGGGCTTTTCGCATGAGGGCCCAGGGGTACGACCGGTCCGAAGACTTCACTGCAGCGGCCCCTAGGAGGTCCCATCAGCGCCGAACCGCGTATCAACGACCGCATTCGCGTGCCCGAGGTCCGGCTCGTCGGACCGAACGGCGAACAGGTGGGCATCGTGCCCATCGCCAAGGCCCTGGACCTGGCGCGCGAGTCGGACCTCGACCTGGTCGAGGTGGCGCCCACGGCGCGCCCGCCCGTCGCCAAGCTCATGGACTACGGCAAGTTCAAGTACGAGTCCGCGATGAAGGCGCGTGAGGCGCGGAAGAACCAGGCGCACACGGTCATCAAGGAGATCAAGCTCCGGCCGAAGATCGACCCGCACGACTACGAGACCAAGAAGGGTCACGTGGTGCGGTTCCTCAAGGCCGGGGACAAGGTCAAGGTGACGATCATGTTCCGCGGCCGTGAGCAGTCCCGGCCGGAGCTGGGCTTCCGGCTGCTGCAGCGGCTGGCCGACGACGTCGAGGAGCTGGGCTTCGTCGAGTCGCGGGCCAAGCAGGACGGCCGTAACATGATCATGGTGCTCGGCCCGCACAAGAAGAAGGCCGAGGCCAAGGCGGAGGCCAAGGCCGAGCGCGCGGCGACGCGCTCGGGCTCGGAGCCGGCGGCCGGCTGACCGCGGGGCCGGCCACAGTGCCGGCCCGGCACCGGCTCCGTACCGGCGGAGTCGGGAACGCACGTACATTGAGCCTGTCCAGGCGCGGTCCGAGCGACCGGGGGAGCGCGCCCGTTCAGGCACGCCCGCGCGCCGCCGCGCACGGACGGACGAGCAGAGGAGACGACGGCGACCATGCCGAAGACCAAGACCCACAGCGGTGCCAAGAAGCGCTTCAAGCTGACCGGCTCCGGCAAGGTGCTGCGCCGCCGCGCCAACAAGAACCACCTGCTCGAGCACAAGCCGACCAAGCGGACGCGCCGGCTCGACGGCCCCGCCGTGGTGTCGCCGGCCGACACGAAGAACATCAAGAAGCTGCTGCGCAAGTAACCCCAGGACACCACTACGACCTGCCGGGACCCGGAAGGGCCCCGGCCTCCACGAAGGAGAACATCACGTGGCACGCGTGAAGCGGGCGGTCAACGCCGCCAAGAAGCGCCGGGTCGTCCTGGAGCGCGCGAGCGGCTACCGCGGCCAGCGGTCGCGCCTGTACCGCAAGGCCAAGGAGCAGCAGCTCCACTCGATGACCTACGCCTTCCGGGACCGCAAGGACCGCAAGGGCCAGTTCCGCCGGCTGTGGATCCAGCGCATCAACGCCGCCGCCCGCGCCAACGGCCTGACCTACAACCGCCTCATCCAGGGCCTCAAGCTCGCCGAGGTCGAGGTGGACCGCCGCATGCTCGCCGAGCTGGCCGTCAACGACGCCGCCGCGTTCGCGGCGCTGGTCGAGGTCGCCAAGGGCGCGCTGCCCGCCGAGGGCAGCGAGGCGGCCTGAGACCCGCGGTCCCCGGTCTCCGGACCCGGAAAGAAGAAGAGGGCGCATGGCGGGCCGTGAGCTGACCTCGATCCGCTCCCCGCGGGTGAAGGCCGCACGACGGCTCGCCAAGCGCGCGTTCCGCCGCCGTGAGCGGCGGTTCCTCGCCGAGGGGCCGCAGGCCGTGCGCGAGGCGCTGGAGATCCCCGGCGGTCTCGCCGAGCTGTTCACCACCGCCGAGGCCGAGACGCGCCACGCGGACCTGGTGGCGGCGGCCGAGCGGGCGGGCGCCCCGGTGCTGCGCGTCAGCGGCGAGGTGATGGCCGAGCTGGCGCAGACCGTCACGCCGCAGGGGCTGCTGGCGGTCTGCGAGTTCGTGGACGTGTCCCTGGAGACGTCGCTCGCCGCCTCGCCGCGGCTGGTGACGGTCCTCGCGCACGTCCGCGACCCCGGCAACGCCGGGACCGTCCTGCGGACCGCCGACGCCGCCGGATCGGGCTCGGTGGTGTTCACCGACGCGTCGGTGGACCCCTACAACGGCAAGTGCGTCCGGGCGTCGGCGGGCAGCCTGTTCCATCTGCCCGTCGTGGTCGGCCCCCGGTTCGACGCGCTGATCCCCGAGCTGTCCAAGGCGGGGCTCACCGTCCTCGCCGCCGACGGCGCGGGCACGCGCACCCTGGACTCCTGCGTGGACGACGGCACGCTCGCCCGTCCCACGGCCTGGGTGTTCGGCAACGAGGCGTGGGGCCTGCCCGACGAGATCCTGCGGCACGTGGACGAGGTCGTCCGCGTCCCGATCTACGGCCGCGCCGAGAGCCTCAACCTCGCGACCGCCGCGGCGGTCTGCCTTTACGCCTCGGCGCGGGCCCAGCGCGGCTGACCGTCCGCCGGCCGCGAGCAGGCCGCACGCTGGCCGCTTGCTGGCCGTGCGCTGGCCGCCCGCTGACCGGTTACGGCCGCGTCGGGCGCCGCGCTGTCCGGTTTGACCTGGGAGAATGGCGACGGCGGCGCCGGGGGACGAGCGCCGCCGTACTCCGCAGGTAGGAGCCGGAAACCACTCCGGCGGCGGACGAATTCTGTCATCACCGATGTTTACGGTGATGAGCGTGCGCGGCGTTCATGCCGCGCGGATGGGGGCTGACCATGATGGCCGACGACAGGACGACCGCCGAGCGGCGGACCGCCCGGCGGGGGCCGGGCGCCGTGCGCTGCCGCGCGGGCGCGCTCGAGCCCGACGAGTCCGGGTACGACGCGGGAACGGTCCCGTGGGCGACCCGGACGCGTCCGGGGCTGGAGATCGCCACCTCGCGCGTCCGTGACGGCGTGGTCGTGGCGTCGGTCTCGGGGGAGATCGACCTGCACACGGCCGACCGGCTGCGCGCCCGCCTGATCGGCCTGCACGCGGCGGGCCGGCGGTCGGTCGTGGTCGACTTCGCGGGCGTGCCGTTCTGCGACGCGGCGGGCCTCGGCGCCCTGGTCGCGGCGCACAACGACGTCGTGGCGCGCGGCGGCGCGATCCGGCTGGCGCGGATGCGGCCCGCCCAGGAGCGCCTGGTGCGCATCACCGGCCTGCACCGGCTGTTCCCCGTCCACGCGACGCTGGACGAGGCGGTCGCGGAGGCCACAAAAGCCTTGCCCTGACGGGCTTCGCGGGTCCCGGCGGCCCTTGCAGTGCGGATAGAGTCTGGTGGCGACGGACCGTGTTCCGACGGGTGCTGGAGGCCGCCGTGGGTGGAGTGGACGTGCCCGGCGGGCTGCCCGCCGACGTCCCGCCGCGCGCCGCGCTGGACGACCTGCCCGACGGACTGCTGATCGCCGACGCGCGGGCGCGCGTGGTGGCGTTCAACCGGGCCGCGGTGCGGATGACGGGCGTCCCGGCGGGCTCGGCGCTCGGCGGGGACTTCCGCGACGTCCTGCCGCTGCACGACGCGGAGGGCCGCGACTGGTGGAAGTGCGTCGCGCCCTACGACGGCCTGGCGACGCGCACGCGGCACCCCGAGCGGTCGCTGTACCTGGCGGACGGGACGGAGCTGCTGGTCACCGCGTCCTACCGGCGGGACGCGCGCGGCCGGGTGGAACGTTTCACGGTGGCGCTGCGCGACGCCGCCGCCCGCGCCCGCCGCGAGCGCGACCGCGCGGACCTGGTCTCCACCGTCGCCCACGAGCTGCGGTCGCCGCTGACGAGCGTGAAGGGCTTCACCGCCACGCTGCTGGCCAAGTGGCACCGGTTCAACGACGACCAGAAGCGGGTGATGCTGGAGACCGTCAACGCCGACGCCGACCGCGTCACCCGGCTCATCACCGAACTGCTGGACGTGTCGCGCATCGAGGCGGGACGGCTGGAGATGCGCCGCCGCGTGGTGGACCTGGACGTCGAGGTCCGCCGGGCCGTGGCGGGCCGGATCGCGGCGGGCGACCCCGCCGACCGCTTCCGGTTCGAGCCGCGCGGCGCGCTGCCCGAGCTGTGGCTGGACCCCGACAAGATCGACCAGATCCTCGGGAACCTGCTCGAAAACGCCGTGCGGCACGGGGCTGGTACTGTCACGATCGTGGTGGAACCGGACGTGCAGGAGAGGGGAGCCGCCGTGTCGGTGCGCGACGAGGGCGAGGGCATTCCGCCCGAGGCCGCCCAGCGCGTGTTCCGGCAGTTCTGGCGGGGCCCCGGCGGCAACCGCCGCGCCGGCACCGGTCTCGGCCTGTTCATCGTCAAGGGCCTCGTGGAGGCCCACGGCGGCACGATCGCCGTGCGGCGCGCGCCCGGCGGCGGCGCCGAGTTCCGATTTACCGTGCCCGCCGGCGCTCCCGCGCACACGGTCTGACCCGCCCGCCGGGC
The DNA here is from genome assembly GCF_002911665.1 of Actinomadura rubteroloni. Classification (NCBI taxonomy): domain Bacteria; kingdom Bacillati; phylum Actinomycetota; class Actinomycetes; order Streptosporangiales; family Thermomonosporaceae; genus Actinomadura; species Actinomadura rubteroloni. Next base: position 137,875 of record NZ_MTBP01000003.1, read on the forward strand.
GGGACGGCGTCCCGGGAGCCCCGCGCGGGCGGCGCCGCGGCGCGCGAAGATCGGTACCCGTCCGCGCACTAGACTGCGGACGTCCCACGCCCACCGGAGTTGTCATACCACCATGTCTGCACCCAACAAGTCCTATGACCCCGTCGAGGTCGCGGCGCTGAGCGCCGAGTCGCTTGACCGGGCGCGCGCGGACGCGCTGGCGGCCATCGAGGCCGCCGCCGACCTCGACGCGCTCAAGCAGGTCCGGCTCGCCCACGCGGGCGACCGGTCGCCGCTGGCCCTGGCCAACCGCGAGATCGGCGCGCTGCCCCCGGCGGCGCGCGCCGAGGCGGGCAAACGCATCGGCGCCGCGCGCGGCGCGGTGACGCAGGCGCTGAAGGCCCGCCAGGCGGAGCTGGAGGAGGAGCGCGACCAGCGCGTCCTCGCCGAGGAGGCCGTCGACGTCACGCTCCCGTGGGACCGCGCGGCGCGCGGCGCGCGACACCCGCTGACGACGCTCCAGGAGCGGATGGTCGACGTCTTCGTCTCGATGGGCTTCGAGGTCGCCGAGGGCCCCGAGGTCGAGGCGGAGTGGTTCAACTTCGACGCGCTGAACTTCCCGCCCGACCATCCGGCCCGCTCCATGCAGGACACGTTCTTCGTGGAGTCGGAGGAGACGGGCCTGGTGCTGCGCACGCACACCTCGCCGATGCAGGTCCGCTCGCTGCTGTCGCGCGAGTTGCCGGTGTACGTGGTGGGGCCTGGCCGCACCTTCCGCACCGACGAGCTGGACGCCACGCACAGCCCGGTCTTCCACCAGCTCGAAGGGCTGGCGGTGGACGAGGGCCTGACGATGGCGGACCTGCGCGGCGGCATCGACGCGTTCGTCGCAGGGATGTTCGGTCCGGGCCTGGTGACGCGGATGCGGCCGTCGTTCTTCCCGTTCACCGAGCCGTCCGCCGAGGTGGACATGCAGTGCTTCGTGTGCCGGGGCGCGTCCGCCGAGCCGGGCGGCGAACCGTGCCGGACGTGCTCGTCGGAGGGCTGGATCGAGCTGGGCGGCTGCGGCATGGTCAACCCGCGCGTGCTGGTGGCCTGCGGCATCGACCCCGACCGCTACAGCGGGTGGGCGTTCGGGCTGGGCGTGGAGCGGACGCTGATGTTCCGGCACGGCGTCGAGGACATGCACGACATGGTGGAGGGCGACGTGCGCTTCACCCTTCCGTTCGGGATGGAGATCTGATGCGCGCCCCGCTCTCCTGGCTGCGGGAGTACGCCGACCTGCCGGCCGGGGTCACCGGCCGGGAGCTGGCGGCCCGGCTGATCGACGCCGGGCTGGAGGTCGAGACGGTCGAGCGCGTGGGCGACGACGTCCGCGGCCCGCTGGTGGTCGGCGAGGTCCTGGCGATCGAGGAGCTGACCGGGTTCAAGAAGCCGATCCGGTACTGCCAGGTCGACGTGGGCGAGGCCAACGGCACGGGTGAGCCGCAGAACATCGTCTGCGGCGCGACGAACTTCGCCGTCGGCGACCGGATCGTCGCGATCCTGCCCGGCGGGATGCTGCCCGGCGGGTTCGAGATCGGCGCCCGCAAGACCTACGGCAAGGTGTCCGAGGGCATGATCTGCTCGGTCAGCGAGCTGGGCATCGGGGAGGACCACGACGGCATCCTCATCCTGCCCGGGTCGCCCGAGCCGGGCGCGGACGCGATCGAGCTGCTCGGCGTGCGCGACGACGTCCTGGACATCGCCGTCACGCCCGACCGGGGCTACTGCCTGTCGATCCGCGGCGTGGCGCGGGAGGCCGCGACGGCGTACGGCGTCGCCTTCCGCGACCCGGCGGACGTCGACCTGCCCACGGGCGAGGGCGACGGGCCGGGCGTGGCGATCGCCGACCCGTCGGCGTGCGACCGGATCGTGCTGCGCGAGGTGCGCGGTCTCGACCCGTCCGCGCGGGCGCCGATGTGGATGCGCGTGCGCCTGCACCGGGCCGGGATGCGGTCTGTGTCGCTGGCGGTGGACGTCGCCAACTACCTGATGCTGGAGCTGGGCCAGCCGCTGCACACGTTCGACGGGGACAAGGTGTCCGGGCCGATCACGGTGCGCCGCGCGGCGCCCGGCGAGACGCTGGAGACGCTGGACCACGTCGAGCGGAAGCTGCACCCCGAGGACGTCCTGATCGCCGACACGACGGGCCCGCTGTCGCTGGCGGGGACGATGGGCGGCCTGGCCACCGAGATCTCCGACGCGTCCACGAGCACGGTGATCGAGGCGGCGCACTTCGACGAGATCGGCGTCGCGAAGATGGCGCGGCGGCACAAGCTGCACAGCGAGGCGTCCTACCGCTTCGAGCGCGGCGTGGACCGGGAGCTGGCGCACCGCGCGGCGTACCGGGCGGCGACGCTGCTGGCGGAGCTGGGCGGGGCGCGGATCGTGCCGGGCGTGTCGTCGGCCGAGGCCCCGGTGGCGCCGGTCGAGATCACGATGGCGGCCGACCACCCCGACCGCGTGGCCGGTGTGGCGTACGGACGGGACACGGTCGTCCGGCGGCTGGAGCAGGTCGGCTGCACGGTCGCCGGGGACGCGACGCTGACGGTGACGCCGCCGTCGTGGCGTCCGGACCTCACCGACCCCAACGACCTCGCCGAGGAGGTCATCCGGCTGGAGGGCTACGAGAACATCCCGTCGCGGGCGCCGCGTCCGGCGGCCGGGCACGGCCTCACCGGCGCGCAGCGGCTGCGCCGCCGGGTCGGCCGCGCGCTGGCCGGGGCCGGGTACGTCGAGACGATCAACTTCCCGTTCGCGGCGGAGAAGGACTGGGACGCCCTCCAGCTCCCGGCCGAGGACCCGCGCCGCCGGGCGCTGCGGCTCGCCAACCCGCTGTCGGAGGACGAGCCGCTGCTGCGGACGACGCTGCTGCCGGGCCTGCTGAAGGCGCTGGCCCGCAACGTCGGCCGGGGCTTCGGCGACGTCGCGCTGTTCGAGCGGGGCGTGGTGTTCCGTCCGGCGGACGGCCCGGTGGCGTCCGCGCCGCGCCTGCCGGTGGACCGGGGCCCTTCGGCGGACGACGTCGCGGCGCTGGACGCGGTGCTGCCCGACCAGCCCGAGCGGGTCGCGGCGGTGCTGGCGGGCGAGCGCGCGCCGTCCGGCTGGTGGGGCGCGGGCCGTCCGGCGACGTGGGCGGACGCGATCGAGGCCGCCCGGACGGTCGCGCGCGAGGCCGGCGTGGAGCTGCGCGTCGAAGCGGACCGGCACGAGCCGTGGCACCCGGGGCGCTGCGCCGCCCTGTACGCCGGGGACGTCCTGGTCGGCCACGCGGGCGAGCTGCACCCGCGCACGACCAAGGCCTACGGGCTCCCGGCGCGGTCCTGCGCGATGGAACTGGAGCTGCGCGGTCTCGGCGAGCCCGCCGCGCCGCGCGCCCCGCACGTGTCGGCCTACCCGGTCGCCACGCAGGACGTCGCGCTGATCGTGGCCGAGGACGTCCCGGCGGCGGCGGTCGAGGCGGCGCTGCGCGACGGCGCGGGCGAGCTGCTGGAGTCGGTGCGGCTGTTCGACGTCTACACCGGCGAGCAGGCCGGCGAGGGCCGCCGGTCGCTGGCGTACACGCTGCGGTTCCGCGCGCCGGACCGGACGCTGACGGCCGAGGACGCGGGCGCGGCCCGGGACGCGGCGGTCGCGGCGGCGGCCGAGCGGACGGGCGCGGTGCTGCGCGGCGCCTGAGCCCTGTTGAGGACGCCCCCGTCACGTCGGCGGGGGCGTCCTGTCGTTTGACAGGCGCCCGGGAACCGTTTAAAGTGCTCGGGTCCTATCGCCGCCCGGTTGGGGAGTCCATTGAGGAACTGAGATCGCAGACACCGCGCGATGGCCCGTCTCGACGACGGCCCGCGCACGCGATCTCGGTGGACTTCCGCGTCCCGGGCTTTTTTCATGCCCGCAGGCGCGTCGCGCGGTCCGCGGTGTCTCCAGGTGTCCTTGAACCCTCCACGCACCAGGGGAGCCGCCCTATGTCCCATGCCATCGTCTGCTCTGATCTGTCCTTCGCCTGGCCGGACGGGACGGTCGTCCTGGACGGCCTGGACGCCGCGTTCGGGCCCGTCCGCACCGGTCTCGTCGGCGTCAACGGCGCGGGCAAGTCGACGCTGCTCAAGCTGGTCGCGGGCGAGCTGAGCCCCGCCGCCGGGACCGTCTCGGTCGCCGGGGAGATCGGCTACCTCCCGCAGACGCTCCCGCTCGCCGGGCACGACACCGTCGCTGACCTGCTCGGCATCGCCCGCGCCCGCGCCGCGCTGCTGGCGATCGAGCGCGGCGAGGCGACCGAGGAGAACTTCGCGGCCGTCGGCGACGACTGGGACGTCGAGGAGCGCGCCCGCGCCGAGCTGGCCCGGCTCGGGCTCGGCGACGTCGGCCTGGACCGGACGGTCGCGACGCTCTCGGGCGGGGAGGCGGTGCTGGCGGGGCTCGCGGCGCGGCTGCTGGCCCGTCCGGACGTCCTGCTGCTGGACGAGCCCACCAACAACCTCGACCTGGACGCCCGCCGCCGCCTCTACGACGCGGTGGACGCCTGGACGGGCGTGCTCGTCGTCGTCAGCCACGACCGCGAGCTGCTGGAGCGGGTCGACGCGATCGCCGACCTGCGCGACGGCGCGATCCGCACGTTCGGCGGCACGCTGTCGCAGTACGACGAGCGGCTGGCAGTCGAGCGGGAGGCCGCCGAGCGGACCGTCCGCGCGGCCGAGGGCGACCTGCGGCGGCAGCGGCGCGAGCTGGAGGAGGCGCGGACCAAGCTCGCCCGCCGCGCCCGCTACGGCAAGAAGTCGCAGGACAGCGTCCCGCGCATCGTCGCGGGCCTGCGCAAGCAGCAGGCGCAGGTGTCGTCGGGCAAGCACCGCGTCCTGCACGAGCAGAAACTCGCGGGCGCACGCGACCGGCTGGCCGAGGCGGAGGAGGCGGTCCGCGACGAGGACGAGATCCGGGTGGAACTGCCGAACACCCGCGTCCCGGAGGGCCGGACTGTCCTCACCGTGACCGGCCTGCCCGCTGAGGAGCCCGGGTCGCTGCCCGAGCTGGTGGTGCGGGGCCCGGAGCGGATCGCGCTGACCGGCCCGAACGGCGCGGGCAAGACCACCCTGCTGCGGGCGTTCGCGGGCGGGGCCGCGCCGGACGGCGTCGAGGTCCGGGCGGAGGACGTCCGGTACCTGCCGCAGCGCCTCGACGTCCTGGACGACGCGCTGAGCGTGGTCGACAACGTCCGGGCCGTGGCGCCGTCGGCGTCGGTGCGGGAGGTCCGGGCGGGCCTCGCGCGGTTCCTGCTGCGCGGCGACCGCGCGGACCGTCTCGCCGGGACCCTGTCGGGCGGCGAGCGGTTCCGCGCGGTGCTGGCGTCGCTGCTGCTGGCCGAGCCCGCCCCGCGCCTGCTCCTGCTGGACGAGCCGACCAACAACCTGGACACCGCGAGCGTCCGGGCGCTGGCCCAGGCCCTCGCCGCCTACGAAGGGGCGTTCGTCGTGGTGAGCCACGACCTGCCGTTCCTGCGGACGCTCGGCCTCACCCGGTGGCTGCGCATGGACCGGAACGGGGAGCTTTCGGAAGGCGGGCCCGTGTGAGCGGGCCCGCCCTCCGGGGCGCCGGTCAGGTCAGGACGCGCTGGGTGAACTTGCGCGCGGCGAGCCACGTCAGGAGGACGGTCCCGACGAGGATGACCGTCCCGTACACCCAGAAGTGCATGTGCTCGACGTTCGGGGTGAGCGCGGCGCGCAGCCCTTCGTTGAGGAACACCATCGGGTTGGCCAGCGAGACGATCTGGAGCCAGCGGACGTGCTCCAGCGCCGCCCACGGGTAGTACACGCAGCCGAGCATCGACAGCGGCATGAGGATGATGCCGAACAGCATCTGCGCCCGCTGCGGGTCGATGACGGTGCCGAGCAGCAGCCCGGCGGACGCCGACAGCAGCGAGCCGAACACGCACACGAAGATCAGCAGCGGCCAGTTGCTCACGTGGACGTCCGGGCCCTGCCCGCCCGCGTGCACGAACAGCACGCAGGGGAAGACCAGCAGCCCGGCGATGAGCGCCTGGAGCCCGCCGGCGGCGATCTTCTCGATGGCCAGCAGCGGGATCGGCAGCGGCGCGAGCGCCCGGTCGGTGATGGAGCGCTGCCAGTTCAGCTCCATCATCAGCGGGAACACGATCGCCATGATGCCCTGCATGAAGATCGAGGACCCGACGAGGCCGGGGACGAGGACGGTCGAGAACGTCGTCCCCCCGCCGCCGCCCGCGCCCCCGGACATGGCGCCGCCGCCGACCTTCGGCAGGACGTAGGCGAAGACGAACACGAACAGCAGCGGCTGGAGCAGGACGCGGACGAACGTCGCGACGAAGTTCTTGCGCAGCACCCGCACCTCGCGCGACAGCATCGCGACGAAGGTGCGGCCGATGGTGACCCGTACGGCGGGTTCGGAGTCGGCGGGGAGGTCGGTCGGGAGGGTGGAGGTCATGCGGAGGGCTCCTCTGGGGGGATCGGCGGCCGGGTCAGTCGCGGTAGTCCCGGCCGGTCAGGTTCAGGAAGACCGTCTCCAGGCTCGGCCGGAGCTGGGAGGCGTCGGTCACGTTCACGCCCGCGGCGGCGCCCGCCGAGACCAGCTCGCCGAGCAGGCCCTCGGGCGCGGTGGAGAACACGCGGACCTGGCCGCCGTTCACCTCCACCTTGGAGATCCCGGCGCGGTCGGCGAGGCCGTCGAGCTTGGCGGGGACGTCCCCGTCGTAGGACACGGTGATCACGGTGTCGGCGCCCGCGGAGTCCTTCAGCTCCGCGGCCGTCCCGCGCGCGAGGACCTCGCCGTGGTCCACGACGGCGAGCCGGTCGCACAGGACCTCGGCCTCTTCCATGTAGTGCGTGGTGAGCAGGATCGTCTGGCCCTGGGACTGCAGGTCGCGCAGCAGGTCCCACAGGTTGACGCGGTTTTGCGGGTCGAGGCCGGCGGTGGGCTCGTCCAGGAACAGCACCTCGGGCCGGTGGACGAGCGCGCGGCCGATCATGAGCCGCTTGGCCTGGCCGCCCGACAGCTCGAACGGGTTTCCGTCGCGCCGGTCGGTGAGGCCGAACAGTTCCAGCAGTTCGTCGGCGCGGCGCTTGGCGGCGCGCGGGCCGAGGCCGAAGAACCGGCCGCGGAACTCCAGGTTCTCGACGGCGGTCAGCTCGCTGTCGAGGGTGTTGTTCTGCGAGACCATGCCGATGCGGCGCTTGACCTCGACCGAGTCGTCCACGACGTCGAAGCCGCACACGCTCGCCTTGCCGGACGTCGGCTTGACGAGCGTGGTGAGCATCCCGATCGTGGTGGACTTGCCGGCGCCGTTCGGGCCGAGCAGGCCGAAGAACTCGCCGCGTCGGACGTCCAGGTCGATGCCGCGCACGGCGGGCACGTCGCCCTTGGGCCCGGAGTAGGTCTTGTGGAGATCCTCGGTTCTCACCGCGATCTCGGGGGTGGGGGTCACGTGCGCTCTCCGTTCGGGTCGGTGCAGTCGTCGAACTTGTCGATCAGCGCGAGCAGGAAGCGGCGGACGGCGGGTTCGTCCTCGGGCGGCACGACGTCGTAGAACTCCCAGATGTCGGGGCCCAGCTCCTTGATCGTCGCGGCGATGAGCCGTGAGCCGGCCTCGGTGATGTGCAGGCGCACGGCGCGGCGGTCGGCCTCGTCGCGGCGGCGTTCCACGTGCCCGTTGCGCTCCAGCGTGCCGATCACGGAAGTGGCGCTGGCCGGGGACGTCATGAGCCGGCGGGCGACCTCGCCGGCGCGCAGGCCGTCCTCGCTGTGCAGGATCCGCAGGACGAAGAAGCCCGCGGGGCTGACGCCGTGCCGCTCGATGAGCCGCCACATCATCGGCCCCGTCATGCGGGCCGCGGCGGCGAAGAGCCGCCCGATGGGCCACTCTTCGATCGGCCCCAGCTCCTCGGGAGCCCCGAGGCCCAGCTTGTTCACTTCCATGCCGAATATTCTTAGCCCCTTAATCTTTAGTGGTCAAATCTTTAGCTCCTTAAGCAATCTACTGGTGGGTTGCATGATCTTCCATGGCCATGCATACTCTTACTCGGACATTCGGGAGAGGGTGAGGCGCTGTGGGGATCCGGGCGGCGGTCGCGGGGGCCAGCGGGTACGCGGGCGGGGAGATCCTGCGCGTCCTTGCGGGCCATCCCGACTTCGAGGTCGGCACGGTCACGGCGGGCTCCAACGCCGGGACCGAACTCGGCGCGCACCAGCCGCACCTGCTCTCCCTCGCCGACCGGGTCCTGGCGCCGACGACGCCGGACGCGCTCGCCGGGCACGACGTCGTCTTCCTCGCGCTCCCGCACGGGCAGTCCGGGCCGCTGGCCGCCGACCTGCCCGCCGACGTCCTGGTCGTGGACTGCGGCGCCGACTTCCGCCTCGGCGACGCCGCCGACTGGGAGAAGTTCTACGGCAGCCCGCACGCCGGGACGTGGCCCTACGGCCTGCCCGAGCTGCCCGGACGGCGCGACGTCCTGCGCGACGCGCGCCGCATCGCCGTCCCCGGCTGCTACCCGACCGCCGTGAGCCTCGCGCTGTTCCCCGCGTTCGCCGCCGGGATCGTGGAGCCCGACGTCGTGGTCGTCGCCGCGTCCGGGACGTCCGGCGCCGGCCGGGCCGCCAAGCCGCACCTGCTCGGCAGCGAGGTCATGGGCTCGGTCTCGGCGTACGGCGTCGGCGGCGTCCACCGGCACACGCCCGAGATGACGCAGAACCTCGCCGCCGTCGCCGGCCGGCCCGTCCGGGTCTCCTTCACCCCGACGCTCGCCCCGATGAGCCGCGGCATCCTCGCGACCTGCGTCGTGCCCGTCCGGCCCGGCGTCACCGCCGCCGCGCTGCGCGCCGTCTACGCCGACGCCTGCGACGGCGAGCCGTTCCTGCACCTGCTGCCCGAGGGGCGGTGGCCCGCGACCGCGATGACGCTCGGCGCCAACACCGCCCTGCTCCAGGTCGCGCTGGACGAGACGGCCGGACGCGTCGTCGTCGTGTGCGCCATCGACAACCTCGCCAAGGGGACCGGGGGTGGCGCGGTGCAGTGCGCCAACCTCGCCCTGGGCCTCCCCGAAACCGCAGGACTCACCACGATCGGAGTGTCCCCGTGAGCGTCACCGCCCCTTTCGGGTTCCGAGCCGCCGGCGTCGTCGCCGGGCTGAAGGACAGCGGAGCCCGCGACCTCGCCCTCGTCGTCAACTACGGACCGTCCCGCGCCGCCGCCGGGGTCTTCACCCGCAACCGCGTCAAGGCGGCGCCGGTCCTGTGGACCGAGCAGGTGCTGAAGGGCGGACGCGTCCACGCCGTCGTGCTGAACTCCGGCGGCGCGAACGCCTGCACCGGCACGGCCGGCTTCCAGGACACCCACGCCACCGCGGAGAAGGCCGCCGAGCTGCTGGGGGAGTCGGCCGGGGAGATCGCGGTCTGCTCCACCGGGCTGATCGGCGAACGGCTCCCGATGGACCGGCTGCTGCCGGGCGTCGGCGCCGCCGTCGCCGCGCTGTCGCCCAACGTGGGCGGCCTGGACGCCGCCGACGCCATCCGCACCACCGACACCGTCGCCAAGATCGCGCACCGGCAGGGGACGGGCGGCTACCGGATCGGCGGCATGGCCAAGGGCGCGGGGATGCTCGCCCCGTCGCTGGCGACGATGCTCTGCGTCCTCACCACCGACGCCGACCTGGACGCCGCCGCCCTGGACCGGGCGCTGCGCGCGGCGACCGGCGCCACCCTGGACCGGCTGGACGCCGACGGCTGCCTGTCCACCAACGACACCGTCCTGCTGCTGGCGTCCGGATCGACGGGCATCACGCCCGACGAGGCCGAGTTCACCGCCCTGCTCACCGACCTGTGCCTGGACCTCACCCGGCAGCTCCTCGTGGACGCCGAGGGCGCGTCCAAGGCGATCGCGATCGAGGTCGTCGGCGCCGGCGCCGTCGCCGACGCCGTCGCCGTGGGCCGCGCGGTCGCCCGCAACAACCTCCTCAAGTGCGCGATCCACGGCGAGGACCCGAACTGGGGACGGGTCCTGTCCGCCGTCGGCACGACCGACGCGGTGTTCGAGCCCGACCAGCTCAACGTCGCGATCAACGGCATCTGGGTCTGCCGGGGCGGCGCCGTCGGCGACGACCGCTCCAAGGTGGACCTGCGCCCCCGCGACGTGACGATCACGGTGGACCTGGCCGCCGGGCCGCACAGCGCGACCGTCTGGACGACCGACCTCACGGCCGACTACGTCCACGAGAACTCGGCGTACTCGACATGAGCGCGATCTCGGGCGCGCGGATGCGCAGCAACCGGGCCGGGGTCCTGTCCAAGGCCGAGACGCTGATCAAGGCGCTGCCGTGGCTGGAGCGGTTCCACGGCACGACCGTCGTGATCAAGTACGGCGGGCACGCCATGAACGACGAGGAGCTGCGGCACTCGTTCGCCGAGGACATCGTGTTCCTGCGGTACGCGGGGCTGAAGCCGGTGATCGTCCACGGCGGCGGGCCGCAGATCAACGCGGCGCTGGCCGCCGCCGGGATCGAGTCCACCTTCACCGCCGGGCTGCGGGTGACGACGCCCGAGGCGATGGAGGTCGTCCGGATGGTCCTGGTCGGCCAGGTCGGCCGGGACGTCGTCGGGCTGATCAACCGGCACGGCGCGTTCGCCGTCGGCATGTCCGGCGAGGACGCCAACCTGTTCACCGCCGAGCGCAAGCAGGCGATCGTGGACGGCGAGCCGGTCGACATCGGCCAGGTCGGCGAGATCGTCGAGGTGCAGGTCGGCGCGGTGCGGGCGCTGCTGGACGACGGGCGCGTCCCGGTCGTGTCCAGCGTCGCGCGCGGCGACGACGGCGAGGTCTACAACGTCAACGCCGACACCGCCGCCGCCGCGCTCGCCGTCGCGCTGGACGCCGCCAAGCTCGTCGTCCTCACCGACGTCGAGGGCCTGTACGCCGACTGGCCCGACAGCGACGACGTCATCGACAACCTGACCACCGACGAGCTGGCCGTGCTGCTGCCCGGCCTGACGTCGGGGATGGTCCCGAAGATGGAGGCGTGCCTGCACGCCGTCCGGGGCGGGGTGCCGCAGGCGCACGTGCTGGACGGGCGCGTCCCGCACTCCCTGCTGCTGGAGATCTTCACCGACGAGGGCGTCGGGACCATGGTCCTGCCCAGCCCGTCCGGCCCGCCCGGCCCGAAGGAGGACTCGTGACCAACGCCGATCTCCGGAGCCGGTTCGCCGACGTGTTCATGCCGAACTACGGCGTTCCGCCCGTCGCGCTGGTGCGCGGCGAGGGCGCCCGCGTCTGGGACGCCGACGGCACCGAGTACCTCGACCTCATCGGCGGCATCGCGGTGTCGTCGCTCGGGCACGGTCACCCGGTGCTGGCCGCCGCCGTCGCCGAGCAGGCCGCACGGCTCGCCCACACCTCGAACCTGTTCGTCAACGAGCCGTCGGTGCGGCTCGCCGAGCGGCTGGTCGCGCTGGCCGGCGGGGACGCGCGGGTGTTCCTCGCCAACAGTGGCACCGAGGCCAACGAGGCCGCGCTCAAGATCGCGATCAAGTACGGCAAGGCGAACGGGCGGCCGTACGTCGTCGCGACCGAGAACGGCTTCCATGGGCGGACGCTAGGCGCGCTGTCGCTGACCGGCAAGCGCTCGATCCGCGACCCGTTCGGGCCGTTCGCGCTGGACGTCCGGTTCGTCCCGTACGGGGACGCCGACGCCCTGCGCGCCGCCGTCACCGACCAGTGCGCCGCCGTCTTCCTGGAGCCCACGCAGGGCGAGGCGGGCGTCGTCCCGCCCCCGGCGGGCTACTTCACCGCCGCCCGGGAGATCTGCGACGCGACCGGCGCGCTGCTGGTCGCCGACGAGATCCAGTCCGCGATCGGCCGCACCGGCGCCTGGTTCGCCTGGCAGCACGAAAACACCCGGCCGGACGTGCTGACGCTGGCCAAGGGGCTCGGCGGCGGGCTGCCCGTCGGGGCGTGCCTGGCGTTCGGCGCGCACGCCACGACGTTCGCCAAGGGCGACCACGGCAGCACCTTCGGCGGCAACCCGGTCGCCGCCGCCGCGGCCCTCGCCGTCCTGGACACCATCGAGCGCGACGGGCTCCTCGCGCACGCGGCGGCGGTCGGCGACACCCTCGCCGCCGGGATCGCGGCCGTGGACCACCCGCTGCTCGCGGGCGTCCGGGGCCGGGGCCTGTGGCGGGCGCTGGTCCTCACCGGGCCCGCCGCGCCCGCCGTCGAGGCCGCCGCCCGCGACGCCGGATTCCTCGTCAACGCCGTCCAGGCCGACGCGGTCCGGCTCGCCCCTCCGCTGATCCTCACCGACGCGCAGGCCCGGTCCTTCACGGCGGCCCTCCCCGCCGTCCTGGACGCCGCGCAGAAAGCGAGCTGAGCGCATGTCCCCGAAGGTCCGCCACTTCCTCCGCGACGACGACCTCACCCCCGCCGAGCAGGCCGACGTCCTCGACCTCGCCGCCGCGCTGAAGAAAGACCGGTTCGCCCGCCGTCCGCTGGACGGCCCCCGGTCCGTCGCCGTGCTGTTCGACAAGCCGTCCACCCGCACCCGCGTGTCCTTCGCCGTCGGGATCGCCGAGCTGGGCGGGCACGCGCTGATCATGGACGCCGGGTCCAGCCAGCTCGGCCGGGGCGAACCGATCTCCGACACCGCGCGGGTCCTGGAGCGCCAGGTCAGCGCGATCGTCTGGCGGACGGCCGGGCAGGAGCGCATCGAGGAGATGGCCGCCGGGACGACCGTGCCCGTCGTCAACGCCCTCACCGACGAGTTCCACCCGTGCCAGATCCTCGCCGACCTCCAGACCGTCCGCGAGGAGTTCGGCGACCTCGCCGGGCGCACCCTCGCCTACTTCGGCGACGGCGCCAACAACATGGCGCACTCCTACCTGCTCGGCTGCGCGACCGCCGGGATGAACGTCCGGATCGCCGCGCCCGAGGACCTGCCGCCCGACCCCGCCGTCGTGGACCGCGCCATCGCCATCGCCGCCGGGACCGGCGGATCGGTGACCGTCACGGCCGACGCCGAGCAGGCCGCAGCCGGGGCCGACGTCCTCGCGACGGATACATGGGTGTCGATGGGTCAGGAAGGCAAGGACACGAGCCGGTACGAGCCGTACGCTGTGGACGAGGCACTGCTCGCGTCCGCCGCGCCCGGCGCGGTGGTCCTGCACTGCCTGCCCGCCTACCGCGGCAAGGAGATCGCCGCGACCGTCCTGGACGGCCCCCGCAGCCGTGTCTGGAACGAGGCGGAGAACCGGCTGCACGCCCAGAAGGCGCTGCTGACCTGGCTCCTGGAGAGATCGACATGACCACGCCGATGACCAAGGCCGCCCGGCACGCCAAGGTGATCGAACTGCTCGGCCGCCATCCGGTCCACTCGCAGCCCGAGCTGGCCCGGCTCCTCGGCGACGCCGGGCTGGAGGTCACCCAGGCGACCCTGTCGCGCGACCTGGTCGAGATCGGCGCCGTCCGGCTGCGGGCCGACGACGGCAGTCTCGTCTACGCCGTCCCGGGCGAGGGCGGCGACCGCATCCGCCGCGCCCGCACCGGCTCCACCGAGTCGTTCACCGGCCGGCTCACCCGGCTCGCCGCCGAACTGCTGGTGTCGGCCGAGGCGTCGGCGAACCTCGTGATCGTCCGGACGCCGGCCGGTGCCGCGCAGTACCTCGCGTCGGCCATCGACCACGCCGAATGGCCGTCGATCCTCGGCACCGTCGCCGGCGACGACTCGATCCTCGTCATCGCCCGCGACCCCGACGGCGGCGCGGACCTGGCGAACGCGCTGCTGCGGCTCGCGGCCGGACGCGAACGACGAAGTTAGGGGCGCCCCGCCCCCGGCCCCCGCAGCCACACCCCGTCCACACCGAACCTTCGTCATGGGAGAAGCACCAGCATGAGCGAGCGCGTCGTTCTCGCGTACTCCGGCGGCCTGGACACCTCGGTCGCCATCCCGTTCCTCGCCGAGCAGACCGGGGGCGAGGTCGTCGCGGTCGCGGTCGACCTCGGCCAGGGCGGCGAGGACCTGGAGACCATCCGCAAGCGGGCGCTGGCCTGCGGCGCCGTCGAGGCCGTCGTCATCGACGCCCGCGAGGAGTTCGCCGCGGACTTCTGCTTCCCGGCCCTGCGCGCCAACGCCCTCTACATGGACCGCTACCCGCTCGTGTCGGCGCTGTCGCGGCCCCTGATCGTCAAGCACCTCGTCGCGGCGGCCAAGACGTTCGGCGGGACGGTCGTCTCGCACGGCTGCACCGGCAAGGGCAACGACCAGGTCCGCTTCGAGGCCGGGCTGTCGGCCCTGCACCCCGAGCTGAAGGTCATCGCGCCCGCCCGCGACTACGCCTGGACGCGCGACAAGGCCATCGCGTTCGCCGAGGACAAGGGCCTGCCGATCGACGTGTCGGCCAAGTCGCCCTACTCCATCGACCAGAACCTGTGGGGACGCGCGGTCGAGACCGGCTTCCTGGAGGACATCTGGAACGGGCCGGTCGAGGACCTGTACTCCTACACCGCCGACCCGGCCGAGCCCCGCGAGGCCGACGAGGTCGTCATCACGTTCAAGGGCGGCGTCCCGACCGCGCTGGACGGCCGCGCCCTCACCCCGTTCCAGATCGTGGACGAGCTGAACCGCCGTGCGGGCGCCCAGGGCGTCGGCCGCATCGACATGGTCGAGGACCGGCTCGTCGGCATCAAGAGCCGCGAGGTGTACGAGGCGCCCGCCGCGATCGCGCTGATCACCGCGCACATGGAGCTGGAGAGCGTCACCGTCGAGCGCGACCTCGCCCGCTTCAAGCGGTCGGTGGACCAGCGCTGGGGCGAGCTGGTCTACGACGGCCTCTGGTTCTCGCCGCTGAAGGACGCGCTGGACGCGTTCATCGCCGACGCGCAGCGGCACGTGTCCGGGGACGTCCGCCTCACCCTGCACGCGGGCCGGGCCGTGGTGACCGGACGCCGCAGCGACGCGTCCCTCTACAGCTACGACCTCGCCACCTACGACACCGGCGACACCTTCGACCAGAGCCTCGCCAAGGGCTTCGTCGAACTGTGGAGCCTGCCCACCAAGATCGCCTCGATGCGGGACCGGGGCCAGGGCTGACGCGCCGCCGGGCGCCGCGGCCGGCGGCGCCCGGTTTTGCGCAACCGCACCGCGGGGGTGTAAGCCCTGCGGGGAGAACGTACGAACCTGGGAAGAGGATTTTCGTGACCAAGGCACCGACGCGACTGTGGGGCGGCCGTTTCGAGGGCGGCCCGTCGGACGCGCTCGCGCGGCTCTCGGTGAGCGTCCAGTTCGACTGGCGGCTCGCCCCCTACGACCTGCTGGGCTCGCGCGCGCACGCCCGCGTGCTCAACCGGGCGGGGCTGCTCACCGACGACGAGCTGGCCCGCATGCTCGGCGCCCTGGACGACCTGGAGGCCGCCTGCCGCGCGGGCGAGTTCCGTCCCACCGTCGCCGACGAGGACGTCCACACCGCGCTGGAGCGGGGCCTGCTGGAGCGTCTCGGCCACCTCGGCGGCAAGCTCCGCGCCGGCCGCAGCCGCAACGACCAGGTCGCCACCGACCTGCGCCTCTACCTGCGCGACCACGCCCGCCAGATCGTGTCGCGCCTGGTCGAGCTGGAGACCGCGCTGATCGCGCAGGCCGAGCACAACCTCGGCGTCGCCGCGCCCGGCATGACGCACCTCCAGCACGCGCAGCCGGTGCTGTTCTCCCACCAGCTCCTCGCGCACGTCCAGCCGATCACCCGCGACATCGACCGGCTGCGCGACTGGGACCGCCGCGCGTCGGTGTCCCCGCTCGGCTCCGGCGCGCTCGCCGGGTCGTCGCTGCCGCTGGACCCGCAGGCCACCGCCGCCGAACTCGGCTTCGACGCCGCCGCGCCGAACTCGATGGACGCGGTGTCGGACCGGGACTTCGTCGCCGAGTTCCTGTTCGCCGCCGCGCTGATCGGCGTGCACCTGTCGCGGCTGGGCGAGGAGATCGTCCTGTGGGCCTCGCAGGAGTTCCGCTGGATCGAGATGGACGACACCTACGCCACCGGGTCGTCGATCATGCCGCAGAAGAAGAACCCCGACGTCGCCGAACTGGCGCGCGGCAAGGCGGGTCGGCTCATCGGGCATCTCGTCGGGCTGCTCACGACGCTCAAGGGCCTGCCGCTCACCTACAACCGCGACCTCCAGGAGGACAAGGAGGGCGCGTTCGACGCCGTCGAGACGCTGCTGCTCGTCCTGCCCGCGATGTCCGGGCTGATCGCGACGATGCGCGTCAACACCGAGCGGTTGGAGGCGCTGGCGCCCGAGGGGTTCGCGCTCGCCACCGACCTCGCCGAGCTGCTGGTCCGGCGCGGGGTGGCGTTCCGGGACGCGCACGAGGTCGTCGGCCACCTCGTCGTGTGGTGCCAGGTCAACGACAAGGACTTCGGCGACCTCACCGACGACGAGCTGGCCAAGGTGTCGCCGCATTTGACGCCGGACGTCCGGGAGGTCCTGAACGTGGCGGGCGCGCTGGCGTCCCGCAAGGCGTACGGGGGCACCGCGCCCGACCGCGTCCGCGAGCAGCTCGCGACGCTGCGCGGCCAGGTGGACGAGCACGCCGCCTGGGCCACCGGTTCCGACGATGGGCGATGACGGACGCGCCGCTGCCGCGTGCGTTCTTCGACCGTCCGGTGGAATTGGTCGCGCCTGATCTTTTGGGGCGTGTCCTCACGCACGACACGCCGTCCGGGACGGTCGCCGTCCGCGTCACCGAGACCGAGGCGTACGCGGGGCCGCTGGACCCCGCGTCGCACGCCTACCGGGGGCGGACGCCGCGCGTCGAGGTGATGTTCGGGCCGCCGGGACACGCCTACGTGTACTTCACGTACGGGATGCACTTCTGCGTGAACCTGGTGTGCGGGCCTCCCGGGACGGCGTCGGCCGTGCTTTTGCGCGCGGGCGAGGTGGTGGCGGGGGCGGAGACGGCTGCGGCGCGGCGGCTGCGGTCGTCCGCGCGTGACCTGGCGCGCGGGCCGGCGCGGTTGTGCCAGGCGCTCGGGATCGTCCGGGAGCACAACGGGCTGGACGTGTGCTCGGGTGGGCCGTTGCGGATCTCGTCCGGCGATTCGGCGCCCGCGTCGGTGCTGAGCGGGCCTCGGGTCGGGGTGTCGAGCGCCAAGGACGTGCCGTGGCGGTACTGGATCGAGGACGACCCGTTCGTCTCGCCGTACCGCGCGCACGTCCCGCGCCGCCGCCGTCCGGGCGCGGCGGGAAAGTCGGTACCGTGAAGACGCGTCCGGCCGCCATGCTGGACGCGTCCCCTATTCGATCCGGAGAAGAGAACCGACGTGACCGACATCCTCGACGATCTCGCGTGGCGCGATCTGATCGCGCAGTCCACCGATCCGAGTGAACTGCGGGCGCTGCTCGCCGCGGGGCCGGTCACGCTCTATTGCGGATTCGACCCGACGGCGCCGTCGCTGCACGTGGGGAATCTGCTGCAGATCCTGACGCTGCGGCGGTTCCAGCTCGCCGGGCACCGTCCTATCGGGCTCGTCGGCGGCGCGACCGGGCTGATCGGTGACCCGAGCGGCAAGAGCGCCGAGCGCGTCCTGAACTCGACGGAGACCGTCGCCGGCTGGGTGGAGCGCATCCGCGACCAGGTGTCGAAGTTCCTGGACTTCGAGGGGGCGCACGCCGCCCGGATGGTCAGCAACCTCGACTGGACCGGCCCGATGTCGGTGATCGAGTTCCTGCGCGACATCGGCAAGCACTTCCCGGTGAACCGGATGCTCGCGCGCGAGACCGTCAAGGCCCGGCTGGACACGACCGGCATCAGCTACACCGAGTTCAGCTACGTCCTGCTCCAGTCGATGGACTTCCTGGAGCTGTACCGCCGGTACGGCTGCCTGCTCCAGACCGGCGGCAGCGACCAGTGGGGCAACCTGACGGCGGGCGTGGACCTGATCCGCCGCGCCGAGGGCGGTGTGGCCCATGCGCTGACGACGCCGCTGCTCACCAAGGCGGACGGCACCAAGTTCGGCAAGACGGCCGGCGGCGAGACGTACTGGCTCGACCCCGACCTGACGTCGCCGTACGCGTTCTACCAGTTCTGGATCAACGCCGACGACCGGGACGTCGAGAAGTTCCTCAAGGTCTTCTCGTTCCGCTCCTGCGAGGAGATCGAGGCGCTGCTGAAGGAGGGCGCGGACCGTCCCGCGCTCCGCCTGCCGCAGCGCGCTCTGGCGGACGAGATGACGACGCTCGTCCACGGCGCCGACGAAACGTCCCGCGTGACGGCCGCGTCCCGCGCCCTCTTCGGCCAGGGCTCGCTGACCGACCTGGACGAACGCACGTTGCGCTCCGCCCTGGCCGAAGTCCCGCGCACCGAGGTCACCCCCGACGCCCTACCGTCGGTAGCCGACCTGCTGGCGGCGTCCGGCCTCTGCAAGAGCAAATCCGAAGCACGCCGCGCGATCGCCCAGGGCGGCGCGTACGTGAACAACGCAAAGGTCGAGTCCGAAGACGCCGTACCGTCGACATCCGACCTCCTCCACGGCCGCTACCTGGTGCTGCGCCGAGGCAAGCGCAACATCGGCGGCGTAGAGGTCACCGGAGCCTGACGCGCGGAGCCCGGCATCCCTTCTCGGGATGCCGGGCTCTTTCCGTTGGGTGTGGGTCAGCCGAGTCCGTCGCGGACGGCCTTGATGAGGGCGGTGGCGTCGCCGTCGAAGTAGTCGCGGATGACGGCGTTCAGGACGGCGCGGGCGCGGGGGTTGGGCCTCGGCACGGGGTCGGGGTCGGCCGCGGCCGCGGGGTCGGGCCCGTTGCCGACCTGGAGCAGGTTGTGGATCTCGGACGCGTGGTAGCGCCGGTGCCCCGACGGCAGCGTGATCGGGTTGAGCGTCCCGGTCCGCGCCCACCGCGTGACGGTCTTCGGATCGACGCGGAAGAAGTTCGCGACCTCGGCCGGGGTGTAGAGGGTCGGCTGCTGGGGTTCTTCGGGCTTTTTGGTCATGGTGATGGGGTTCCGGTTCTCGGTCTCGGTTTCTGTTTTCGGGGACTTACGGGGCGGTCGCTTCCGGCGGACCGCCCTCCCCGACCGGTCCGCCGTTACCCGACCGCCCGGCCAGCCGCGCAGCCTTGCCGTCCTGGTGCTGCATGAGGGCTTTGAGGCCCTTCAGATCCAGCGCGACGACGACGTAGAGCAACCCGGCCCGCTCCTGCTCATGGGTGAGCGGACGCCGCAGGCTGCACTTCCACGTCCCGTCGAGCGCGATGTAGGGCCGCATCCACCGGCCCTCGGGCTCCCGGTACCCCGGCAGCGGCTCACGATGATCGATCCGAATGAACTCCCGGCGTTTCTCCGGCCCGCTCACCCGGCACCGCCAGATATTCCACCAATAGCGGCATAAGCCACATTGGTGATCTCACACCTGATCAAAACCCCTCCCAACCATCGGTGTCATGGTTGGAAAAGTTAAACCCGACCCCAGTCGGGTGTCATTGGCACTCTTGGAGAGAGCGTGCCGCAAGTACCCAAGGCCGTAGTACTCCGAGGTCAATAGGCCAGATGGATAAACTCGGCCAAATCTCGCATCTCTGGCGTAAGTGACCGCCGGCTGCGCACGATCTTGCCGAGGACGTCCCGCGCCATGCGCTGGTTGCCCAGCCATTCGGGACTGACCGACCGGACCTCCTGAAGGATTTCGAACGCATCGGCGTACCTCTTGAGCTGCACGTTCGCCTTGGCGACATCCAGCCGATGCCGGTTCCGGCTGGACGCACGCGCCCGAAAGCCCGACTTCGGAATGCGCTCCGACAACGCGAGGACCCGGTCCGGCCGGTCCTCGACCATGTAGTTCTCGACCCTCCGCGTAGCGACGGCGATCGGCCCGAACGTCCGCAACGGGTCCGAGACGGGGGCCAGCTCGTCCTTGATCGCGACCGCCGCAGCATGGGCGAACCGAAGGGCGTCCTCGGCCTCCCCGGGCTCGTTGTTCCGCGACGCGGCGGTCGAGACCCGCAAGAGCATCCCGCCCCACGCCGCAAGTTCCTCCGAGGTGGCACGCGAGATCCGGGGCTCGATGTCATCGGCCGCCCGCGCGGCGAGATTCAGCGTCCCCGCCAGGTCCCCCCGGCGCATGAGCAACCAGCACCGAGAGTTCGTCACGGCCGCCTGCTCAAGCCGTCCGGGAGCGTCGTCATAGGCGCGCCGCAGCGCGATCTCGGCGGCATCGAACTGCCGAGTCGCGATCATCAACAGCCCCGCGAGATGCAACACCCGCGACCGGACCGGCCGCCCCGCGCCCCCAAGAGCCTCGGCATCGCGAATAAGCGGAGGCAAGGCCGCCCCCAACTGCGCGTACTTGTTGTCGGTGAACAGCGGCTCGGCAGCGCCGACAGCACCCGTCACACCCGCGACGGTAGGAGCCTCCAGCGGCCCATCGGCCTTCCGCAGCAACGCGTCACGCACAGGCACCCAGACATCGGACGTGGCATCCGCCGCCTCCGGCGCGACAATCAGATCCGACGTGGAGACTTCAAGCGCCTTCGCGAGCTTGCGAAGCGTCTCAAGCCGGGTGTCCTCCCGCTCAGCCTGCTCGATCTTCCGAATCAACGACAGGGAAACGCCGGAAGCGGCAGCAAGCTCACGCTGCGTGAACCCCCGCCGTTTGCGGACGGAACGCAGCCGGTCCGCGAGGTTGGGCATGCTCATGCCCCCATCGTAGAGACCGAAATCATCTATCAGCGGGCCATCCGACCGAACGCAAAAATGCCCACAACCGCCAAAACCGTCTCTCTCCCGCAGGCGGCGCAAGCCCTCAGCGCCAAAAAACCTACGGAATGCCCGCAACCGGACCAGCCGGGGCGGGCGTGGCTGAGCCCTGTGGATCTATGTCTGGTCGAAAGTCCAGGCGAGCACCACTTGCTCGTCTTCCGGTGCGCCCCCGGCGCGGCTGTACGTCGCCAGTGCCGCCGCGTTGTCCTCTTCCGTGATCGTCCACATGCCGTAGCAGTCGCGTTCGCGCGCCAGATCCGCGAGCGCCGACGTCAGAGCCCGGCCGACGCCCCTCCCACGGAATGACTCGTCCACGCCCAACTCGTACAGGAACATCTCGGTGCCCTTGTCCGGGTGCGTCATCTCGACGCCGGTGACCATCCCCGCCGGGACGTCGTCCACGTAGGCGATCAGGAGGTGATGGCGCTCGTCTGCAAGGAACCGCTCGGTTGCCTCCGGTCGAGGAGGTGAGTCGAACAAATGCCCGGCATCCTTGACGGCCTCGACCTGAATGATGCGGCGGATCTCCATCCGGGGATCCTGACAGGTCTCGTCACGGAGGGCACCGGGTTTTTTCGTCAAAGCCCGTCCGGACCCGGGACCGGACTCCGCGCCCCAACCCCGCGATCTAGAGAACTGTCACACGGTCCGGCGGTCCGGCCGCGCGGGAGGCGGGCGGTGCTGTTCGCCTACGTCGGGCGGGCCGGGTGGAGTTCTGGTTGTCCGGTCGGCCGGTACACGTGGACGCTGGCGCCCTTTGCGTCGGTGTGGGAGCTGATGACTTCGAGCGCGGCGGGGGGCCCGTCGTCGGGGAACAGGCGCATTCCCTGTCCGAGAAGTATGGGAACGACGAGCAGCGTCAGTTCGTCTACGAGGTCGGCGGCGAGCAGCGAGCGGATCAGGGTCGCGCTTCCGTGCACCTGGATCTCGCCCGGTGACGATTCCTTCAGTTCCTTGATCGCTGTGGTCGCGTCCCCGGCGAGCAGTGTGACGGGTCCCCACGATGGTTGCTTGAGGCTGTTGGACGCGACGTACTTCTGCGCCCCGTTGAGCGCTACCCCGATGGGGTGCGCCCGCATCTCCGGCCGGGTGCCCCAGGTCTCGGCGAACATCTCGTACGTGCGCCGCCCGAACAGGAACGCGTCCGCCCGCTGGTAGGTCTCGGTGATCATCTCGCCGGTGTCATCGGCAAATGCTTTCCTCGGGAGTCGCGTGACCGTTGCCCTGCATCACACCGTCCACGGTCACCTGCGTCATCGTCGTCAGCCCCATGCGCCCATCCTGGGCGCGCACGGCGGCCCGCGGCAACCAGCGTGCCGGAACGGCAACAGCGCGCCGCCGCATCCTGCCCACCCCTAGCGATCGCGGACGGCGATCCGGAGAAGTGCATCAGGGCCTCGTCGAATGGCGAATTAGCAGACCTTTTTCTGGAGCCGTTTCTTGGGGCCCGGCCCCGGGTCTAGCACGGTTTGGCGGCGTGTGCCAGAGGGCGTCCTGACCATGGGTGGACATTAAAGTGCGCGATCAGTTGCGAGTCGGCAACGAAATGGCGGTGATGTTGATGGGCGGTTCGGCGGAGCGGACGTTGGCGTTGTACCGTCCGTCCCGAAAGGCCCCCATGCATCCTTTTTCTCGGCGTCGCCCGTGGCGTGCCGCCGCCGGTCTGGCCGCGGCCGTCGCCCTGCTGCTCGGATCGAGTTCGGCAGCCGCGAACGTCACCCTCACCACGATCGGGTCCGACCCGTTCGCCAACTCCACCAGCCAGCACAAGACGCAGGTCGAGCCGGACACGTTCTCCTACGGGACGACGATCGTCTCGGCGTTCCAGACCGGCCGGTTCTTCGACGGCGGCGCGTCCGACGCCTGCTTCGCGACGTCCACGAACAGCGGCGGCAGCTGGACCCAGGGTTGCCTGCCCGGCGTCACCAAGTTCAACGGCGGCGGCATCTACGACCGGGTCAGCGACGCCGCCGTCGCCTACGACGCCCGCCACAACGTGTGGATGATCTCCACGCTCGCGCTCACCGACACCGGCGGCGTGGTCGGCAAGGCCGTCCTGACCAGCCTGTCGACCGACGGCGGCCTCACCTGGCCGACGGTCGTCACCACGCGGCTGGCCACCGGGAGCGCGAACCTCGACAAGAACTGGATCGTCTGCGACAACACCTCCACCAGCGCGTTCTACGGCAACTGCTACACCGAGTACGACGACAACGGCGCGAGCAACCGCATCCACATGTCGGTGTCGTCCAACGGCGGGACGAGCTGGACCGACCACACCCTGACCCAGACGGGCCTCGGCGGCCAGCCGGTCGTCCGCCCGAACGGGACCGTCATGGTGCCGTACGAGAGCAACAGCGGACAGATCCGGTCGTTCCGGTCCACCAACGGCGGCTCTACCTGGGGCAGCTCGGTGACCATCTCCACCGCCCAGGTCCACACCACCGCCGGCGGGCTGCGGACCAGCCCGCTGCCGTCCGCGGAGATCGACGCGGCGGGCACCGTCTATGTCGTGTGGCAGGACTGCCGGTTCCAGTCCGGGTGCGCGGCCAACGACGTCGTCCTGTCCAAGTCGACCAGCGAGACGACCTGGAGCACCGTTACCCGGATCACCAGTGACGGCGGAGACCACTTCATTCCCGGCATTGCCGTCAACCCCGCCACGTCCGGCGGCTCCGCGGCCCTCGCCGTCGCCTACTACCGTTACGCCACGCCCAGTTGCTCGGCGAGCACCTGCCAGCTGACCGTCGGCTACACCTCGTCGGCCAACGGCGGGACGTCCTGGAGCGCCCCGACCCAGCTTGACGGCCCGTTCGGCCTGTCCCTCATCGCCGACACCAGCCAGGGCCGGATGGTCGGCGACTACATCTCCGTGTCGATCTCCGGCGGCCTGGCCTGGCCGGTGTTCATGCACGCCCAGACCCCGTCCGGCGCCGCCTTCGACGAACACGCCGTGACCCCGTCGACCGGGCTCCCGGTGACCGGTGGCGCCATCGCCGCCGTCGACGGCCCCGTACAGGTCACCGGCGGCCACAACCTGCCCGTCAACGGCCACAAGCACTGACCGCCCGACAGTGAGAGAGACCCGGCCGGGGACAGCCCGGCCGGGTCTTCGACACCCGTTCAGGTGCCAGGGAGCTGGATCTGTCCGACTGGATCATTAGTCTTTCGGCCGTGAGTGGCGACGTTCGCAGGACTTCTTCGGCATCAGATTCGGCGGGGGCGGAAGGGTGCTCGTCCGCCCGGATCGCCGCCGTTCCTGTGGAGGGTGTCGATGCCGAGCCGTGGCGGGTGCTGTGGGCTACCGGTTCGCAGAGTGATTCGCAATTCGAGATGAACCCGTCCGGTCATACCGACGGTGTCAGTGCGGTGGTGACAAGCGTCTCGGACGGTCGGCACGTCGTGGTCACCGGCAGCAAGGACCAGACAGTTCAAGTGCGGGACCTGGAGACCGGGCGGCCGGTCGGTGGGTCTGTGAGCGGTCTGGACGGCAGGGTGTGGGCAGTCGCGGCGGTGGACGGGCGGCCGTGCGTCGTTACGGCCGGTGACTGGGCGGTCCGGGTGTTGGACCTGGCCACCCGGAAGTGGGCCGACGAGTTGCCGGGGATCGATGGTGAGGCGTGGTGTGTGGGCACGGCCGTCGTCCACGGGCGAGCGTGCGCGTTCGCCAGCGATGATGACGTGTCCGTGCGGGTCTGGGATCTGGTCAGTGGAGAACAGGTCGGCGAGCTGACCGGACACGACGACTTCCTGATGGCCGTCGAAACTTTGATGGTCGATGGCAGGCCTCATGCAGTGGCCTGTACGAGCGGCGGTGAGGTCTGGACGTGGGATCTGACCACCGGAGATTCGGTGGGGGAGCCCCTGGAGGGCCACGACGGCGAAGCGTGGGCGATCGCGACGGCGGACGTCGGTGGGCGGGCGCACGCGATCACGGCCGGGTACGACGCCACCGTGCGCGTGTGGGACCTGGTCGCCGGGCGGGAAGTCGGCGGGCTTGTCGGCCACGACGGCACGGTGTCGGCGGTGGTGACCGCGGTGACCGGTGGAGAACTCCGGGTCGTCACGGGCGGTTCGGACGGAACCGTGCGCCTGTGGGAGCCCGCGACCGGGCGGCAGGTCGGCCGGGAGCTGGTGTTCCCCGCGCCGGTCCACGCGCTGACCGTGGCCCCGGACGGCTCGCTCGTGGTGGCCTTCGGCGGCGACGTCGCCGTCCTGCACAGGCTGGGGCGGTAGTCGAACGTGCGGCGGTACGGGTCGATATCGCGGTAGTGGCCGGAGCCGGACGGGGCCGGACGGGACGGGAGTCACGGGGTTACCGTGCGCGCACGGGGCGTGCCGATGACGGGGGCCGCCCTCGCCGGGGCGTGTGAGCGGTCCGGCGCATCCGCGACGCGGCCAGGGGGTTCGCGATGGCGTTGGTGGTCACGTTCGCAGGGAAGGTTCCGCTGGGCGTGCCCGGCGCCGATGCGGCGTTGCGCGTCTGGTCGTACACGGTGACGGGGAGTCCGCCGGATCTGATTCCGGGGCAGCGGGTCGCGCTCGCGCTCCCGGCGGACGTCGATCTGCGCGATCCCGGTGCTTATCCGACGGTGGCGGCGCTGCGCGGCATGTTCGTGGAGCACGGGGACGCCATCAGCCGGCAGTACGCCGGCAGGACGGTCACGCCGACCGGTCCGCAGACGATCGCGTTCGTCGCGCCGGCCGGGCAGGCGGATCGGGAAGTGTTCGTCGTGACGGCGCAGACCGGGAAGCCGTGGACGGTCGTGCCGTTCGCGACGAGCACCGGCGGCACCGCCGACAACGTGAAGACGATGCCGGCCCCGGCCCGCGCGTCCGGCACGGGCAGCGGACGCCCGGTCGCCGAGTTCGCGGGCACGCTCCCGTACGCCAGCGAGATCTTCGGCGTCTACCAGCCGCTGGCCGGGTGGTTCGGGACGAACGCGTCGCTGCGGTTCGCGGCGGCCCTCGGCCTGGAGCAAGCGGACCGCGCCGCGTTCACCGGCGACGACGCCCGCGGCCTGGCGCATCCGGTGCTGGCGGCGCTGGCCGCGCAGGATCCGCCCGCGCAGGGCGTGCTGTCCCCGGTCGGCCTCGTGAACCTGTTCCGGCAGTACTTCTTCGAGTTCGACACGTTCCTCGGCCCGCCCGCCGGGCACCTGTGGCTCAGTCCGGGCGGGACGGTCGAGGTCGTCGAGTCCACCACGCGCCGCACGCTCGTCGAGCGGACGGCCGAGCAGTCCGAGGAGACCGACCGCCGCACCGAGGAAACCCTGACCGAGCAGGACGACGTCGCCGACGCGGTGAAGCAGGAGAACGCCAACGACACCAAGCTCGGCGCGAGCGCGAGCGGCGGGGCGTCGTTCGTCGGGATCTACCACGCGGACGCCAGCGCCAGCTTCAGTTCCGACACGACGACCAAAAAGTCCTCCGAACAGACCCACAAGCACACAAGGACGCAGAGCGCCAAGGTCAGCAGCGAGATCAAGAGGAACTTCAAGACGACGTTCAAGACCGTCACCGAGACGACCGACACGACGAGCCGCCGCTACGTCGTCCAGAACACGACGAGTTCGCTCCTGAACTACGAGCTGCGCCGCAAGATGCGCAAGGTCGGCGTGCAGGTGCAGCACATCGGCGAGCAGTTGAGCTGGCAGGTGTTCCTGGGGGCGGGAGCGTCGGCGACGAGCAAGGTCACGACGCCGCCCGGACGGCTGCTCGGCCTCGGCGAGCTGGTCCACGTCGTCCCGGCGCCGGACCTGACGTCGTTGCGGGAACCGCAGAAGCCGCCGCCGCTGGAGCGCAAAGAGGCGAACTACACGTGCGTCTTCAACATCCAGATGTTCCCGATCAACAACAACAACCCGCCGCACAACGACGCGTACTGGAGCCGCATCGACGAGAACACCGGACGGATGGGACGCGGTGAGGAGGACGAGTACATCGTCGGGAACCTGACCGTCAGGCCGAGCCCGCCCGCCGAGGGCTACACCCTCGACCCGGACCCGGGGCTCATCCGGTTCGTGTCCTGCAAGTCGGCGAACGGCTCCGACACCGCGTTCGACGCGCACTACAGCGTGGACGGCGCCGATCCGGCCGTCATCACGATCAAGGTCGACCACGTCAGCTTCGGCGGCACGGGCGCGGTGACGCTCGTCCACTCCCTGACCTGGGCGCCGCCGACGACGGACGCCGCGCACCAGGAGTACGACGCGGCGAAGAAGCGCTATGACGAGCAGGCCGCCGAACTCCAGCGCAAGGCGTACGGGGAGGCCGTCCGGACCCGGCTCGACCTGGTCAGCGGCGTCCGCCCCCGGCCCGCCGCCGACCTGCGCAAGGAGGAGCGGCAGGCGGTCTTCACCAGCCTGATCGAGCAGTTGCGGCTGATCCCGGAGGACCCGCATCTGGAGGCCGAGCTGATCCGGCAGATCTTCGACGTCGACCAGATGCTGTACTTCGTCGCGCCCGACTACTGGCGGCCCGGCCACCTCGCGGACCCGGCGAAGGCGGGCACCGCCGGCCGCTACCCCGTGCCGAGCCCGGTCTGGACGACCACCGACGCCGATCCGCTCGCGGGGGAGACCGTCCTGAGCTGGTACGCGCACACCGGCGCGAACAAGGCGGCCCCCGCCGATCCGCCGGCGGACGACGAGTACCGCGTCAACTACCTCGTCACCGAGAACACCCAGCCCGCGCCGATGGGCAGCTCGCTGGGCTGGCTGATCCAGATCGACGGCGACGAGCGGCGCAACGAGTTCCTGAACGCGGCGTGGGTGAAGGCGGTGCTCCCGATCCGTCCGGCGCACGAGCGCGAGGCGCTCGCCTGGCTCGCGAAGGCGGGCGTGGAGGGCGAGGCGGGGCTCGGGCTGCCGTACCCGTTCCAGCCGGGCGACCCGCCGGACTACCGGGACAAGACGGTCGGCCAGGTGCTGGACCTGCTCGCCGCCGAGCTGGCGGCCAAGAACGGCGACGTCGGCAACACGCTCGCGACCGAGAAGGTCTTCGAGACGGGCTTCGACCCGCTGGACGGCGGGTTCCGGCCCGCCGAGCAGTACAAGATCTTCGACCAGTGGATCGAGGTGCTGCCCACCGACCAGGTCGTCGCGGTCGAGGTCCAGTACGACCCGAAGACCGGGCAGCAGCTTTGAAACTGCGGGTGTCGTGGGCCGCCCGGCCGCACTTCCTGCTCGACCGCCGCCACCCCGCCGGGAAGCCGGACGGCGCCGTCTCGCTCGACGTCTTCAGCGACCTGACGGCCGGGCGGCCGTGGCACACGCCGGGGAGCGGCCTGCCGTCGCTGGCGGTCGAGATGGACGAGACGGCGGTGACGTTCGACGTCCCGGCCGACACGCCGCTGCGGCTGGAGGTCGCGATCGACACGGTCGTGGACGGCCGGTCGTGCCGGTCGCTGGAGGTCGTGCAGCTCCTGCGGGTCGCGCCGTCGGGGGCCGTCGCGTTCCAGGAGCACGCGCTGACCCGCTACCACGTCGACCTGCGTCCGTCCGGCGGCGCGAACACCGTGCCGGGACGCAAGCCATTCGTCCACGCGAGCGGCACGCCCGTCTTCACCGGACGGCACCCGCTGCTCACGACCGACGGCCGGGGCCAGCCGCGCGTGCTCGCCGACTTCCTCGACGTCACCGCGCTCTGGTGGGACCTGCACTACCGCGACACGCCCGTTCCGCAGGACACCAAGGCCGTATCGACCTGGGATTTCTGCCCCTGGTACCTCGATCCGGCGTGCGGCGGGCGGCCGGACGGGCTGCGCGTCCTCGCCAGCACCTGGGGGACGCCGCTGCTGTGGTTCGCGGTGGTGCCGCCGAGCGCCGAGCGCGAGCTTCCGGCGGGGACGAAGATCGGCGGGGCCGTGTTCTTCCGTCCGGTCGCGAGCGCCTACGCCTACGCGTCGGACGCCAAGAAGGGGCTCAGCACGCCGGTGCACGCCAAGACCGGCATGGAGCACCTGGCGCACTACCTGCTGCGCGGACGGAACCGGGTGCAGGCCGCGTCGGTCGTCCACTACAGCCCGCGCAGCGCGGAACTGTACGACTTCGCGTCGGGCTTCCACGAGCCGGACAAGCCGGTGCCGAAGCCGAGCGGACGGCTGCCGTCCCTGCCGATCGGCGTCGAGGACCAGCTCGCCCGGTCGGCGGCGCGGCTGCTTCCGGCGGCCAAGGAGCAGCGGGTCCTCTTCCTGCCGTGGCCCGCGGCGCCCTCGCTCGACGGCGCGTACGCGAACGCGCTCCTGCCCGGGCTCGCGCCGCACATCGGGCAGGCGCTGCACCTGCTCGCGGCGCGCGGCGCGATCGGCGGCGCGAACCAGGCCCTGGCCGGACGCGACGGGATCGCGCCGATGGCCCTCGGCGGCGCGTCCGGCGCCCTGGCCCTCGACCCGCTGCTGTGGATCGCGGGCTACAGCCTGGGCGGCGTCGCGGCGAGCCGGACCGTCATCGCCAATCCGGCGGACGTGTCCCGGTTCGTCTCCGTCGACGACGGACGGCTGCCCGCGAGCGAGGACGGGCTGGTCAACGCGGCCCGTCAGGCGGCCCGCGCGGGACGGAGACTGCGGGCGCTCGTCGTGCATTCGCCGTACACGGGGCCGCCGCCGTACGCCACGCTGGCGGCCCTGCGCTCGGCCGGGGCGGACGCCGTCCTGCTCCCGCGCGGCGACTACACCGCGTTCTGGGCCGCGCCGCCGTTCACCGCGCCGTCCTGGCGGCAGTACGTGCTCGCCGACTGGGACGGCGCGCCGGACGTCGTCCGCACGGACGTCCGCGAAAACGCCGGCCGGTACTCGGCCTGGCACCACGAGTTCGCCGCGTACGGCGGCGAGATCTTCACCAAAGAGCCGCAGAACGCGGCCACGCGCGGCTTCCTGGAGGAGTGCTTCGGCCCGTGATCAGGGGACGAGGCCGAGTTCCTGGGCCTTCTGGCCGGCCTGGAAACGGGAGTCGGCGTTCAGCAGGAGCAGGATTTCGGCGACGCGGCGGCGGTAGGTGCGCAGCGAGAGGTTCAGGTGGCGGGCCGCCGCCTCGTCTTTGAGGCCGCGGGCCAGGAGGCGCAGGATGTCGCGGCTCTCGGGCGAGAGGGACGGCGTGCGGTCCGCGCGGAAGGACGCCAGGGTGGGTGATTTCTCCCAGGTCGCCCAGTACAGGGAAAGGATGCTCGCCACCACCGCCGGTTCTTCGACGAGCGTGTAGGAGCGCACTCCGCGCGTCGGCGGCCCGGCCATGATCGCGAACCGGCGGTCCATGACGATCGTCTCGTGGGGGAGCGGGGTGAGGCAGATCCGCACTTCGACGCCGGCCGCGCTGACCTCGACCAACGCGTGCTCGTCGGCTTCGTCGGCCAAGGCCTTGGGCGTGTAGAGCTTGCAGACGCGGCTGCCCGGCGGGCGCTGCGAGCGGATGGCGCGGAGGCGGTCGCGGGCGGACGGCGCCGTCCACGTCCACATGTCCTCGGCGGCGCACACGAACTCGTCGCGGACGTCGCCGAACAGGTGCGCCGCGTGCTCGAAGAGGGCCTGCTCGCCCTGGACGGTGATGCTCATCGCTCCTTCAGTCTGCCCCGCGCGGCGATGTGGCAGCAAGCTGCCAGCGGTTCGACCGGACGTCCCGCCGGGGGCGAGGCTGAGCGCATGACGAACGACACCTGGACCCTCGGCGACCGGACGATCCGGCGCCTCGGCTTCGGCGCGATGCGGCTCCCGCTCGCGCCGGACCGCGACGCGGCGGCCGGCGTGCTGCGCCGCGCCGTCGAACTCGGCGCCGACCACATCGACACCGCCGCGTTCTACTTCATGAACGGCCTGGCCGCCAACGACCTCATCCGCGACGCCGCGCTCGGACCGGAGATCACGGTCGCCACGAAGGTCGGCCCGGCCCGGGCGCCGGACGATCCGTTCCCGTCCGGACAGGTCCCGACGGGTGCGCTGCGCGGCGAGGTGGAGCGCAACCTGCGCGAACTCGGCCGGGACCGGCTCGATCTCGTCTACCTGCGTCCGGGCGGCATCGACGCGCCGACCGAGGACTCCATCGCCGAGCGGTTCGAGGTCCTCGCGGCGCTGCGCGAGGAAGGGCTGATCCGGCACCTCGGCGTCAGCCACGTGACGTTGCCGCAGCTCGACGAGGCGCGCCGGATCGCGCCGGTCGTCGCCGTCCAGAACCGGTTCGACGTGTCCCAGCCCGCCGACACCGCGATGCTGGCCGTCTGCGAGCGCGACGGCATCGCCTACGTGCCGTACTTCCCGCTCGGCGGGTTCGGGCTGCCCGACGACCCGCGCGTCGCGAAGGTCGCCGAACGGCTCGGCGCGACGGTCCCGCAGGTGCTGCTGGCCGGGCTGCTCGCCCTGTCCCCGGCGGCGCTCGCGATTCCCGGGACGTCGTCGCGGGCGCATCTGGAGGAGAACATGGGCGCGGCGGGCCTGCGGCTCACCGGCGCGGACGTCGCCGAACTCACCGGCTGAGTCACACCAGCACCACCATGGCCCGGCGCAGCGGTTCGGGCAGCGGATGGCCGGGCGGCAGGCGGCGCACCGTCGCCTCGGCGAACTCCTCGGGCGACAGGTCGGCGGACGCGCCGTCCAGCGACACCCGGTAGCCGCCCGGCTTGTCCTCGACGTCCACCGGGACGTCCGCTTCGTCCAGCGTGAACAACCCGAACCGTGCCCGCCACGCGGCGCGCCCCGCCTGCTCCTCCGGCCGGACGGGCGCGTCGATGTCGTCGGCGTGCGTGGCGTACTCGACGGCGAAGTGGAACGTCTGCAACCCGACCGGGTACGGGCCGACCACCGTGGGGAGCATCGCGTCCGGGCCGAGCGCCCGCATCCGCCGCCGCGTCTCGCCGTTCTTCTGCCGCCATTCGGCCACGACCTCATCGACCGGCAGGCCGCGTCGCGTCGCCACGGACCACTCGGTGAAGGCCTCCACGTCGTCGATGCGCTCGCGTCGCATGATGCCGTTGAAGTTGTCGAGATCGTCGTTGAGGCAGGCGTGGTTGTAGAGTTCCGAGCCCGCCAAGTGGGCGACGACGTCCCGCCGCGACCAGCCCTCGTCCCGGGTCGGACGGTCCCAGTCGGCGCCGTTCAGCAGGGTGAAGTAGGCGTCGAGCCGGGCGGCCTCGGTGTCGAGGATGTCGAACGGATTCAGGCCGTCGAGAATGCTCGTGTCCATGGCTGACGCCCTGCCCGTCCGGCCCCGGATGAATCACCCCAGGTCAGACGTCCACGAACGACTGCGGGACGAACACCTTCAGCGCGTTCCCGTGCAGGACGATCCGGACGGGCGTCCGCCCCCGGATCTCGCCGTCCACGTCCACCGGCAGCGGCGGCTCGGTGCTGACGCTGACCTCGCCCGCCGTGTGGAACGCCTCCTCGCCGAGCGACCGCCACTGCCCGGTCAGGACGTGCCGGACGGTCGCCGCCGCCAGCCGCAGCCGCCGCCCGTCCCCGAGCCGGTAGACGGCGAGCAGCCGGTCGTCGGGCCCGGCGTCGCGCGCGATCCGCTGCCCGCTGTGGTGCGCGCCGTTGGCGATGTTGAGCTGGTGCGTCGTCAGATCGAAGCTCTCGTCCCCGATCCGGACGGTCGCGCGGAACGGCCGGTGCCCCGGCAGCAGCCGCGCCGCCGTCAGCGCGTACGCCGGACGCCCGAGGACGCGCTTCAACCCGTGCGGCACGTGCTCGGCGACCCGCACCGACAGGCCCAGGCTGACCATGTTGGCGAAGATGTGGCCGCGCCCGTCCGGGTCGTCGGGGTCGTCGGTCCCGGCGAACCAGCCGACGTCCACGTCCGCGACCTTGCCGTCGAGCAGCACCCGCACGGCGCGGGCGGTGTCCATCGGGAGTTCGAGCGTGCGCGCGAAGTTGTTCGTCGTGCCGAGCGGGAGGACGCCGAGCGCCACGTCCCGGTGGGCGAGATGGCTGACGGCCGCGGCGATCGTCCCGTCCCCGCCGCCGACGACGACGAGGTCCGGCTTCAGCGCGAGGACCTCGGCGAACAGCGCGTCCAACTTCGCCGGATCGGTCACCGGGACGACGCGGGCGAAGTCCAGCCCGGCCTCGGCGAGCAGCCGGCGCACGACCGGCAGCCGGCGGCGTCCCCGGCGGGACCGGGTGTTCACCATCAGCACCGCGCGGCGGCGGTGCGGGTCGCGGACGGCTGCCTCCAGTTCGGACTTGCTGCGCATCTCGGCGGACGCTCCCTCCGTCCCGGTCACCCTATCCGGCGCGGAGGCGTCCCTCAGTGGTCGCAGCGGGCCGGTCCCGCGTGCTCGTGCCGGTCCCCGTCCGGCTCGGCGACGTGCCGGGGGCCGTGCGGGTCCTCGCAGTGGAACTCGTCGTCCACATGGTCGACTTCGAGGGTCGTGTGGGTGATGCCGTAGTCGTCGCGCAGCAGGGTCTGGAGGTCGCGGCGGACGCCGTGGCAGTCGCCCGCCGCGTCCACCAGCACGTGCGCCGACAGCGCCGGGTAGCCGGAGCTGACCTCCCAGACGTGCAGGTCGTGGACCTCCCGGACGCACGGCCGCGCCGCCAGCCGCTCGCCCAGCTCCGCCGGGTCCAGCCCGGACGGCGCCGCCTCCATCAGGACGCGTCCCGCGTCGCGCAGCAGCCCGTACCCCGCCTTGACCATCAGCGCCGCGACGACCAGGGACGCGACGGCGTCCGCCCGCGCGAAGCCCGTCCGCCATACGACGAGCCCGGCGACGGCCGTCGCGATGAACGCGTACAGGTCGTTGAGGATGTGCTGGAACGCTCCCTCGACGTTCAGGCTCGTCCGGTTCGCGCGGCTGATCAGCCAGGACGCGCCGACGTTCACGACGATCCCGACGAGCGAGGTGATCAGCACCGGCAGGCCGTCCACGCCCGGCGGATGGACGAGCCGCCACACGCCCTCATAGACGAAGTACACCGCGAGCAGGATCAGCGTCAGGCCGTTGAGCTGCGCGGACAGGATCTCGGCGCGGCGCAGGCCGTAGGTGTAGCCGCCGCGCGGGGGACGCGCCGCGATCCGCATCGCGACCAGCGCGAGGACGATCGCGAACGCGTCGGTGAGCATGTGCGCGGCGTCCGACAGCAGCGCCAGCGACCCGGCGGCCAGCCCGACGCCGACCTCCCCGGCCATGAACGCGAGGATCAGCGCCAGCGCCCCGGCCAGCGGACGGCGGTCCCCGCCCGCGGTGACCCCGTGGCCGTGGCCGTGCCCCGCGCTCATGCGTCCTCCCTCTCGTGGCCGACGTGGGCGAGCGCGAGTTCCAGCAGCAGCCGGACGTGCGTGTCGTCGAGCCGGTAGTAGCCGTGGCGTCCGTCCCGCCGCACCCGCACCACGCGGCTCGCGCGCAGCAGGCGGAGCGCGTGCGACACCGCCGACTCCGACTGGCCGGACGCGACCGCGAGGTCACGGACGCACATCTCGCCCCCTTCGAGCAGCGCCGTGAGGAGCCGCAGCCGGCCGGGGTCGGCGAGGAGGCCGAACACGTCCGCCAGCTCGGCGACCGTGTCCGCGCCGGGGAGCGCCGCGATCACCCGGGCGACCTTCGCCGGCTCGACCGGACGTGCCATGGCCCCCGGCAGGGCAACGTCTGAACCACTGCTCATATGAGCGAATGTAGTACATGGAGCGGTCCTCCGGCCAGTGGGGCGCCGTGCCTACCCGGCGGCCGGACGTGAAAACGGCGCCCGTCGGCATGGGCCGAGATCTGCCGGGATGCGGTTATTTCACACTGCCCGGACGGGCCGAGTGTAATGCCGCGCGGGTGGCGCGTCGATTGCCTTTCTTATGCGGGCTTCGTGTCGTCTCATCAGGGATTTCGTTGTGTATATCGGTAATTGTTGCAGAAAGGTCGGGCGCATTCGGTGGCCGTCGCGTCCGGACTTCTCGCCGCGGACGTCCTTTCCGTTATTCTTCGAGGCGCGGGGGCGGGCGCCCCCGGCGTACCTGTTTCCTTTCACCGGCCGCGGCCGGTCACCGCGGGGGATGGCGCATGGTCGAACCGGCCCCTCTCGGCCCCGGCGATCCCGTGCGGCTGGGCGATTTCCGGATCCTCGGCCGGCTCGGGGCGGGCGGTCAGGGCACCGTGTACCTCGGCCGGGCCGAGGGCGGCGGACCGCCCGTCGCCGTCAAGCTGCTGCACGCCGAACTGCTCGGCGACGCGACCGCCCGTGCCCGGTTCGTCCGGGAACTGGCGTTGCTGCAGCGCGTCGCGGGATTCTGCACGGCGCAGGTCCTCGACGCCGACCTCGCGGGGGACCGGCCCTACATCGTCAGCGAATACGTGCCGGGCCCGTCGCTGCGGGACCTCGTCCGGTCGGCCGGACCCCGGACCGGCGGGGACCTCGACCGGCTCGCCGTCGGCACCGCGACCGCGCTCGCCGCCATCCACCGCGCCGGGGTCGTCCACCGCGACCTGAAACCGCGCAACGTCCTGCTCGGCCCGGACGGTCCGCGCGTGATCGACTTCGGCGTCGCCCGCTTCCTGGACGCCGGATCGACCGTCACCGGCCCGCTCGTCGGCACCCTCGCCTACATGGCCCCCGAACAACTCGACGGCGGCACCGCCGGACCCGCCGCCGACATGTTCGCCTGGGCCGCGACGCTCCTGTTCGCCGCGTCCGGCCGGGACGCCTTCGCGGGCGGCCCACTGCCCGCCGTCATGTACCGGATCAAGCACGAGACACCGGACCTCGGCCCGCTGCCCGGCCCGGTCGCCGACTTCGCCGCCGCCTGCCTCGCCAAGGACCCGCGCGAGCGCCCCGACGCCGAAACCGTCCTGCTCGGCCTGCTCGGCGACCTGGGCCCGTCCCGCACAACCCCCGCAGCCCACGCCGCGCCGGGCACCGTCCCACCCGCCTTCGGCCGCTCCAACCCCGCCCGAACCCCCACCACCCCACCACCGCCCGCCGCCCAAAACCTCGGCCCCGCACCAACCGCACCACCCGCATCACACAGCGCGCCCGCACCCAACCAGCCCGCCGCACCCAACGCGCTGCCAGCACCGAATCCGGCCGCCGCACCCAACACGCCCGCCGCGCCGAGCGCGCCCGCCGCGCCCAACGCGCTTCCTGCTCCGAACGCGGCCCCGGCACCCAACGCCGCGCCCGCACCCAACGTTGTTCCCGCTCGGGACACGGAGGCTGCGCCCAACGCGGCTCCCGCTCCGAACGCGGCTCCCGCGCGCGACGCGGCTTCCGCTGCGAACGCCGTTTCCGCGCGGGACGCGGAGGTTGCCCCCAACGCGGCCTCCGCGCCGGACGCGCCGCCCGCGATGCCTGCACCGGCCGCGGTGGTTACGCCGGAGGCGGAGCTGCCTACGCGGGACGCGTCCTTCGAGTCCAACGCGGCGCCCGCGCCAGCCGTGCCGCCCGCGCGGGACGCGGTGCCCGCGCGGGACGGGGTGCCTGCACCGGGCGCGGCGCCTGTACCGGAGGCGCTGCCTACGGGCGACGCGTCCTCCGCGTCCAACGCGGTGCCTGCGCCCGACGCGGTGCCTGCGCGGGACGCGGTGCCTGCGCGGGACGCGGTGCCTGCGCGGGACGCGGTGCCTGCGCGGGACGCGGTGCCTGCGCCGTGCGGCGGGCCTGCGTGGGAGGGCGGTGCTGCGCCCGGCGCTGCGTCCGCGCGGGACGTAGAGCTTGCGCCGGACGGTGAGGCCGTGCCGGGCGCTTTTTCTGCGCCGAGCGATGCGCGTGCGCGTCGTGGCAATGTCGCGCGGAGCGGTGAGGGTGCGCCGCGCGCGGCATCTGCGCCGGATCACGGATACGGCCCGAACGGCGTGCCCGCGCCGCGCAGCGAGGCGGCGCCGGGCGGTGAGGCGGCGCCGGACGCGGGGTCCGCGCTCGATCCCGGGGCTGCGCGGGACGCCGTCCCGGCGCTCGAAACTGCGTCCGCGCCGGGTGCCGCGCCTGCTGCGCACGCCGCGTCGGCGCGCAGCGGGGCGCCTGCGCCGGGCGGTGGGGGTGTGCCCGCGCGCGAGGCGGCGTCCGCTGGTCCTGTGCCTGACTCTGTCCTTGAGCCCGCGTCGCCGTCAAGCGCCGCGGCCGCGCCGGGTGCGGCGCCTGCCGCGCACGCGCCTGCCGCGCACGCGGCGGACGGGCGCGGTGGGGCGCCCGCGTCGGGTGGCGAGGGCGCGCCGGGTTTTGCGCCGCAGGCGGCTGCTGGTTGTGCGCCTGACTCTGGTCCTGCGGGCGCGTCGCCGTCGGCCGAGCGGGGCGGCGCGTCGGCGCCCGTCTCCGCGTACGCGTCCGGCGCGCCGCCGCATGCCGCATCCGGCGGGGCTCCGGGCGCTGCGCCGACGCCGCACGACGCGGACGTGCCGGAGGGCGGGACTGTGCCGTACGCGACGGGTGCGCCGGACGGTCAGTCGGCGCCTCCGCATGAGGGCGGGGGCGCGTGGGACGGGATCTATCGCGGGCCGGAACGGCGGCGGGCTCGCGGCGGGCGGCTCGGCGCCCGGCCGCCGCTGCGGAGCGCGTCCGCGCCTCCGCCCGCGCCCGCGCCGACGCGTGGGCCTTCGTCCGCGCCTGCGCCTGCGCGTGGACCTGCGTTTGCGCCTGGGCGCGTGCCCGTGATCGCTCGGCCGCGGCATCGGCGGCCGGCGCGTGGGTTGCCGCGGTCGCGGGCGGCTGCCGCCGGGCTGGCGCTCGCCGCCGGGCTGGCCGTCGCGGATCTCGGCGCGGGGCTGATCGGCGGGCTCGTCGACGGGCCGGTGGCGCGTACGGCCGCCGATGTGACCGCGACCGGGCTCGGCACCACCGTGGTGATGATGCTCGCGTTCGTCACGCTGGTCGCGGTGCCGGTGGCGTGGCAGGGAATCCGCGCCGCCGCGTGGGCGGCTGCCGCCGCGCGTCTCGCGCGGCTCGTCCTGTGGGCGCTGTTCGGCGCAGCCGAGACGACCGCGACGACCGTCTACACCGCGCTGACCACCGTCGCCGTCATGCTGCTCGCACGTGCGCTCAACCGTCGCGCCCGGCGAACGCCGTGAGGCCGTGGGTTCAGGTGTTGTGGCTGGCGAACGGTGTGAGGTCGCGGCGTTCTACTGCCGCCGCCATCAGGTCGGGGAAGCGGTCCGGGGTGCAGGCGAAGGCGGGGACTCCCAGGGCCGCCAGGGCTGCCGCGTTTTCGGCGTCGTAGGCGGGGGCGCCGTCGTCGGAGAGGGCCAGGAGGGCGATCACCGTGACGCCGGACGCGGTCAGGCGGGCCACGCGTCGCAGCAGTTCGTCGCGGACGCCGCCCTCGTACAGGTCGCTGACCAGGACGAGAATCGTGTCGTCGGGGCGGTCGACCAGGGACGAGCAGTACGCGACGGCGCGGTTGATGTCGGTGCCCCCGCCCAGCCGCGCGCCGAACAGGACTTCTACCGGGTCGTGCAGGTCCGGGGTGAGGTCCACGACGGACGTGTCGAACACGACCAGCGACGTCCGCAGGGAACGCAGCGACGCCAGCACCGCGCCGAACACGGAGGCGTATACCAGGGACGCCGCCATCGAGCCGCTCTGGTCCACGGCGAGGATGACGTCCCGTTTGATCGCCTGCTGGCGCCGTCCGTAGGCGATCAGCCGTTCGGGGATCACGGTGTTGTGTTCGGGCAGGTAGTTGCGCAGGTTCGCGCGGATCGTCGCGCCCCAGTCGATCTCGGCGGGACGGCGCGGGCGGGGCGTGCGGGCCGTCCGGTCCAGCGCGCCGCCGAGCGCGGAGCGGGTGCGCTGCGCGAGCCGTCGTTCGAGGTCGGCGACGACCCGCGCCACCACGGCCCGCGCCGACTCGCGCGCCCGGTCGGGCAGGAGGCGGTGCAGGGACAGCAGCGTGCCGACGAGATGGACGTCGGGTTCGACGGCGTCCAGCATCTCCGGTTCGAGCAGCAGGCGGGTGAGGTCGAGGCGTTCGATCGCGTCCCGCTGCATCACCCGGACGACCGGCGTCGGGAAATAGGTCCGGACGTCCCCGAGCCATCGCGCGACCGACGGCGCCGAGTCGCCGAGGCCCGCGCCGCGCCGGCCGCCGCGCCCGCCGGGACGGGACCCGTAGAGCTTGTGCAGCGCGGCGTCCATCCGGGCGTCGTCGCCGGTCAGCGTCGCGCCGGTGCCGTCGTCGTCACCCCCGAGGACGAGCCGCCAGCGGCGCAGCCGTTCGGTGTCGGGAACGTCGGTCATGCGGGGGCCTCCCAGCCGAGGATGCGCAGGACGGTCGCGGCGGCGGGGTCGGCGCGCGACGGATCGGGGACGTCCCCGGAGCCCGGCCCCGCGGTCCGGCCCGGACGCCGCACCCGCTCGCCGATCGCCCGCCGCTCCGCCGACCCGTAGCCGCCGAACGTGCGGCGCAGCAGCGGCAGGACGGTCCCGAACGTCTCGGCGGGCAGCCCGGCGAGCCACTCGTCCAGCAGCCCGAGCAGCGCGTCGTCGTGGACGAGCACCACCCCGCCGTCTGCGAGGAACCCCTCGATCCACGCGGCGGCGCGGTCGGCGGGCGCGCCGGACGACACCGCGCGGGCCATGCGCCCCGATGCGTCCGGCAGCCGGCCCGTGTCGAGCAGCAGCCGCGTGACGCGCCCGTCGATCAGCCCGTGCAGGCCCGGCCGCCCGAGCAGGTCGGTGAGCGCGCCGAGCCAGGCGTCGCGGTGCCCGGCCGCGTCGTCGCCGAGCAGGGACAGCGCCTCGTGGACGGCCCCGATCCCGGCGAGCAGCGCGCGGGCCGCGTCGTCGTCCAGGCCGGTCGCGGCGCGCGGCAGGCCGACGCGGATCCGCACGGCGAGGCCGTCCACGACCGTGCGCAGCGGCGCGGGGTCGGTGCCGCGCACGTCGCCGTACCGCAGCGCCCGCACCAGCGCGGGCAGCGCCGCCATCAGGTGCGCGGTGCCCGGCTCGACGGCGGCGCGGTCGGCGAGGACGCGCATCACGTCCGGCAGCGCGGCGCCGAGGTCGGCGAGCAGGCACCGTTCGGCGAGCGCCGTCAGGTCGGCGAGGGAGTCGGCGTGGACGGCGAGGTCGCGGGCGCGGGCCGCCGCCGCGTCCGCCACGGTCGTGCCCCACACCCCGGCCTCGATCAGCCGGACGTCGAACTCGGGCCGCCAGCGGACCGTCCACGCCTCCCGGAACGTGCCGCGCGACCGGCTCGCGCCGGTGTCGGGGACGCCCCACTCCACGTCCAGCAGCCGCAGCCGGTGCAGCAGGCGGCTGCGCTCCAGGTCGTTCGGGACGCGCAGGTCCAGGTCGAGGTCCTTGTCCTC
Source organism: Actinomadura rubteroloni (assembly GCF_002911665.1). NCBI lineage: Bacteria > Bacillati > Actinomycetota > Actinomycetes > Streptosporangiales > Thermomonosporaceae > Actinomadura > Actinomadura rubteroloni. The sequence goes on from NZ_MTBP01000003.1 coordinate 177,861, forward strand.
CGCCGACGGCTTCAGCCGCAGCCGCCGCTGCGCCGCCACCAGGTCGCGCTGGAGCGGGACCATCGGCGTCGCGTCCGGCACCGCGCCGAGCCGCTCCCCGACGACCAGCCGCTGCGCGACCAGGGCGACCGGCTCGTCCGCGCCCCCGCACAGCACCGCCCGGACGGCCTCGGTCACCTCGTCCAGCCCGGCCAGCGGACGGCCGCGCAGCGCCGCGAGGGCCTCTGCCAGCCGCACCGCCTCGATGACGTCCGCCGACGAGACGTGCAGGTCCTCCGCGCGCAGCACCCGCGCCGCCGCCGTCAGCCACCGCTCGACCGGACGGTCCGGCGCGGTGAACAGGTGGTGGTACCAGCCGGGGGAGCGGACGCCCGCGCCGTAGCCGGACCAGCCCGCGAGCCGCCCGTGCGTCCACGGCACCCAGGTCAGCGCGACCTTCGCGCGGGGCAGGCCGCGCAGCGTCCGGTCGTCGTGGGCGGCGGGGATCCCCGCCAGCAGCGCCGGGACGTGCCACGCCCCGCACACCACCGCGATCCGGCGGAACCCGTCGCGGCGGGCGCGGCGCAGCGTCCGCCGCATGAACGCCTCGCGGCACGCCTCCCGGCCGGACACGGCGCCCGGCGTGACGGGGCCGCGCAGCTCGGCCATCGCCTCGGCGATCGCCGGGAAGGGGGACGGGCCGTCCACGCGGTGCTCCACCACGTCGTCCCACCAGCGCTCGGCGTCGTCGTAGCCGGCGGCCTCGGCGAGCGTCGCCAGCGGGTCGACGCGCGGATCCGACGCGTCGCCTGGTTCTTCCTCGTGCGCGAGCCGGTGCGCGGCGGGCAGGTCGCAGAACCGGACCGGCACGCCCGCGCCGGCCGCGTACCGCAGGGCCTGCCATTCCGGGCTGAACTCGGCGAACGGCCAGAACAGCGCGCGGCGGCCCGGCTCGGCGCCCTCGGCGTAGGCCAGCAGCGCGACCGGCGGCGCCATGTCCGGATCGGCGGCGAGCGCGACGAGCGCGTCGGCCTCCGGCGGCCCCTCGATCAGCACCGCGTCCGGCGCGAACGCCGCCAGCGCCCGGCGCACCGCGCGCGCCGACCCCGGCCCGTGGTGCCGGACCCCGTACACCTCCACGACGGCCTGCGCGGCGTCCGGTTCGAGGACCGCCGGGCTGGTCACGCCAGTTCCCGGCAGGCCCGGTAGAAGTCGCTCCACTCCGGGCGCGTCCGCACGACCGTCTCCAGGTACTCCTGCCACGCGACCGCGTCGGCGGACGGGTCCTGCACGACCGCGCCGACGATCCCGGCCGCGACGTCGGACGGGCGCAGCGTCCCGTCCCCGAAGTGCGCCGCGAGCGCGAGCCCGCCCGTCACCACCGAGATCGCCTCGGCGGTGCTCAGCGTGCCGCTCGGGACCTTCAGCGTCGTCCGGCCGTCCGCCGAGTGGCCCGACCGCAGCTCGCGGAACACCGTGACGACGCGCCGGATCTCGGCCAGCCCGGCGGGCGCGGCGGGCAGCTCCAGCGCCGTCCCGAGCTGCTCGACGCGCCGCGCGACGATCGCGACCTCGTCCTCGACGGTCTCCGGCAGCGGCAGCACGACCGTGTTGAACCGGCGGCGCAGCGCGCTCGACAGCTCGTTCACGCCCCGGTCCCGGTCGTTGGCGGTCGCGATGACCGTGAAGCCCGGCCGCGCCTGCACCTCGGTGTTCAGTTCCGGGACGGGCAGCGTCTTCTCCGACAGCATGGTGATCAGCGCGTCCTGGACGTCGCCCGGCATCCGGGTCAGCTCCTCGACGCGCGCGACCGCGCCGCGCCGCATCGCGCGCAGCAGCGGGCTCTCCACCAGCGCCGCCGCCGACGGGCCCTCGGCGAGCAGCCGCGCGTAGTTCCACCCGTACCGGACGGCCTCCTCCGACGTCCCGGCCGTCCCCTGGACCAGCAGCGTCGAGTCGCCGCTGATCGCGGCGGCCAGATGCTCCGACACCCACGTCTTCGCGGTGCCCGGCACGCCGAGCAGCAGCAGCGCGCGGTCGGTCGCGAGCGTCGCGACGGCGACCTCCACCAGCCGGCGCGGCCCCACGTACTTCGGGCTGACCACCGCGCCGCCCGGCAGTTCGCCGCCGAGCAGGTAGGCGGTGACGGCCCACGGCGACAATTTCCAGCCGGGCGGGCGCGGCCGGTCGTCGTGCTCGGCGAGCAGGGCGAGTTCGGCGGCGAACTCCTGTTCGGCGTGCGGCCGCAGGACGTCGGTCACGGATGAAGCTCCTTCACCATGGCGTGGCGGTAGCGCAGGGTCGCGACGAGCGCGTCCCGGACGGTCACGGTCTCGGGGGTGCCGAGCCCGGCGAAACGGTCGGCGTAGCGGTCGGCCAGGGCCGGGTCCAGGCGGTGCCCGGCGTCGCGGGCGAGGGCGCGCAGGGCGGTGTTCGCCGTCCCGGCCGGACGGTCCAGCAGGGTCGCGATCGTGCCCGCCACCGTCGCGGCGAGGTCGCCCGTCCAGGGGGACGGCAGCCGCGCGAGGACCTGCTCGGCCAGCACCTTCGGGTCGGCGATCCAGCGGACGAGCCCGGCCGCGGCCCCGGCCCGTTCGGCGGGCGGCAGCACCCCGGCCAGGTCGGCGAGGACGGCGGGGGCGTCCAGCAGCACGCCGCCGTCCAGCAGGGCCCGCGCCCACACCGCGTCGCGCTGCCACAGCGCCGCGCGGGCCAGCCCGAGATGGACGTCGCGGGCGCCCCGGCCGGGCTCGGCGCCGCTGGTGACGGGCAGCGCGAGGATCTCGGCGGGCGGCAGGGCGAACACGTCCGGCCAGGTCGCGAGCGGGGTGCGGGCCAGGATCTCGCGCAGCCACGCCTGCTGGGGCGCCGGCGTGCGGCCCGGCGCGAACGACCCCTCGGGGTGGAACGGGACGCCGTCGCGGGCCATGCCCTCGTCGTGCTCGGCGGGCGGCGTGACCGCGATCCACGTCTGGGCGCGTCCGCGCAGGGTGCGGCGTTCGGGCCGGACGCATCCGCGCGCCCGCACCGCCATCCGCGCGCCGAGCGCCGAGCCGGGCAACTGCGCCAGCAGCGCCGCCGCCGTCGCGCGGACCTCGCCCGCCCGGTCGTCCAGCGCGGCCTCCAGGAACTCCTCGTCGGCCGCCGACAGCCCGGTCGCGAGCGCGGCGGCGAACTCGGCGCGGTCGGGGGCGCGCTCGCCGCGCCACACCGCCGCGAGTTCCGCGCGCGCCCGGTCCGGATCGGCGCGGCGCGACCGGGCGAGGTGGGCGACGCGCTGCTCGCGCGTGCCGGTGGACCAGACGCCCGGGTCGTCGGTGCCGGGATCGGCGGCGAGCGCGATGACGTACGCCCAGCGCGGGTTCTGGAGCGCCAGCCACACGCCGCGCCGCCCGACGACGGCCGCGAGGTCGCCGCGCAGGTCCCGGTGGGCGCGCTCGCGGCCGAGGTCGAGCAGGTGCGGGACGGCCCGCGCGGGCGCCCGCAGCCCCCGCGCCGCCGCCAGCCGCAGCCACTCCGGCAGCAACGCGGTGCGGCGCCCCGCGAGCAGGTCGTCCAGCCGGTCCGCCGCGTCCGCCGGCACGACCGGCAACTCCTCGGCCGGCGCGGGCGCGACCGGATCGACGCCGCCGCGCCCCGGCCGGACCCCGGCCCGCCGCCGCACCGCGAGCACGGCCGCCTGGTCGAGCAGCCGCCCCGCCGGATCCCCGCCCGCGGGCGCCCCCGCCAGGACGGGCGGAACACGCCGCGCCGTCCCGAGCAGCGCCGCCCCGACATGCTCGTCCCACACGCGTGTTTCCCGCTCGCCTGCGGCGCGCTCTGAGCCGCGCGCTTCCCTCGTCACGTGCTCGCTCGTTCCTCGCTGCGCGCGTTCCTCAGTCCAGCGCGCGGCGCGCGCCTCCGGCTCGCTCACTGTGCTTCCCGCGAGCCTGCGGCGCGCTCGGTGCCGCGCGCTTCCCTCGTCGCGTGCTCGCTCGTTCCTCGCTGCGCGCGCTCCTCAGTCCAGCGCGCGGCGCGCGCCTGCGGCTCGCTCACTGTGTCTCCCGCTCGCCTGCGGCGCGCTTTGAGCCGCGCGCTTCCGGCGTGCTCACAGGATCACCGGGCCTTCGGTCGGGTGCCAGGCCGCGAGGGGGTGCAGGCCGCGCGGGGTCCATTCGCCGGCGAGGGTGACGGGTTCGCCGCCCGAGACCGCGAGGAGCGGCCAGGGGTCGGGTGTGCGCAGGGGGAGCACGTCGCCTGCGGCGTCCATCGCCGCCAGCCCGTCGTCGGCGGGGCGGGCCAGGCGGACGTCGGCGAGGACGGCGGGCCAGCGGTCGGTCCACGGGTCGGCGGCCAGGGCGGCGGCGTGCTCGGTGAGGAAGCCCGCGATCGTCGTGCCGTCCGGGACGGCCGGGACGGGCTCGCCGTGCCGTTCGGCGACCAGGGCGCGGAGGGGGGCGGCGCCGGGGAAGAACGCGAGTTCGGCGTCCAGTTCGGTGCCCGCCGTCAGGGAGTCGTCCAGCGGACGGCCCGGCGGGGCGAAGGAGAGCACCAGCGCCGACCGTCCGCCGCGTCCCCGCAGCCAGGCGCGGCGGGTGGTGAGCTGTTCCTGCGCGCTGTCGCGGACGCCCACGACGCACCACCGGTCGCGGACGCGTTCGCCGTCCGACAGCACGTCCTCGCGCGGCACCGTGAAACCGATCCGGGAGCGGACGGTCGCGCGCAGCGGCGCGGGCAGGTCCGGCCGCCGGTGGGCGTGGACGAGCAGCCGCAGCAGCGCGTACTCGGCGAGCAGCGCGCCCGGCCGTTCCGGGCCGTGCGGGACGGAGGAGAGCCCGCGCACCTGCCCGGCCAGCGCGCCCGCCTGCGCGTCCACCAGCCGCCGCGCGGGCTCGTCGAACTGCCCGGCGTCCTCGGCCGCGAGGCCCCGGGCCACGCGGTCGCGCAGCCAGCGGTCCAGATCGTCCAGCCCGGCGGCCACGCGCCGCTCGCGGCGCTCCCGTCGCTCGTCCACGGTCCGACGCTAGCGCCGGGGTCCGACAATCAGCCGAACGGCAGGTCGGCGGGGACGAGCAGCAGCGCGCCGACCCCGAGCGACCCGAGCGCGACGACGAAGAACAGCGACACCCACGTGAGCCCCGGGACGCCGGTGAGGTGGGCGAGCTGGTCGGCGTCCGACGACGGCGCCATGCGCCGCGCGCGCATCCGCTGGAGTTCGACGACCGGACGCGTCCCGGCGAGCAGCAGGAACCACGCGGCGAGGTAGGCGAACGCGGCCTGCACCTGCGGCCCGGTCTGCCACGACACCAGGAAGATCACCGCGCCCGTGACCAGCACGGACACCGCGCCGTAGACGTTGCGGATCATCACGAGCATCCCGCCGAGCAGCGCCAGCGAGAACCACAGCATGAGCGTGACGCGCCCGCCCGCGAGCAGGGCGGCGAACAGCAGGCCGAGCAGCGGCGGCGTCAGGTACCCGGCCATCGCGGTGAACACCATGCCGGGGCCGTGCGGCTTCCCGCGCGACACGGTGACGCCCGACGTGTCGGAGTGCAGTTTGATGCCGTCCAGCTTCCGGCCCGTGACCAGGGCGATCAGCGCGTGGCCGCCCTCGTGCGCGATCGTCACGACGTTGCGGGCGACGCGCCAGGACCGGCCGTGCAGGACGGCGGCGAGCGCCACCAGGCCGACCAGCGCGACGAGCCACCACGACGGCGCGTCCTGGGTCCCGGTCAACCGGTCCCACAGGCCTCCGTCGTTCCCGTCGCCCAAGCTGAGATGCGCGCCCACGTCCACCCCGGTTTCCTTCGCTGCGATGACACAGAGTAGGACGTCCGGGATAAGGCGTGCGTTCGTTTCCTCTCAGGAGAAGCCGTCCGGACCGTGAACCCGAAATTTCCCTCTAGAGTGGGCGCGCTGTGGAGAAAACGCCCCCTGTGCCCCGGTTGGCGTGGCTGGACGTCCTGCGGGGGGTCGCCGCGCTCACCGTTGCCTTCCATCACGGGTCGTACCACTTCGTGCCCGCGTTCCGGGCGCACCTGATCGGTTACGTGAACCCCGGCGCATGGGGCGTGCTGGTGTTCTTCCTGGTCAGCGGCTACATCATCCCGGCGTCGTTGGAGCGGACGGGTTCGGTGCGCCGGTTCTGGATCGGCCGCGCCTTCCGGATCCACCCGATGCTGCTGGTCGCGATCGGCGCGATGGTCGTGCTGTCCCTGACGGGCCTGAAACCCCTGGGAGACCATCCCGAACCGGTCACGGAAGTCCTCGCGCATCTCACGATGCTGCAAGACCTGCTGGCCGTGCCGAGCCTCATCAACGTCTTCTGGACGCTGTCGTACGAGATGGTGTTCTACCTGCTCACGGTCGCGCTGTTCGCGGTCGGCCTGCACCGGCGGTCGGCGGGCGTCGCGCTGGCGCTGGCCGGGTCGGCGGCGGCGCTGGCGGCGGTGCTGCCCGTCGCGGCGCTGTCGGGACGGGCCGGGACCGCGCCCGTCACGGCGGCCGTCGCCGCGCTGGTCGCGACCGCGATCGTCCTCGCGTGCTCGCGCCGCGCCGCGCTCGCCCGCGCGGGGGCGCTGCTGGGCGGCGCGACGGGCCTGGTCCTCGTGCTCGCCAACAGCCGGATCGCCGCGTGGCAGGGCCTGGTGCTGCTCGCGATGATGTTCCTCGGCACGGCCGTCCACCGCTCCGAGCAGGGCCGCCTCGCCTGGCGCTGGACGGTCCTCGCGGGCGCCGGGGTCGTCGGGACGGCCCTGCTCCTGCCGCACTGGCACGTCCCGGACATGGTGGACGGCGGCGTCGTCCGCGCGTGGGACACCTCGCTCCCGCTCGCGGTGGCCGCGTTCGCGGCGGCGATGGCGCTGCGCGGCCGGCGGATGCCGCGCGCCCTCGCGGGCCTCGGCGTCGTCAGCTACTCGGTGTACGTGCTGCACCCGGTGGTGCTCGCCGCCGCCGACGGGACGGTCGGCCGTCCGGGCGAGGACCGTCCGCTGTGGCTCGCGGCCTACCTCGTGCTGGTGGTGGCGGTGTCGGCCGCGACGTACCGGCTGGTGGAGGTCCCGGCGCGGCGCGCGGGCCGGCGGGTCGCACGGCGCCTGGACCCGCGGCCCGCTCCGGACCGTCCGTCCGCGCCGGTGACTGTGAGGTGACTCACAGGAGCGAACGCCGGATCTGGTCAGTCTCACCGATAGCCGGAACAGCGGTGTAACCGGTCCGTTAGGGTTTTCCCGCTTTTCGTGACGGTAACGGGTGCGCCGCGGGTGGACGGCGGCCGATGCGAGCGGGTCCCTGACGGAGGGGTGAACGGACTGTGGGTTCAGGGGGCGGGGTGCTGCGCGGGCTGCTGCGCAGGGACCGGCTGTCCGGGCAGGTCGCCGTGGGCGCCGTCGGGCTGCTGCTGGTCGCGGCGCTCGTCTACGGCGTCGGACGGGCCGGCGCGACCTACCGGGTGTCCGACGTCGGCGCCTGGCTCGGCGCGACCGCCAAGGGCCTCGTGGTCCACGCCAACGGCCTCGCCGGGCGGATCGACGGCAAGGCCGCCCTGCCCGCCGCGCGCGGCCACGCGATCACCGTCGTGCAGGACGGCCGGACGGTCCTGCTGGTGGACGAGACCACCGGTGTCGTCAGCCGCGTCGACCCGTCCCAGCTCAAGGTGGAACAGGGACGCGACCTCGGCGCGGCCGGGATCCAGGTCGTCATCGGCGGCGGGCGCGCGTACACCGTCGACGCCGTCCACGGCACCGTGCAGCGGATCGACCCGGTGACGCTGGCCGCGTCCGGGCCGGTCACGAACCTGACGCCGCCGCTCGGCCGCGCGGGCGTGGACGCCACCGGACGCCTGTGGGTGCCGGTGCCGCAGTCCGGCCATCTCGTCCCGTTCACCGACGGGAAGCCGGGGACGCCGGTCACGGCCGGACGGCCCGGCGGCGGCCTCGGGCTGACGATCGCGGCGGGCACCCCGGTCGCGGTCGACTCGGAGAACGCCACCGCGACGATCGTCCGTCCCGAGGGGCCGCGCACGATCAAGCTGCCGTCGGCGGTGCGGGCGGCGGGCGCGGGCGGCGTGCGGCTGCCCGCGACGGCCGAGAGCCTGACCGTCCCGCTGCTGGCGGCGCGGGGCGAGCTGACGCTGCTGGACACCGGCACCGGCACGGTCGCCTCGGTCGGCCTCGCCGTGCCCCGGCACCGGCTCGGTGAGCCGCAGGTGCTCGGTCCGCGCGTCTACATTCCGGACGAGTCCGCTGGGGCGCTGCTCGTCTACGACTACGCGGCGCGGCACGCGGAGAAGCCGATCCCGGTGTCGGGACGGTCCGGCCCGCTGGAGGTCTTCGTCAAGGACGGGATGCTCTGGGCCAACGACCCGGACGGCTCCACCGCCGTCTCCCTCGACCAGGACGGCTCCATCAAGCACATCAGCAAATATGACGACAAGGTCGCGGGCGGCGCCCGCAAGCCGCTGCCCGCGCCCGGCGGCGGAGGCGGCAACGGCGACCCGCGCCCCGGCGACCGGCCGGTGCGCCCGCTGCGGCCCGGCGACCCGCCGTCCGCGCCGCGCGCCGTCGACCCGCAGGGCGACGCCGGGACGATCACCGTGACGTTCCAGTCGTCGGACTTCGGCCGCGTCCGCCCGGACGGCTACGTGCTGCGCGGCCCGGCGGGCGGCCCGGTGCCCGGCGCGTCGCCCGCGCAGGTCCCGCAGGGCGGCGACTACCGGTTCACGGTCGGCGGCCTCCAGTGCGGACGTCCGTACAGCTTCCAGATCACCGTCCGGTACACCGACCCGCGCACGCACCGGCAGCGCAACGGCGCGTCCGCGCGGTTCACCTCGGGGGCGTGCAAGGAGCCCGCCGCGCCGCAGAACGTCCAGGCCGACCCGGGGAACGGGACGGTCGCCGTCGCGTTCGACCCGGGCGCGGACGCGGCGGCCGTCACCGGCTACGTCCTCACCGACGACGCGGGCACGCCGTTCCCCGGTGTGAAGCCGCTCGGAACGAACGCGGCGCACCGGTTCCAGGTGACGGGCCTGTCGTGCTCGCGGGACTACACGTTCCGCGTCGCGGCCAAGTACACGAGCGGCGGACGTTCCGCGCAGGCACTGTCGGAGACGTCCGCGACCGCACGGCCGTGCACCGCGCCGGGCCAGGTCACCGGGTTCCGGGCGACGGGCGTCAACCACGGCGCGTCGTTGAGCTGGAACCCGGCGCCGGGCTACGACGTCGGCTACCGGATCACCGCGAACGGTGCGACGTACACCACCACGGGGACGAGCTACAGCCTCACCGGGCTCACCAACGACCGGCAGTACGACGTCACGATCGTCGCGCTGAACGGCGCGGGCGAGGCCACGCCCGCCCATGCCACGGCGGACCTCGCCGTCGCGCCGCACGCCCGGACGTACAACGGCCACAACAACGAGTACACGAGCACGATCCTGCACACCGGCCCGAGCACGGGCGACCCGCGCGCCGGGACGTTCCCGAAGAACTTCACCGGCCCGGTGACCGTCCTGTGCCAGGCGAGCGGGACGTCGGTGACCGACGACAACGACCCGAACCTGAAGAGCAGCGTGTGGGACAAGATCGACTACAACGGCGTCAAGTGGGTCAGTGACCTCTACGTCAACACGCCGGGATCCAACGCCGGCCAGTTCTCCTCGACCCTGTGGAGCTGTTCCTGAGATGACCGAGCCCCCCGCCGCTCCCGAGGCCGACGCCGTCGCCGCCCGGTTCGCGCAGATGTTCGCCGCGCTCGCGCAGAACATCGAGCACGTCGTGCGCGGCAAGCGCGACAAGATCGAGCTGGCGCTGGTCTGCCTGCTCGCCGAGGGCCACCTGCTGGTCGAGGACGTGCCCGGCGTCGGCAAGACCACGCTGGCCCGCGCTGTCGCCGCCTCTGTGGACGCCCGCTGGACCCGCGTCCAGTTCACGCCCGACCTGCTCCCCAGCGACATCACCGGCGTGTCGATCTTCAACCAGGCCGGCAACGCGTTCGAGTTCCACCCCGGCCCGATCTTCGCCAACCTCGTCGTCGCCGACGAGATCAACCGGGGGTCGCCGAAGACGCAGTCGGCGCTGCTGGAGGTCATGGAGGAGCGGCGCGTCACCGTCGAGGGCACGCCGCACCCGGTGCCGCGCCCGTTCCTCGTCCTCGCCACGCAGAACCCCGTCGACATGGACGGCACCTACCCGCTGCCCGAGGCCCAGCTCGACCGGTTCCTCATGCGGATCTCGATGGGCTACCCCGACCACCGCGCGGAGGTGGAGGTCCTCGCGGGACGGCCGTCCGGCGCGCTGCTGGACCGGCTGCCCGCCGTCGCGACCCGCGACGACGTCGCCGCGATGATCGACTTCGCGTCCCGGCTGCACGTCGCCGCGCCGCTCTACGACTACGTGGTCCGGGTCGTCGCCGCCACGCGCGGCCATGAGGACCTGCGGCTCGGCGCGAGCCCCCGCGCCAGCCTGGCGCTGCTGCGCGCCGGACGGGTCCGGGCGGCGGCGGCCGGACGGTCCTATCTCGTCCCCGAGGACGTCAAGGCGCTCGCCGTCCCGGTGATCGCGCACCGGCTCATCGTCACGCCCGAGGCGGAGCTGCGCGGCCGGACGGGCGCGGACGTCGTCGCGGACGTGCTGGCGACCGTCGCGGCCCCGCAGGCGGCAGGGGTCTGACGATGCTCACGCCGCTCGGCCTGGCGACGGCCGCGGGATCGGCGGCGCTGTACGCGGCGGGCTGGTGGCTCGGCTACCCCGAGCCCGCCGCGCTCGGCGCCGCCGGGCTCGCCGCGTCCGCCGGGGCGCTGCTGTGGACGCTGCCGCGCCCGCGCCTGGAGGTCCGCCGGGAGATCGCGCCGGAGAAGGTCGCGCGCGGCGAGCCCGCCGTCGGCGTCCTGCACGTGACGAACGCGGGCCGCGCGGTCCGGGGCGGGCTGGCGGCGCGGGACGCGGCCGGGTCCGAGCCCGTCGCGGTCGACCTGCCCCGCATGCGGCGCGGCGGGCGGCGGACCGTCACCTACCGGCTGCCGACCGCGCGGCGCGGCGAGATCCCCGTCGGGCCGCTGCGGCTGGTGCGCGCCGACCCGCTCGGCCTCGCGCGCCGCGTCCGCTCCTACGGGACGCCCCGCACGCTGCTGGTGCGGCCCCGGACCGTTCCGCTCGGGCTGCTGCCGTCCGGACGCGCGCACCACCTCGAAGGCCCGACGAGCGAGAAATCCCCGGCGGGCACCGCGACGTTCCACGCGCTGCGCGAGTACGTCGTCGGGGACGAGCTGCGGCACGTCCACTGGAAGTCGTCGGCGCGCACCGGGACGCTCATGGTGCGGCGCCTGGTGGACGCGAGCCTGCCCACCACGACCGTCCTCGTGGACGACCGCGCCGCCGCCTGGCGCGACCCCGACGACTTCGAGCTGGCCGTGGACGTCGCGGCGTCCGTCGCCGTCGGCGCGGCGCGGGCGAGCTTCCCGGTGCGGGTGCTGGCCGCGTCCGGGCCGGTCGCGGCGACGCGCGGCGGGCCCGGCGACGCCGAGACGGTCCTGGACCGCCTGACCCGGCTCGCGCTCGACCCCGGCGGCGACCGGTCCGTCACCGACGCGCTGCGCGGGGTGCCGGGCGGCGGGTCGCTCGTGGTGGTCGTCCAGGACGGTTCGGCGCTGGCCCGGCTCGCGGCCGTCCGCGCCCGCTACGACCGCGTCGTCGCGCTGCGGGTGCGGCCCGGGGACGGCGCGCCCGTGCCGCCGGGCGTCCAGGCCGCCGACGTGGAGGGCCTCGACGCGCTCACCGCCGCCTGGCCGCTGCTCGGGAGGGGCCGGTGACGCGGCGGTACGTCGCGCTGCCCGTCACCGCCGCGCTCGCGTGCGCGGCCGGGCTCGCGTTCCACCGGGTGTTCGGGTACGGGCCGGTGCTGCCGGTCGTCGCGGTCGCGGCCGTCGTCCCGACCCTGCTCGCGGCGCTGCTGGCGGGCCGCGCGGACCGGCCGTGGCCGCTGTGGACGTCGCTCGTCCTGTCCGTCGCGGCGTGGGCGGGGACGGCCGCCGTCACGGTGCTGCGGCCCGTCGCGGGCGCGTTCCCGGACGCGGTCGCCGACGCCCTGCTCAGCGCGTGGAAGTCGATCCTCACGACGCTGCCGCCCGTCCCGGCCGATCCGCGCTCGCTGGCCTTCGTCAGCGCGCTGACCTGGCTCGGCGCCGCCGGGGCGGCGGAACTGGCGCTGCGGACGCCGTGGCGGATCGCGCCGGGGCTGCCGCCGCTCGCGGTGTTCGCGGTCGCGCTGCTGCTCGGCGTCGGCGGGCCGGGGTCCAACGCGGTGCTCGTCGCCTCGGTCGCGGTGCTGCTGGCGGCGCTCGTGCTCGTCCGGTCGCCGGACGCCGGGGTCCGCCGTGCGCTGACGGGCGTGCCGGTGGCGGCGGCGCTCGGCGGGGCGGCGTTCCTGCTCGTCCCGCACGTGCCGGTCGGCGCCGAGCCCTACGACCCGCGCGAGCAGGTCCAGGCGCCGCCCCCGCAGACCCGCGACGGCGTCAGCCCGCTGGACCGCGTCGGCGGCTGGCTGCTGTCGGACGAGGTCCTGTTCACCGTCCGCGCGTCCCGGGCCGCCGACCAGCGGCTCGTCGCGCTCGACCGGTTCGACGGCGTGACCTGGACGTCCACCGCCCGGTTCGTCCCGACCGGCGGACGCGTGCCCGGCACCGGCGGCGACGTCGCGCGCCGCCCGCTGGACCAGACGGTCACGATCGCCGGGCTGCCCGGGATCTGGGCGCCCGCCGCCGACCGTCCGCGCCGCCTGGACGGCCTGGACGCCGTCGTGGACCCGGGCGCCGGGGTCCTCGCCGCCGCGCGCCCGCTGCGGCGCGGCCTGACCTACCGGGTCGAGTCCGCGACGCCGCGCTGGGATCCCGACGAACTGCTGTACGCCGACACCGCCGACGACCCCGAGGCCCGCGCCGCCCGCGCGCTGCCGTGGGGGCCGGGGGAGACGCGCGAACCCGTCCAGCTCGTCGACTTCCGCAAGTTCGCCGAGGCCGCGACCGACGGCTCGTCCGGGCCGTTCCAGCAGGCCGCGCGGCTCGCCGAACGGCTCGCGGCCACCGCCCGCTACGACGTGTCCGCGCCGCCCGGCCACGGCTACCGGCAGCTCGACTACTTCCTCGGGACGTCGCGGCGCGGGACGTCCGAGCAGTTCGCCACGCTGTTCGCCGTGCTCGGCCGGACGATCGGGCTGCCCACCCGCGTCGTCGTCGGGTTCCGCCCGGCGGCGCCGCTCGGCGGGATCACCGAGGTCCGGTCGCGGGACGTCCTGGTCTGGCCCGAGGTGAAGTTCGCGGGCGCCGGCTGGGTGCCGTTCGACCCGACGCCCGCCAAGCGCGGGAAGTCCAAGCGGGCCGACGTCGCGGCGGGCGAGTCGAAGAAGCTGGAGCAGGCGCAGAAGGACGCGGCGGCGCGGCCGGGCGACGGCGCGGGGACGCCGCCGAGCGCGGCGCCCGTCCCACGGCCCGCCGCGCGCTCCGGGCACGGCGCGCCGCCCTGGCCCGTCCTCGCGGGGGCGCTCGCCGCGGCGCTCGTCGTCGGCTACCTCGCGGCCGTGCTCGCCGCGCCCGTCCTGCGCCGCCGTCGCCGCCGCGCCGGGACGCCCGCCGAACGCGTCGCCGGGGCCTGGCGGCAGGCGCTGGACGCCGTCGCCGCGCTCGGCCTGCGCTCCGCCCGGACGCTCACCGCGCACGAGGTCGCCGCGTTCGGCGCCGAGCGGGCCGGGGACGCCGCGTCCGGCGACCTGCGCCCGCTCGCCGACCTCGCCAACCGCGCCCGGTTCGCGGCGTCGCCGGTCACCGCCGCCGACGCCGACCGCGCCTGGACGCACGCCGACCGGATCGCCCGCCTCGCCGCCGCCCGGACGCGGTTCGCCCGGCGGCTGCACCCGCGCGAGCTGCGCCGGGACCGTCAGCGCGCCGTCCGGGCGCCCCGGACGCACACCGGCGACGACCAGGACACGTCCGCCGCCTTCCCCTGGTTGACGCGCAGGAGGGCGCCCACCCGGAAGCAGTAGCCGCGCTTGGCGTTCAGTCCCGTGACGGTCACCGCCTGCGCGCCGTTGCCCGCCGACACGACGGCCTGCCCGTCCGCCGGCTTCTTCAGGACGAGGATCGCGAGCTGCCGGGACGCCGCCGGGAGCTTCCAGCTCAGCGCGGCCGTCGTCCCGTACGGGCGGACGACCACGCCGCGCGGGCGCGTCGCCGTGTACCGGGAGCGCGGGATCGGGCCGGTGTCCGCGCTCGGCGCGGCGCTCGCGACCGGCGTCGCGGCCTTCGGCGCCGGGGGAGGAGACGGCTTGTCCCCGCCGCCCCACACCAGCGCGCCCACCCCGGCCGCCAGGCCGCCGACGAGCGCGACGGACGCCGCGATGATCAGCCCCGGGCGCGGCCCGTCCCGCCGCGCGGGCGGCTGGGGGAGCGTCCCGGGATGCGTGCCGGACGGCGCAGGGACGGCCCCGGGATGCGTGCCGAGCGACCCGACATGCGAGCTGAACGTGCCGGGGACGGTCCCGGGATGCGTGCCCGACGGCTCAGGCACGATCCCGGGCTGCGTGCCGGGCGGCTGGGGGACGGTCCGGGGCCGCGTGTCGGGCGGCGCGGTGTCCTGCGGGACGGGCGCCTGCCACGGGCTCTGCTGTGCCGGGGCGGCGGGCGCGACCATCGCGGTCGACGCCCAGTCCGGGATCGGCGGCGGGGGCGGCACGTCGCTCCCCACCGGAACCGTGCCCGCCGTGCTGTCCGCCGTGCCGTACGCCAGGTCCGTGACCGGCAGTCCGAGTTCGGCCTGCATGCCGCGCAGCGCCTGCGCGAACGCGACCGCGTCCGGATACCGGTCGGCGGGCGCCTTGGCCATCGCCCGCGCGATCACCGCGTGGACGCCCGGCGGTACGTGCGGCCCGAACGGCGGCGGCGCGTCGTTCAGGATCCGCAGCATGAGCTGCGCCATGCCCTCGCCCTTCGGCCCCTTGAACGCGGGCCGTCCCGCGAGGAGCTGGTAGAGCGTCGAGCCGAGCGAGTACAGGTCCGAGCCGACCCCGGCGGGCCGTCCCTCCAGCACTTCGGGCGCGGCGTGGTGCGGGGTGAACGCCTGCGTGTGCTGGGCGTCCAGGGAGTCCACGAGCCGGGCGATCCCGAAGTCGGCGAGCGCGGGCTCCCCGTACCGCGACACGAGGATGTTCTGCGGCTTGATGTCGCGGTGCAGCACGTCGATCTCGTGGACGGCCGCCAGCGCGCCCGCGATCTTCACCCCGACCCGCAGCGCGTCCGCGACCGGCAGCGGCCCGTCCCGGTCCAGCCGGTCGGCGAGCGCGCCGTGCTCGAAGTACTCCATCGCGATGTACGGCGAGCCCGCCCGCGTCGTCCCGGTGTCGAGGACGGTCACGACGTTCGGATGCCCCGACAGTCGCGCGGTGATCGTGCACTCGCGCTGGAACCGGCGCAGCGCCGCGTCGTCCACGGCGTGGACCGACAGCACCTTCAGCGCGACGAGACGGTCGAGCCGCTCCTGCCGGGCGCGGTAGACGACGCTGAACCCGCCCTCCCCGGCCCTGTCCAGCACGCGGTAGCCGGGCACGTCCTCGGTCATCGGGAGCGGGATCCTCTGCTCGGGGGGCGGGCGTTCCAGCGTAGTACGCGGACGATTCGGACGCCGCATCCGCGCCGCGCCGCACGCGTGAACGGCCTCACATCGCGGAAAGGCGGAATTGCCCTTTATCGCGGGTCCGGGTTCCGTCAATTCGGCTGTCCACCGCGTCCGCGATCTCTAGCCTTTCCGCATCACGACGCGAAGAGGAGGGGGCGCGATGCCGGAGACGACCGGAGAGAAGCCCGCCACGGGAACGCTTTACCGCGATCTCGTCTGGCTCGCCTATCTCGTCCTGCCCGACCGGGGCACCCGCACCCGGCGGATCGCGCTCGCGCGGCGCATCGCCGACGCGGCCGTCGCCGGGCGCCCGCGCGACCCGCGCCGCCGCCGGACCCGCGTGCTGCGCCGCGCCGCCCGGCCGCCGCGCCGGCTCGCGCTCGGCCTCGGGCCGTGGACGCGGGCGCTGCCCGTCCCGCTGCCCGCCCCGGCGCTCACCGACCTGCTCGGGACGCTCGACCCGCCCGTCCGGATCGCCTACGTGCTGCGGCGGCTCGCCGGGATCCCCGGCTACGAGGTCCGCGACCAGCTCACGATGCTGCGCGTCGCCGACCCGGCCGCCGTGCTCGCCGCCGCCGAGGCCGCGCCCGAGCCACCCGAGGTGCCCGCGCCGTTCCCTGCCGCGCAGGTACGCCCGGTGCGGCGCCGCTCGCTCGTCCCGGTGACGGCCGGGGCCGCGCTCACCGCGACGCTCGTCGGCGCGCTCGCCGCCGGGGAGGCCGGACGGCTCGGCGTGGACGGCACCGCCGCCGCCCGCGACCTGCGCGTCGTCGCCGCCCCGCCGGACGCCTGGCGCACCGGCCCGCACCGCCTCGACACCTGGCCCGCGCGCGGCGACCTGGCGTCCGACCGGGACTTCGCCGGCCGTGCCGCGCGGGCCTTCGCCACCGCCGACCGCACCGGCCCGGACCGGGCGCAACTGCTGTTCGCGGGCCGCGTCGGCGGCCGTCCCGTCGCGCTGCTGCGCCGGGCGGGCCGCGTCGCGCGGTTCGCGGGCGGGTCCGTCGAGGTCGTCTCGGCGGGCGAGGACGCCGAGACCCCGCTCGCGCTCGGCGACGGCCGCTACCTGCTGCCGCCGTGGATCGCGTCGGTGACCACGCCCGCCGGACGGGCCGTCCCGGTGCGGTCCGGCGTGACCGACCCCGTCGCGCCCACGACCCGCTGCGGTCGCGGCCCGCTGTTCGACCAGCACGGGCCGGGGACGGCCGTCCGGACCGTCGGCCACCTCGGCGGCCCGCGTCCGCTCGCCCTGTCCTACCGGATGCCGGGCACGCCGCCCGTCACCCGCCTGACCGGCGGCGGCCTGCACCTGTGGGAGCGGCTGGGCTGCGCGCTCCCGCAGCCCGCCCGCCCCCTCGGCGAGGCCCGCGCGTACGACTTCTGGTCCGGGCAGCTCCCCTTCGACGGCGGGCGCGGCGACTGGACGTGCACCCGCCTCACCTTCGCGGGCGGCGGCACGACCTCCCGCGCCGTCCTGCTCACGCCCCGCGCCGAGCAGGCCACCGGCTGGTGCGACGAGGCGCGCCCGGTGGCGGGCGCCTGGTGGCGGGCGCCGTCCGGCCGCTGGGCCTACATCGCCGCCGCCCGCCGGGACCTGACGCCGTCGGTGGACGGCCGTCCGCGCAGCATTTCCCGGCGCGGCGGGCTATTGATCGTCCCCGGCCCGGATTCCCCGCATTCGCCGTCCGCGACTTTCACCGCGTCCGCCCACTGACCTTTTCCGGTGATCAACTGAAGAATCGGGCATTACCCTTGAGCCCCGCCGGGGCCGCCGCATCCGCATTGTTCGCGCCAGGGCGGGTCAGCGCGTGCTTACGGGGATGCGGCAGACTGGACGCCGACCGAACGACGTTCTGGGGAAGAGGGGTGGCCGGATGGGTGCGGGGCCGCTGGACGGGGTGCGCGTGATCGAGCTGGCCGGGATCGGCCCCGGGCCGTTCGCCGCGATGCTGCTGGCCGATCTCGGAGCCGACGTGATCCGGGTGGACCGGGCGTCGGCCGTGGCGGGCGCGGGGGCGACCGGCGGCACGGACTTCACCAACCGGGGCAAGCGGTCCATCGCGATCGACCTCAAGAGCGACGCCGGACGGGACGTCGTCCTGCGGATGGTCGAGAAGGCCGACGTGCTGGTGGAAGGCTTCCGTCCCGGCGTCACCGAGCGGCTGGGCCTCGGCCCGGACGACTGCCTCGCCCGCAACCGGAGTCTCGTCTACGGGCGCATGACCGGCTGGGGCCAGGACGGGCCGCTCGCGCAGAGCGCCGGGCACGACATCGGCTACATCGCCGTCACCGGCGCGCTGCACGCGATCGGCCGGGCGGGCGGTCCGCCGCAGGTCCCGATGAACCTGCTCGGCGACTTCGCGGGCGGCAGCATGTACCTCGTCGTCGGCGTGCTCGCCGCGCTGCTGGAGTCCAGGATCAGCGGACGCGGCCAGGTCGTGGACGCCGCGATCGTGGACGGCGTCGCGCACCTGTCCACGTTCATCCACGGCTTCATGGCGGGTGGATTGTGGACGGACGAGCGCGGCGTCAACATGCTCGACACCGGCGCCCCCTGGTACGACGTCTACGAGACGGCCGACGGGAAGCACGTCGCGGTCGGCGCGATCGAGCCGCAGTTCTACGCCGAACTGCTCGCCAAGCTGGGCCTGGACGCCGCCGGTCTCCCCGGCCAGCACGACCGCGCCGGATGGGACGAGCTGCGCGAGACCTTCGCCGCCCGCTTCAAGGAGCGCACCCGCGACGAGTGGGCCGAGATCTTCCTGCCCGGGGACGCGTGCGTCGCGCCCGTCCTGTCGCTGACCGAGGCCGCCGAACACCCGTACAACACGGCCCGCGACGTCTTCCCCGAGCACGCCGGACACCGGCAGCCCGCCCCCGCGCCGCGCTTCTCCCGGACGCCGGGGGAGACCGCCGGGCTCCCCGTCCTGCCGGGCGGCCAGACCCGCGACGTCCTCGCCGACCTCGGGTTCGCCGACGCCGACGACCTGCTGGCCTCGGGCGCCGTCGTCCAGGGCTAGCGCCGCGACGCCGAGCAGGACGGCGGTGACCGCGAGTCCGCCCGAACGCCCTCGTCCGGCGGGCGTGACGCCCTTATAGTCCGCTCTCATGGACGTCACGGCCGAGGGAACGATCGCGGCGCGGCTGGAGCGGGCGCGGGCGCGCCGGTTCGTCGGACGGTCGGCGGAGTCCGCGCTGCTGCGCGACGCCCTGCGCGCGGCCGAGCCCGGTTTCGCGGTCCTGTACGTCCACGGGCCGGGAGGCGTCGGCAAGACCGCGCTGCTCGGCGAGCTGGCCCGGGTCGCGCGGGACGCGGGCGCGGTGCCGGTGCGGGTCGACGGCCGCGCCACCGGGCCGTCCCCGGAGGCGTTCGCCGCGTCCGCGCGTCCCGCCGGCCAGGGCCGGACGGTGCTGTTCATCGACACCTACGAGGCGATCCTCCCGCTGGACGGCTGGATCCGGGAGACGCTGATCCCCGGCCTGCCCGCCGACGCCCTGGTCGTCATCGCCGGCCGCACTCCGCCGCCGCCGGGCTGGTCGGTGAACCCGGGCTGGCGCGACCTGCTCCGCGTCGTCCGCCTGGACAATCTGGACGCCGAGGAGATCAGGGACTACGCCGCCGCCGCGGGAGCGCCGCCCGGCGTCCACGAACGGCTCGCCGCCGTCACCCACGGCCACCCGCTGGCACTGACGCTGCTCACCGACATCCTGCGGCGCGACCCCGGCGCGGGCTGCGACCTGGCCGGGTCCCCGGACGTGGTGGACCGGCTGACCGAGTGCTTCCTCGCCGACGCCCCGAGCCCCCGGCACCGCCGCGCGCTCCAGGCCGCCGCGCACGCCCGGTTCACGACCGAGCCGCTCCTGCGGGCCGCCCTGGACGGCGAGGCCGGCGACCTCTACACCTGGCTGAGCGGCCTGGCGTTCGTCGAGCACGGGCCGCACGGCCTGTTCCCGCACGATCTCGTCCGCGACGTCGTGGCGGCCGACCTGCGCCGCCGCGATCCGCAGGCCCACGCCGACCTCCACCACCGCGTCCGCCGCCACCTGATGGACCAGGTCGGGACCAGTTCCGGCCGGCAGCAGGCCCGCTGGATCACCGACGTCAGCTTCCTCGCCCGGACCCACCCGGTCATCAGCCGGTTCTGGGACTGGGACGCCCTCGACGCCGCCTACCCCGACCCGCCCGCCCCGTCCGAGCACGCGGAGCTGATCGCGCTGGCCGCCCGGCACCAGGGGCCGCGCTCGGCGGACCTGCTGCGCCGCTACCTCGTCCATCCCGCCGCGACGGTCGCGGTGTTCCGGTCCGCCGAGCCCGGCCCGCGCGGGTTCGCCGTGCTGCTGCGGCTCGACCGGATGAGCGACGCGGACCTGGCGGCCGATCCGGCGACCGCCCCGGCCTGGGCGCACGTCCGGGCGCACGGCCCGCTGGCGGCGGGGGAGCAGGTGACGTTCAGCCGCTTCCTGATCGACCGCGACCACTTCCAGGACGCCTCGCCCACCCGCAACGCCGCGTCCGCCAGCCACTCGCAGCGCATCCTCGGCAGCCCCGACCTGGCCTTCGACTTCCTCGGCGCGTTCCGGGAGGGCGCCGTCCAGCCGCAGGTCATGGCGCACGTCGGCTACGACCACCTCCCCGGCGCGGCCTACGAGATCGACGGCGCCCGCCACGGGGTGTTCGTCCGGGACTGGCGCGGACGCACCCCGGAGAGCTGGATCGCGATGCTCGCCGACCGCGACATCGGCCGCACCGCGCCCGCCGACGACCGGCCGTTCATCACCGCGCTCACCCACGCGGCCTTCACCGCCGCCG
Organism: Actinomadura rubteroloni; assembly: GCF_002911665.1. Lineage (NCBI taxonomy): Bacteria > Bacillati > Actinomycetota > Actinomycetes > Streptosporangiales > Thermomonosporaceae > Actinomadura > Actinomadura rubteroloni. The sequence goes on from NZ_MTBP01000003.1 coordinate 198,288, forward strand.
TCCGGACCGCGCTGCGCGACCTGCACGCCCCCGACCGCCTCGCCGTCAACCCGCTGCTCGGCTCCCGCGTCGTCGGCGGCGGCGGTCCGCCCGCGCTGCGCGCCGCCGTGCGCGCCGCGATCGACCACGTCCGCGACGACCCGCAGGAGCACAAGCTCTACCTCGTCCTGGACCGGACGTACCTGCGTCCCGCGCCGACGCAGGAGATCGCCGCCGAACTCCTCAGCCTCTCGCTCAGCACCTACCGCCGCCACCACACCGCCGCCCTCGCCCGCGTCACCGCGCTGCTGTGGACGCGGGAACGCGACGCCACGCTCAACCACCCCTGAAGATGACGTGCGATTGACCGCCGTCCGGCCTGGCGGATGACCGGTGTTCTGCCCGACCTTTCGCTCCCGACAGTCGTGAAGGGAGTGTCATGGTTCGATTGTTGAGCTGGCTGGGAATGGTGGCCGTCCTGCTCGTGGCGCCGGCGGGGCGGGCGGTCGCGGCGGGGCACCGCGACGTCGTCCGGACGGACGCCGGGAACGTGCGGGGCGTCGTGGACGGCGTCCGCCGGGCGTTCCTCGGCATCCCCTACGCCGCGCCGCCCGTGGGGGACCTGCGGTGGCGGGCGCCGCAGCCCGTCCGGCCGTGGGCGGGCGTGCGCGACGCGACGCGCTACGGGTCGTCCTGCCCGCAGATCGCGACGCCCGGCGCCCCCGGGCAGGTCCCCTCGACCGATGAGGACTGCCTTTTCGTGAACGTCCACACCCCGGTGCGGCCCCGCCGGGGCATGCCCGTGCTGGTGTTCGTGCACGGCGGGTCCGGCGTCGGCGGCGCCGGGTCGCTGTATCCGGGCGACGCGCTGGCCAACCGCACCGGCACGGTCGTCGTGACGCTCAACTACCGCCTGTCCGCGCTGGGCTACCTCGCCCTGCCGGCGCTGCGGGCGGAGGCGCCGGCGCTGAACTACGCCATCCAGGACCAGCAGGCCGCGCTGCGCTGGGTCCGGCGGAACATCGCGGCGTTCGGCGGCGACCCGCACCGGGTGACGCTCGCCGGACAGTCCGCCGGCGCGCTCAGCACGTGCGTCAACATGGTCTCGCCCCGCGCGGCCGGGCTGTTCCAGCGCGCGATCATCCAGAGCGGCGCCTGCGACCTGTCCTACCAGCCCGGCGAGCCGGACAAGGCGTTCGCCGTCAGCCGGAAGTACGCCGGCCAGGTCGGCTGCCCGGACGGCCCCGGCCAGCTCGCCTGCCTGCGCAAGACGCCCGTCGCCGAACTGCTGAAGGTGACGCCCCCGGCGGGCGGCGGCGCCGCGGCGGCCATCCCCGGCTGGACGCTCGTCTACGACGGCGAGACGCTGCCCGGCAACCCGATCGATCTGCTGAAGGACGGCAAGGGCGCCAAGGTCCCGGTCATGCTCGGCATCACCCGGGACGAGGGCCGCATGCTCACCGCGTTCCAGTTCGAGGCCGTCCTCGGCCGCGCCGTCACCGAGCAGGAGTACCAGCAACTCCTCACCGGCGCGTTCGGCCCGCTCGCGCCCGTGCTCGGCGGCGTCTACTCCTCCGGCGCGTACGGCTCGCCGGAGAACGCCCTGGCCGCCCTCTACACCGACACGATGTTCGCCTGCTCCGCCGACAAGATCGCCCGCACCCTCGCCCCGCGGACGCCGACGTACGCCTACCAGTTCAGCGACCCCGACGCGCCCAACTTCTACATCCCCGTCCACGACGTCGACCTCGGAGCCTTCCACGCCGGTGAGCTTCCGTACCTGTTCGACACCGTCACCGAACGGCCTCTGACGCCGTCGCAGAAAGCCCTGTCCCGCCAGATGATGGACTACTGGGCGGCCTTCGCGGCGACCGGGAACCCCGCCGCCGCGGGCCAGCCCGTCTGGCCCCGCTACAACACCGTGACGACCGCCTACCGCGACCTGCTGCCCGGCGGCGCGCCGGCCGTCCTGCGCCGAGGCGCCTTCCAGGACCAGCACCACTGCTCACTGTGGGACTCGCTCACCACGCAGTCCCGCCCCGGCGCCTGACCCTCCCAGCGGCCCCGGCCCCACACGGGGCCGGGGCTTCAGGGCGTCGGCAGGCGGCGGCGGACCAATCGGCCGCGCGTGGTCGGCCACCTCGGCCGCACGGCGAGGACGGCGCCGATCGGGCGCGTCAGCGCAGGTCCGCGAGGAGCGTGGCGAGTTCGGCTTCCTGTTTCGCCGGTGCCATCGGCGGGTTGGAGTGGTCGATGCCGAAGGTCTTGAGGACCTGGTCCATCTGCGCGTCGATGAACGTCCAGCCGGTGCCGTCCAGCGGCTGCAACGAGTTCTGGTCGGCGTCCCAGAGGTCGCGCAGCGCCTTGGCGGCGGCGTGGGCTCCCTTCGCGTTCCCCGACCGCGCGTCGGTGAGCGCGGTGGACGCGAGCGCCCTCAACTCGCCGACCTCGGCGGGCGGGAACCTCTTGACGGCCTGGCCGGGCGCGAGCTGGACGGTCGGGGTGGCGTCGGTCTCCGGCGCCGGCGCGACGTGCGGCCGGTTGTGCGCCACCGTCAGCAGGACCACCGTGGCGACGGCGAGAGCGCCGAAGCCGGCCAGCGCGACGCGTTCCCTGCGCGGGTCGCCGGAAATATGCGGGTTCCGCGCGGCCCGGTGAGTCTCGGTGACGTCGGAGCGCGTCGCGGTCAGGTAGAGGACGGTCGCCAGGATCAGCCCGAGGAAGATCAGGCTGGTGGTGAAGGTGCCGAGGGCGAGGCCCGTCGGGTCGCCCGGGGACGCGGCGACCTCGGGCGAGGCGAGCCAGTCGCCGATGTTGGCGCCCAGCGGGCGGGTCAGGATGTAGGCGAGCCAGAAGGACAGCACGGGGTTCGCGCCGAACCTCCACAGCAGCGTGATCGACGCGATCAGGCCGAGCGGCAGCAGGACCGAGGCTCCCGGGCTCCAGCCGGTGAGGTCGAGGGTCCAGTCGCCGGTGGCGGTGCCGAGCGCGAAGGTGACGAGGACGGTGAGCCAGTAGAACGACTCACGCGACCGCGTCGTGACCGCGTGGATCGACAGGGTCCGCTCGCGCAGCCACCACACGCCGAAGATCGCCGCGAGCAGGACCGAGAACACCGTGGAACTGATCCACAGCGGCACGTTGAGCTGGTCGGTCAGGATGTCGGTGTACAGCGTGCCCGTGACGCTGACGACGACCACGGTGAGCCAGTACGGGAACGGGACGTACCGCGTCAGCCGCAACTGGACGGCCAGGACCGCCACGAAGACCGCGGTGAAGATCAGGGCCGTGTTCACCAGCCCGACCCCGAGCTGGTTGTTGATCCAGTCGGCGAAGCTCTCGCCGACGGTCGTGCAGAGGATCTTGATCACCCAGAACCAGACGGTGACCTCGGGAACCTTGTTCAGCAGAAGCCGCCCGCGCCGCGGGCGCACCGCGCTCGTCGTTGTCATGCCGAGAGGCTGGACCGCCGCACCTGTCCGTAACCTGACTACGCGGGGAGCGTCACCGCGACGCGGCCGTGGCCGTCGGCGATCGCGCGGACCTCCACGCCGGCGGACGCGGCGAGACGCCGGACCACGGCCAGCCCCAGTCCGTGCCCGCCGCCGCCGGTGACGCCCGCCTCGAAGGCCCGGCCGACCTCAGCCGGACCGAATCCCGGGCCGTCGTCGAGGACCTCGGTCACCACGCTCCGGGCCTGGACGCGCGCCGTGATCCGGACGCGCGAGGCCGCGTGCCGAAGGCCGTTGTCGAGCAGGGGCGACAGTACGGCCACGACCAGGTCGGCCGACACGGCGACCTCGATGCCGGCCGGAACGGCGAGGTCGACCCGGCGTCCCGCGATGGCCCGCCGTGCCGCCGTCCTGAGATCGCAACGGGTGCCGCCGCCGCTCCCCGGCCGGGCGGTGCCGAGGATCGTGGTCACCGCCGTGTCCACGCGCTCGACCTCCCGCAGGACCGTCTCCGGCGCCAGCTCGCAGCCCGACAGCCGGGCGAGCTGGGCCTCACCGCGCAGGACGGTCAGGGGCGTCCGCAGCTCGTGGGCGATCTCGTCGGTGAGCCGCCGTTCGTCGGCGAGCGCGGTGTCGACGCGTTCCAGGAGGCGGTCGAGCGTGCGTCCGAGCTCCCCGAACTCGTCGCGGGGGACGCCGAGGTCGAAGCGGCGCCCGGGTTCGTGATCGCCCCAGTCGTCGGCGAGGGCGGCCATGTCGTGGACCACCCGCAGTGCCCGGCGCACCGCGAGGTGGGCGACGGCGCCCGCGAGCATGATCGACAGGACCCCGAGGACGAGCGACATCGCCAGGCCGCGCCGCACCGACGCCTCGTAGGGCGTCAGATCCACGCCCGCGACCACCACGACCCGGTGGCCTTCGATCGAGACCGGCCGGGAACGCAGGAGGTGGCCGTCGGCCGTGGTGGTCCGGGACCGTCCGGAGCCCGCCAGCTCCTCGACGTGGTCGAGGACGCCGTCCGGTGCGATCCCGTCGATGAGGCGCCCGTCGGCGTACACCCACGAGACCGTGTCCAGGGCCTCGTTGCCGTTCTCGGTCATCACGACGCGGCCACCGCGCACGGTGACGTTCGCCGCGACCGCCTCCGCGCGCGTGCGCGCCAGCCCCAGCGAGTCGGCGTCGGTCACCCGGCTCAGCAGCACGTGCGAGACCACCACCAGGACCGCCACGACCGCCGTCGCGATCATCACCGTCAACGCGACGGCCCGTCCTCGGAAGCCCGTCATTCCCATCGGTATCCCACCCCGCGGACCGTCACCAGATGATCGGCCGCGCCCAGCCCGCCGAGCTTGGCGCGCAGGCGGCGGACGAAAGAGTCGAGAGTGTTGTCGCTGACCTGCGCGCCGTGCGGCCAGCCGGCGGCGACCAGGGCGTTGCGGCGCACCGCGTCACCGTGCGAAGAGATGAGGCGGCCCAGCAGCCGGAACTCGGTCGGTGTCAGGCTCGCGCTGCCGGAACCGTGGGTCACGACGTGTTTCGCCGGATCGAGGACGACGCCGCTCGGAGTGGGGCGCACGGTCGTTCTGCGCAGCAGGGCGCGCACCCGCACCAGCAGCTCCGGGACGTCGAACGGCTTGGTCATGTAGTCGTCGGCGCCGGCCTCGAAGCCGCTCACCTTGTGGTGCATGCCGTCCAGGGCGGTGAGCATCAGGACGGGCGCGTCGATACCGCGCGCCCGCAGCGCCGGACAGACGTCGCGGCCGTCGGCGTCCGGCAGCCCGAGATCCAGGACGACCAGATCAGGGATCGGCTCAAGCCTCCGCAACAGGTGGTCCGCTGTGGCGGTGACCGAGACCTTGTGGCCGTCGTGTTCGAGCACGCGCTTGAGGACGTCGCGAACCGCCGCGTCGTCCTCGCACACCGCGATGAGAGCCATGCGCCCGGCGTCAGGAGGAGAGGCCGCCGCTCGCGAGGAGGCCGATGAGCATTCCGGCGACGGCGAGGCGGTAGAGGACGAAGGCGTTGAAGGTGTGGCGGGCGACGAAGCGCAGCAGCCAGGCGATGGAGGCGTAGGCGACGGCGAACGACACCAGGGTGCCCACCAGGAGCGGGCCCGTCGCGGTGCCCGTGCCGAGCGCGTCTTTGAGTTCGTAGAGGCCGGCGCCGGTGAGGGCGGGGATGCCGAGGAAGAACGACAGCCGGGTGGCGGCGACGCGGTCCAGGCCGCGCAGCAGCCCGGTGGACATGGTGGCGCCGGAGCGGGAGAAGCCGGGGAACAGCAGGGCGAGGATCTGGGACGAGCCCACCAGCAGCGCGTCGGTGCGGGTGGCGTCCTCCTCGCCGCGCCTGTGGCGGCCGTACCGGTCGGCGGCCCACATGAACCCGCTGCCGATGATCAGTGACCCGGCGACCACCCACAAGGAGGCCAGCGGCCCGTCGATGAGCGGTTTGGCGGCCAGGCCGACCAGGACCACGGGGACGGTGGCGTAGATGACCCACCAGGCGAACTTGTAGTCGTGGCCCTGGCGCTGCTCCTTGTCCGCGACACCGCGCAGCCAGGCTCCGGCGATGCGGGCGATGTCGGAGAAGAAGTAGAGCAGGACGGCGGCGATCGCGCCGACCTGGATGACCGCGGTGAACCCGACCACGGAGTCGTCGTCGACGGGGATGTTCATCAGCCCTTCGACGATCTTCAGATGGCCGGTGGAGGAGACGGGCAGGAACTCCGTCAGCCCCTCGACGACCCCGAGGACGACGGCCTGGCCGATGGTGATGGCGGTCATGCGGATCTGCTTTCTGGACGGCCGCCGGAGCGGCGGTGGTGGTTGCTGAAGAGCGGGGACGAGCCGGGCGCCGCCCCGGCGCCGGGCCTCACGAAGAGCCGCCGTCCCGGCGGCGCCGGTTCCGGCGCAGTTCGAGCAGCACGGGAACGGCCGACACGACCACGATCACCGCGATGATCGGCAGCAGGTAGGCGTCGACGCCGGGGATCGTGGAGCCGAGGGCGTACCCGGCCACGGTCACCCCGACCGCCCAGACCGACCCGCCGACCACCTGCCAGAGCGTGAACACCTTCGCCGGAACGTCCAGCGCACCGGCCATCGGGTTGAGGACCGTGCGCACGACCGGGATGAACCGGGCCAGCACGATCGCCTTGCCGTGTCCGTAGGAGCGCAGGAGTTCCTCCGCCCGCGCGGCGCCCCGCCGCAGATGTTCGCTGCGGGAGCGCGCCAGCAGCGGCCGGCCGCCCCGCCGTCCGATCAAGAATCCGGTCTGCGCGCCGACCAGCGCGCCCGCGACCGCCGCGAGCAGCACCAGCGGCAACGACAGATGGACCTTCCCTGTCGCCGAGGTCGTGCACAACAGGCCGGCGGTGAACAGCAGCGAGTCACCCGGCAGGAAGAACCCGATCAACAGGCCGGTCTCGGCGAACAGGACCAGGAACACCCCGAACGCGCCGAGACTCGACAGCAGGGACGTCGCGTCCAGCGGGTTGAGCGCCGCCGCCATGGCTCCTCGTTTCCCGGGGTCGCCCGATCGAATACAGTGACATCTACACCATGTAGAAGTTCTACACCATGTAGATGCTCGAAGACGCCCGGAGGTTCGCTTGGACGAGGGCACGGGCGCGCGCCGTCCCGCCGGCGCGCTGGAAGCCGAGCTGCTGGCCGTGCTCCAGAGCGCGGAGGCGGCGCTGACCCCGGGCGACGTGGCCGGGAGGATGGGCGGCGAACTGAGCTATTCGACGGTCGTCACCGTCCTGTCCCGCATGCACGCCAAAGGCACCCTGAACCGCGAGCGTTCGGGCCGCGCCTACGCCTACAGCCCGGTCCTGGACGCGGCCGGGATGGCGGCCCGCCGGATGCGGGAGGTCCTGGAGAACGAGCGCGACCGCGACGCGGTCCTCACCCGGTTCGTCGGCGAGCTGTCGCCCCGGGACGAGGCCCTGTTCCGCCGCCTGCTGTCCTCCGACGACGGACAGGAGTGACCGGGCGTGCATCTGGCCGTCTACCTTCCGCTGCTGCCGTCCCTGGCCGCCGCGCTGTCGGCCCGCTGGCTGGCGGCCAGGCTCGACCCCCGGCTGGCGACCTGGCTCCTCACCGCCGCCGCGCTGGTGCTCGCCACGGCCAGCACCATCACGCTCGGCCTGCTCGTCATCGCGGGGCTCGTCCGCATTCCCCTGGTCACGGAGGCCGGCAGGCTGTCGCGTACCGTCCTGGCCAGCACCGACACGACCTCCCAGTTCGTGTCCCTGGCCGCCGGACTCCTCCTCGCCGCGGCGGCGTTCGCCACCGTCCGCGCGCTCCGGCACCGCGCCCGCGCCCTGCTCGCCGCCGCCCGCCAGGCCCGCCGCCTGCCCGGCACCGGTGACCTCGTCGTCATCGACGACCCCGCGGCCGACGCCTTCACCCTCCCCGGGCTCCCCGGGCGCATCGTCGTCTCCACCCGCATGCTCGACGGCCTCACCGAAGCCGAACGCGTCGCGCTCATCGCCCACGAACGCGCCCACCTGCGCCACCGGCACCACTGGTTCACGACCGCCGGCCACCTCGCCGCGACCCTCAACCCCCTCCTGAAGCCCGTGAGCCGAGCCGTCTCCTACACCGTCGAGCGCTGGGCCGACGAGCATGCCGCCCGCGCCGGCGGCGACCGCCGCCTGGTCGCCCGGACCGTCGCCAAGGCGGCCCTCCTCAAGGCCGACCATCCTCCCCGGGCCGCCATGACGCTCGGGATCACCGGCACCGAACTCGCCACCGGCGGCCCGCTGCCCCGCCGCGTCGCCGCGCTGATGGCCGCGCCCCCGCGCCGCCGGCTCCTGCTCGTCGCCGCCGTCGCCGCGACGCTCGTCCTCACCGGCCTGTGCACCCTCGAAGCCGTCCACGACCTCGAAGACCTCCTCGAAGCCGCCGGCGCCTGACCCGCGCGGCCGGCGGCGACCGCGCGGTCATGTCCCGGTTTCGCCGCGAACCCTGGAGGCGGACGGGGATCGGCCGCTAGATTCGGACCGACCGTGCTGCGGGGCGAGGGCGAGCGACGGACGGGTGGGCGGCTGGTGGGCGACGCTGGGCTTGAGCCGCTGGCGGTGCGGAATGAGTTCGCCGGCGCGCGGGTCGTCGGTTCGGTCCTTCAGGCCGGCTCGATGCGCGACCTGCATCAGCACTTCGCGCCGCCCGCGCCGGTCATCGTGCCGCGGCAGCTTCCGTCCGGGCCCGCCTGGTTCGTCAACCGGGTCGCCGAGCTGGCCGAACTGGACGCCGTCCTCGCCGACGCGTCGCAGCGCGTCCGCCTCGTCGTGGTGAGCGGCCTCGGCGGCGTGGGCAAGACGGGCCTCGGGCTGTACTGGGCGCACCGGGTGGCCGCCGCGTTCCCCGACGGGCAGCTCTACGCGGACCTCGCCGCGTTCGCGCGCGGCGGCGGCACCGACATCGACGATGTGCTCAGCGGCTTCCTGCGGGCCTTCAGCGTGCGCGACGAGTGGATTCCTGACGCGTTCGCCGAGAAGCGCGCGCTGTTCCGCAGCCTCGTGGCCGACCGGCGTGTGCTCATCGTGCTGGACGACGTCGCCGATGCCGCGCAGGTGCGCGCCCTGCTGCCCGGTTCGTCCGACTGCGTGGTGCTCGTGACCAGCCGGCACCGCCTGACCGGCCTGGTCGTGGACGGCGCGGTTCCGCTCCGGCTGGAGCCGCTGGAGGCGGCCCGGGGCGTGGAACTCCTCGGCCGGATGCTCAGCGACGCGCGGGTGGACGAAGAGCGGGAGGCCGCCGCCGAGATCGTCCGGCAGGTCGGCGGGCTGCCCCTCGCACTCCGCGTCTGCGGCGCGCGGCTGGCGCAGCGCCGGCGCGGCCTCGGCCGGCTGGCCGCCGCGCTGACCGACGAGCGACGCCGGCTGTCCCAGCTCTCCGCCGAAGGGAAGCCCGTCGTGGAGGCCGTCTTCGACGCCGCGTACGCCGGCCTGGACCCCCGTGCCGCCGCCCTCTACCGGGGGCTCGGCGCCCATCCCGGGCCGGAGTTCCCGCTCGACGTCCTGACCGTCGTCACCGGCGGCACGCCCGACGACGCGGCCGACGTCGCCGACGTGCTCGTGGAGGCGAACCTGCTGGAAGTGCTGGGCGAGGACCGCTACCGCTTCCACGCCCTGGTCCGTCTGCACGCCGAGGCGCTGGCCGACGCCGGGCGGGCCCGGCCGATCATCGCCTGGTACCTGGGCCGCGCCCGCGCCGCCGACCACGCCGTTCTCGGCCGCCGCCTCCGCCTCTTCGAGGAACCGGTCGAGCAGGTCTTCGCGTCCCGCCGGGACGCCCTGGCCTGGCTGGAGCGGGAGCGGGCCAACCTGGTCGCGGCGGTCCGCGCGGCGGCTCTGCTGAGCTGGGATTCCACCGTCTGCCAGTTCGTCGAGGCGCTCTGGGCGTTCTACAACGACCGTTTCCACCACGCCGACGAGATCGAGGTGGCGCGGCTGGGCGTGCAGGCCGCCGTCCGGCTCGGCGACCTCCCGTTCGAGGCGCGCGCCCGCAACCAGCTCATCCGCGCGCGCCTGCGCGCCGGGGAGGACGTCGCCGCGGCCGATGTGCGCGCCGCCTACGACGTCGCGCGGCGCAGCGGGCACCGGCGCGTCGAGTCCGCCGTGCTGGAGACGGTCGGCCTCGCCCACCGCGCCCGCGGCGACCATGACGCGGCGCTCGGCGCGTTCGAGGAGGCGCGGGAGATCAACGCCGAGCAGGACAATCCGCGCGGCATCGGCCTGCAACTCCTGCACGCGGGCATCGAACTGCGTCTCGCCGGCCGGGCCGGCGCGTCGGCCGAGCGGCTGGGCGAGGCGCTGCGCGTCATGACGGAGATCGGCGACGAGCTGAGCCAGGGCAAGGTCCGGATGGAGCTGGGGGAGGCCCTGATCGTGCTCGGCCGGCTGCCGGAGGCCCGCGCCGAACTCGCCCGCGCGCTGGACGTCATGACCGACGGCGGGCTGCCCGACCGTCAGGTCCGCGCGCTGGAACTGCTCGCCCGCGCGTCGACCGATCCGGCGGAGGCCGAGCGGTTCCGCCGGGCCGCCGAGGTGGCCCGCGCCTGACCGCGCTTCACGGCGGAGCGTCCGCGGCGCACTCGACGCCGATGTCGCGTCCGCCGACTCGGACGTGCAGGACCGGATCGGCCGGGCGGTCGAACAGCGTCGCGACGTAGACGGCCGAGGCGCACAGCGCGGGGTCGGCGCCCCGTGCGCGCAGGACGCGGCCGTCGCGGAAGTGCAGCCGCACGTGCCCGCCGGCGAGCGCGGCGGCGGCGAGCGCCGCGCCCGGACGGGCCGCGAGCGTCGCGGCGGTCCAGTCCGCCGGGTCGGCGAGGACGTCCTCCCGGACGAGGACGGCCGCGCTGTTGAGCAGTCTGCGGTCCGTCTCGTGGGCGGTCACCACGAGGTGCGGTTCCTCCAGTTCGTCGCGGCGCACGGCGGCGGGGTAGCGGACCAGTTCGACGCCGGGTCCGGCGGCGCGTCCCTCGACCGTCAGCGCCGTGACGCGGCGCTTCTCCGCGACGGGCGCCGGCACGGACGGCACGGCGGGCGGGTCGGCCGGAGGCGTCAGGCGCAGCGTCCGGTAGAGCGCCGAGGCCAGGTTCGCCATGGCCTCGCCGTGGTGGGTGAGGATGTCCCCGGGCAGGCGGGGCGGGTGCAGCGCGCCGAGCTGGGCGTGCAGTGGCCGCGTCCGTTCCAGGCGGGGGCAGGCCGCTCGCAGCGCCATGAGCGGGGAGGCGGGATCGAGTTCGGCGTCGCCGAAGGCGGCCAGGAGCACCGGACGGCCGAGCGCCGCGCCGTAGTAGGTGACCGAGCCGTGGTCTCCGATCAGGTCGTCCGCGGCGACCAGGGCCGCGCGCCAGCCCTCTTCCGGCGGGATCAGCGCGAGCCCGGCCTCCAGCGCGTCCCGCAGCCACGTGCGGATCTGCGGCGCGCCGTAACGGCCCCAGATGTTCGGATGCAGGACGAGCGCGACCCGGTGCGCGTCGACCGGCAGGTCCGCGACCCAGCGGCCGAGCGACCCGACGTGCGCGGCGAACAGCGAATGCGGTCCCCACGTCGAGCTGACGACTGTGAGCCGCTGGCCCGGCGCGACGCCGAGCGCGCTCCGGTAGACCTCCCGCAACGGCAGGCTTCCCACGATCCGGTCGAAACAGGGATCGCCGACGACCGCCGCCCGTCCCACCGCCGCCGGACACGACCGCCGCAGCCGCTCCAACTGCTCGGGATGCGACAGCGCGATCAACGCCGGCACGGGCCTGCCCCAGCGCGTGAGCTGACGCGGCGCCAGTCCGGACGCGACGTCGCGGCGCCCGGTCGCCGAGGGCACGATCCGGTTGTGCCCGGCCCCGTGCGGCATGATCACCAACGGGGCGCGGAGCCGGTGCAGGGCGCCGTTGGACGTCGCGGCCACCGCCAGGTCGAACCGCTCGCGCGCGGCGTCCCGCCAGGGGATCACCGGCGCCCCGTACTCGCTCAGGAACCGTCCGGCCCCGGGGGAGAACGCCGAGCCCTCGTGCAGGGTGAAGGCGACCTCGACGCGCCGGTCGCCGTCGAACACCGTGAGGGCGTCCAGCACCCGCGTCGCCGAGGTCAGCGTCCGCGCGACCGCGAGGACCCGCCGCTCAGTGCCCACGGTGTCCCACGGGGACCGGCCCCGTCCCGCACGCGACTTCCCTCTGAACACGACCGTCCCGCGCTCGACGCCTGGCGCATCACCCTACCGCGCAAGATCGCCGCAGACCCCTCGGCTTCGCCCCTTCCGGACGCCCCCGGCGGGCGGGCCGCGTCCGTCCGGGGTGAGCCGGCGCCGCCGCCGGCTCTTCGCGCTGCGGTCGGGCCGCTGGGACGCGGATGTCGGGCGCGAGGTGTTCGTGCATGATTTCGAATGTTTTCCAATAATTCGAATCATGTGCCACTATGTGACGTGTGTTACTGCCGCGTGCCCAGGTCGCGCGGCCCGTGGTCGGAGGTTTCACCATGCAGAAGTCGCCCGAGTTCGACGTCGTCCAGATCGGGTTCGGTCCGGTGGGGCAGGTCAGCGCCGCGCTGCTGGGGCAGGGCGGGCACAGCGTCGGCGTGTTCGAGCGGTGGCCGTCGGTGTATCCGCTGCCGCGCGCCGGCCACGTGGACCACGAGATCATGCGGATCTTCCAGGGCATGGGCGTGGCCGGGGACGTGGAACGGCACGCGATCCCGATCCCCGACTACGACTGGTTCAACGGGGACGGCAAGCTGCTGCTGCACATGGACTGGGACGTGCCGACGCCTTCGGGCTGGAAGTCGGACTACCTGATGTACCAGCCGTACATGGAGGACGCTCTCATGGGCGCCGTCGCCCGGCACCCGAACGTGGCGGTCCACCACGGCTGGCAGGCGGTGGAGATCGTCCAGCACCCCGGGCACGTCGAGGTGGTGCTGCGCGAGGGCGAGCGGCGGGACGAGGGCTGGACGCCGACCGGGCGGACGCGGACCGTCACCGCCCGCTACGTGATCGGCGCGGACGGCGCGGCCTCGTTCACCCGTTCCACGACCGGCATCGTCTGGGAGGACTTCGGGTTCGAGGAGGACTGGCTGGTGCTGGACGTCCGTCCGCACGACCCGGACCTGCGGATCGACATGCCGGACGCGGGGCAGATCTGCGACCCGGCCCGTCCGGTGTCGCCGTTCCGCTGGCTGGGACGTGAGCACGCCCGGTGGGAGTTCATGCTGCTGCCGGGCGAGACGGCCGAGGAGATGACCCGTCCGGACAAGGCGTGGGAGCTGCTCGCGCGCTGGGACGTGACGCCGGAGAACGCCGACCTGATCCGCCGGACCGTCTACACGTTCCGTTCGCTGCTGGCGGCGTCGTTCCGCGACCGCCGCGTCCTGCTGGTGGGCGACGCGGCGCACCTGATGCCGCCGTTCCTCGGGCAGGGCATGTGCTCGGGCGTGCGGGACGCCGCGAACCTGGCCTGGAAGCTCGACCTGGTGCTGCGCGGCCGGGCGCCGGAGACGCTGCTGGACTCCTACACCGAGGAGCGCCGCCCGCACGTCGAGCGCATCATCCGCACCGCGATCGAGCTGGGCAAGGTCGTCTGCATCACCGACCCGGACGCGGCGGCGGCCCGCGACGCGGCGTTCCTGTCCGGGCAGGTCCCGCCGCCTCCGCCGTTCCCGTGGCTGGAGCGCGGCGTCCTGCAGGGCGGCGAGAGCAGCGGCCCGGTCGGACGGCTCGGCGTGCAGGGCCGGGTGGCGCGCGGCACGGCGGTGGGCCGCGCCGACGACGTCATCGGCGGCGGCTGGACGCTGCTGGTGCGCACGGCGGGCGCGCTGGACGCCCTCGGCGCCGCGCGGCGCGCGTTCCTCGCCGGGCTCGGCGCGCACGTCGTCCACGTCAGCCCCGCCCCGCTGGCGGCCGGCTCGGCCGTGGACGTGGACCTGGTCTACCGCCGCTGGTTCGACGCGCTCGGCGCGGACGCGGTGCTGGTCCGTCCGGACTTCTACGTCTTCGGCACGGCGACCGGCGTCGCGGCGCTGCCCGCGCTGGTGGACGAGCTGCGCGCCCGGCTCGAGGGGACGGCGGCGTGACCGAGCCTCCTTGGCGCAAGGAGGCCGCGGCGCACCAGCGGGCGATGCCGATGCAGCGGCTGCTCGGCAACGGCATGGACTACGCCGACGCCGTCGCCCTGTACGCGGCCGTGGACGGCGGCGAGCCCTGGCCGGACGCCGCGGCCCGGCTCGGCGCGGCCGGCGCCGCCCGCGCACGCCGGGCGCTGGCGGCCGGGCACCGGCACTCGGCGCTCGGCTGGTTCCGCCGCGCGTCGGCCTGCCACCGCTTCGGCCAGGTGCCGTTGCCGGACGCCGATCCGCGCAAACGGGCGATGTACCGGGACCTGATCGACACCTACGGGGCCGCCGGGGAACTGCTCGACCCGCCGCTGGAGCACGTCCGCGTCCCGCACCGGGACGGGACGCTGGCCGCGTGGCTGCACCGCCCGGCCGGGGTCGTCCGTCCGCCGGTGGTCCTGCTGTTCGGCGGCTTCGACGGCTGGCGCGAGGAGTACGACACCGCCGCCCGCGCACTGGTACGGCGCGGCCTGGCCGTCCTGCTCGCGGACGGTCCGGGGCAGGGCGAGTCGCGCCTGTTCGGCGGCGTCCACATGGACCTCGACGATCCCGACGACGTGTGCGCGGCGCTCGGCGCGTTCGTGACCGTCGCCGAGAAGCATCCGCTGCTCGGCGGGCCGACGGGGGTGTGGGGCAACAGCATGGGCGGCTACCTGGCCGCCCGCTTCGCCGCCCGCGACGCCCGGGTCGCCGCCGTCTGCGTGAACGGCGGCACGGACCGTCCGGCCGAGATCCTGGACCGCTTCCCCCGGTTCGCCGCCAAGGTCCAGCTCCTCTACGGCACCCCGGAACCCGAACCGGCCGTCGCGGCGCTCCGCCGCTGCGTCCTGACGCCCGACCTGCTGGCGTCGGTGACGTGCCCGTTGCTCGTCCTGCACGGCACGCCCGACCGGATCTTCCTCATCGAGAGCGCCCACCGCGTCTACGACGGCGTCCGCTCCACCGACCGCACCTTCCTGGAGTGGGAGGACGGCGACCACTGCATCTACAACCACACCTACGAGAAGCACACCGCCGTCGGCGACTGGTTCGCCGAACGCCTCGGCGCCCTGTGATTTTCGAAAGTACGGTTCTGTTTCGCTGCCTGCTAGGTTGGCGGGCATGGCGAAGCGCGAGAACGGCGAGACCCGCGCCGAGGAGGTCCACCGGCGGCTGCGGGACGACATTCTCGGCGGCCGGCTCGCCCCGGGCGAGCGCCTGAAGTTCTCCGACCTGTGCGCGCGGTACGGGACGAGCGTCGGAGCGGCGCGCGAGGCCCTGGCCCGGCTCGCCATCGAGGGCTTCGTCCGCAACCAGTCGCACTACGGGTTCATGGTCGTCCCGCTGTCGCACGAGGACCTCGCCGACCTGACGACGGCGCGCATCGAGATCGAGCCGCTGGTGTTCCGGCTGTCGATCCGCGACGGCGACATGGCATGGGAGTCGAGCGCGGTCGCGGCCCACCACGTCCTGGAACGGACGCCGTTCTTCGGCCCCGACAGCGTCGACCATCCGTCCGACGCGTGGACGACGGCGCACGCGGCGTTCCACCTCGCCCTGCTGGACGGCTGCGGCAACCGGCGCCTGCTGAACACCGCCCGCAGCCTGCGCGAGGAGGCCGAACTGTACCGGCAGTGGTCGGTGTCGTTCGGCCAGGAACGCGACCGCGACATTCCGGGCGAGCACCGGGCCCTTCTGGACGCGGCCATCGCGCGCGAAACCGATCTCGGCGCCGAACGCCTGCGCGACCACATCGCCCACACCGCGCGCCTGCTCATCCGCGGCGCCACCGACGCGCACCTCGGCGAGCCGGTCCGCTGATCAACGCCGCCTTGCCCGTCCGTTGCCTTCAGCATGACGCGCGCGGGGCAGGACCGGTGCGCAGCGTCCCAGGCGGCCGGAGGAAATGCCTTGACGGAAACCACCGACTCCGACGAGATCCGCGGCCTCGTGGCTGCTTACGAAAAGGCGCTGCGCGAGTCGGACGCAGGAGCGCTCGCCCGCATGTTCGCTCCGGACGGGACGTTCTTCCCCTACGACCTGCCCCCGTCGACCGGCGGCCAGATCGAGGGCACTTTCGGGACGGTCTTCGACACGATCGCCGTCGACGTCGTCTTCCATATCGAGCAGATGGCGATCGACGGTGACCTGGCGTACGTGATCTGCACGTCCGACGGCACCGTGACGCTGCTGGCCGAAGACCTGACCACCCCCGAGGTCGATCGCGGGGTCTTCGCCCTGCGCCGCGTCGCCGGACGATGGCGGATCGCCGCCTACATCTTCAACCGGACCCCCACCTATGGAGCAGTGGCCGGCCCGATGGAGGACGGCTGATCGAGCCGACGCGATGGCCTGGCCCCCGGCCGGGTGTTCCCGGCGTACCGCCCCGCCCGGGGACCCGCATGGACGGCACCTCGACTCGGAATCGTCACCCGAGGTAAGCAAGATATGTCTTTCGGGTAAGGAGCTTCGCCCTACCGCCGTGGCCTGGGAGGGGAGGTGATCATTTCATGCGGGCGGCATCGGATTCGAGCAGTCGGCCGGTCGTGATGTTTGCGCCCCGGGCTCAGCGGCATGGGGTTCGGGGCAACTTGAAAAGAGAGAGCAGAGAAGGTGCGCCGTGGCCGGCGGAAAGACGAGTGGACCCGAACTCGACACGATCATCGCCTCGCTGCCCAGATTTCATCGGGCCGATCGGCCGGCGACGAACCCGCATGCCGCATACGCCGAACAACAGGTGCAGCAGTGGGCTCGGCACTGGAAAGTCGTCGGCCCCGAGCCGGAGTTCTTCCACCGCATTCAATACGGACACTGCGCGGCATTGACGTATCCCAACGCATCACCGGAGACACTGGCCCTGTGCGCCCAGTGGATCGCCTGGGGGTTCATCATCGATGATCAGCACACGCGCGTTCTGAAGCCGACCGCGAGCCAGTGGACGGCCATGATGGGGCGGTTCGAGGCCGTTTTCGCCGGAACGATGAGTCCCGGGACCGGCGACGGCGGGGCGTTCGAGGCCGCCACGGATGATCTGTGTCGCAGAACCCGGGCTGCTCTGACCCCCGGACAGTGGGAACGGTTCGTCGACGGTGTCTGGCTCTTCCTGGAAGGAATGCGGTCGGAGAGTGAATTCCAGAGTGCGGCCCGTCCGTCGATGGGCGAGTACGTCGAGATCCGTCGTAAAACCATCGGCGTGTCCTTCTATGCAGTGCTCGTGGAACTGGAGGAGGGGGTCGAATTACCCGCCCGGGTTCACGGCACCGAGGTGTACCGGGAAATACTGGAGACCATCTCCTGGGTCTTCGCTCTGATCAACGACATCGTCTCCTATCCCGCGGAGAACGCCGCAGGGGAGATCAACAATTTCATCGTGATCGCCGAGAAGTCCTATCGCCTGCCCACGGAGGCGGCGCTGCGCCGGGCGCACGCGGACCTCGTGCGGTCGATGGACAGATTCGAGGAGCTCCGGCGCGACATGCCGCAGGTCCTGGAAAAGGCCCGCGTACCCTCCGGCGATCGAGAGGCGGCCGCCCGCTGCGTCGTCGGCATGACCCATTTCATCGACGGCATCCTCGCATGGTATCCGGAAACGTACCGGTACTCGCATCAGCTCGAGTGCACCGACGGTCAGGCCCTCGAGGACGAGAATCTTCTCGATGGCGCCGGCCGGGAAGACGTGGCGAACGTGCCCGCAGGGGGCTCACCCGGGCCGTCGGCGGCTCCCGCGGCGGAGCCCGCCGTCGGCACCGCACGGACCGCCGCGCGAATACTGGCGGAAGCCAGCGCCTCCGTCGAGCCGGCCCTCCGCGCGGCGATCGACGAGTTGCCCGGCCCGCTGCGGCTCATCGCCGGATATCACGCCGGCTGGTGGGACGCCGAAGGACGGCCATGCGACGCCGTGGGCAAGCGGATCCGCTCCGCCCTCGCTCTGACGTGCGCCGCCGCGACCAGTTCGACGCCGGTAGCGCGGATGGTCTCGGACCCGGCCGCCTCCGTCTTCCCGGCCGCCCTTTCCGCCGGGGTCGCCGTGGAGCTGGTGCATGATTTCTCGCTCCTGCACGACGACGTGATAGATGGGGACCGCATGCGGCGGCATCATGCCACGGCGTGGGTGTCGTTCGGAACCGGCAACGCGATCGTGACCGGCGATGCTTTGCTGATCACCGCCGTCCGGCAGCTTGACTCCGGGCAGGCGATAAAAGTGCTGTCTCAAGCGGTCGCGGATCTCTGCGAGGGCGAACTCGCGGACCTCACTTTCGAGACCCGCGCCGACCCGACCGTGCCGGAGTGCATGGCGACGGCCGAGGCGAAGACCGGCGCGTTGCTCGGCGCCGCCTGCCAGCTCGGGGCGCTGGCCGCGGGCGCCCCCGGAGCGGTGGCCGACGCGTACCGCCGGTTCGGCCGGTGCCTCGGGCTCGCGTTCCAACTGACCGACGACCTGCTGGGGATCGCGGGCGACCCGCAGGTCACCGGCAAGCCCGTCGGCGCCGACCTCGTCGCCCGCAAGAAGTCCCTGCCCGTCGTGGCCGCGTTGACCTCGGGGACACCGGCGGGGAGCCTGCTGACCCGGCTCTACGACCGTCCGGATCGGCTGGAGGGGCCGGAGCTCGCGCGGGCCGTCGCGCTGGTCGAGGAGGCCGGCGGCATGCGGTGGGCGCGGCAGGAGGCCGGGCGGCAGATGGAAGCGGCATTCCAGGCACTCCGACCGGTCGATCCCGAGCCGTCGGCGGCCGAAGACCTCCGCACGCTCGCCGAAATGATCACAAGCCGGGACCGGTGACGACGGGCCGGCGCCATTCCCGCCGTCGGCTCGGTCGTTCACGACATACGCCGCTAACCGCTCAGTTCTACGCTCATCATTCCCATGGTTCAACTATGTCCCTCAAAATACGCATACGGGGGCTGTCGAAAAAGTGTAGTACCTGCGAAATCGGTGGAGTGGGATGATCGGGGGAGCGTCCACGTGGTCCAGTCGGATTGACTGACGGGCACTTCTTGGGCAAACTCAGCCCGTGGTTGACCAGGGCGACCGTGCTTTCGGGCTACGGTCCCGAGGAGGTAGTCGCAGAATAAACGCCTACCGCCCCTAAGGTCTTCAGCCAATACTTGTCCGCCATGGGAATGGTGTTGTGTCAGTCTCATGATCGCTGCCGTCATTATGAGTTTCCTTGCGGGTGTTTGGCTGGGCAATGGAATTCCCCATTTCGTGAGGGGAGTCACCAAAAAGCCCTATCCGTCGGCGCTCGGTAACTCGCCGGTACCCAACTTGATCGCCGGCTGGTTGGCGATTGCGACGACGCCCTTGTTCTTGCTGTTGGTCCACCCGGCCGAACACCCCATCGCCAGTTGGATCAGTGCCATGCTCGGCATGCTCGCGATTGGGATCTTTCATGCAGGGCCAGGCGCTTTCGGCAAAAAATCCTGGTGAACCTGCAGCGAACACGAACGCCCGCCGACCAAGTCGCCGTGTGGGGCGGCTGACGCGCGGTTTCGCGGTGGGTAGGGCGGGTGCCGGGGGGTTGTGCCCATGGGGAAGGCGCTGGTCCTTGGTGCGGGTTCGCCGCCGGGTGCGTTCTGGGAAGCCGGGCTGATCGAAGGGTTCCGCGAGGCCGGCACTGATCTGCGCACCGCCGACCTGATCGTGGGGACGTCGGCGGGTGCGGTCGTGGGCGCGCTGATCGCGCACGGCGCGGACGTGATCGCCGTCATCGAGGACATCATCGGAGCGAGCCGCAAGCTGGCCGAGTCCGGGACGCAGGACATGTCCGAACGGCTGCTGCGCGCGTACGACGTGATGTCCGTCACGTCGCTTCCGGTTCCAGAGCGCCGCAAGCACCTGGGCCGGCTGGCGCGGGGGATCGACACCGGACGGAACGCCGAGCGGCTGGACCTTTTCATCGACCGCCTGCCGTCCGCGCGGTGGCCCGAGCGCGACCTGCTGATCCCCTGCCTGGATGCCGAGACCGGGGAACGCGTGGTGTGGCGGCGCGGCGGCGCGGCGACCCTGCCCGAGGCGGTCCGGGCCGCGTGCTCGATGCCGATGGTCTACCCGCCGGTCGAGATCGCCGGACGGGCGTACATGAGTGCTCCCGTCTACTCCACCACCAACGCCGACCTGGCCGCGGGCTCCCGGCGCGTCGTGGTCCTCGCACCGAGAGGGAACGTGCTGTCGGCGACGGCGATCGACGACGAGCTGGCGTCCGCCGGCCCCGACAGAGCCGCCGTGATCGGCCCGAACACCGAAACCGAAGAAGTCTTCGCCTTCGGAGTGTTCGACCCGAGCACCGGGACGGCCGCGCTCCACGCCGGACACCAGCAGGCCGTCATGGAGACCGGGCAGGCGGAGCAGGTCGCCGAGGTGTGGGGCGACTGACCGCGCGACCCGGATCGTCGATCGGGCGTTAGCGGTGATCGCTGTCTGGAGGCTCCACCGCACCGGCATGCCGTCGTGTCTCGTGGGACCTGAACCACTACCGCCGCGGATCGCATGCCGCCGAGATCATCCTCAATTAATTTCTGGAAGTATCAGCGACGCGGCAGACCGGCTGCAAAAAGGTAAGTGGATTGTGTCCGCGTGGTGATCTTGACGAGACGGGGCAAACAGCAAAGCGGATTTTCCGGCCGCTGTCGATATCGCGGCCGGGAAATTTCGTGGCCGAAGGCAGACAACCCGCGTGTATTGACGGATGGATTCGCGTCGCACGATCGTGAGGCTGATCCGCAGATGGAAGGGGCGGGCTTGACGCTGAACGATGCGCTGGTCAAGGTTTACGGCGACCGGGCTTATACGCACGTAACGATGGTGCGGCATCAGGGAACGACCGTCGCGTTCGCGATGGACGCTTCCCGGCGCGTTTTCTATTCGGTGCTGGACCTGGCCGGAGACCAGAAGAAGGGAACGGCGGACTCGGCGTACTGGAGCGAGAACCCGGTCGAGCTGGCCTTCCCCAGGGAGCTGGCCGAAGTCGGGTACGCCATCGCGGGGGCCACGGCCATGCCGACGGTCAAGCGCGGCGGCGCGGAGGCCGCCGCCGGCGAGCAGCCGTCGCCCGCCGAGATCGACGGGTTCCTGTCCACGACCGCGCGGCTGACGGCGGCGGCCCCGTTCCAGGTCGTCTCCGACGGGACGTACGTGGTGGTGCTGCGGCAGGCGATCGGCGAAGCGCACCCCGCCGCGGTGTTCAAGCTGACCGGGGGCGGCTGCTCGGGCGACACGTCCCGGGCCGACCTCGTCCGCGACGGGACCGGGCGGGTGCCGCTCGTCCGCGACACGCTGCTGTGCGACCGGTTCCTGCTGGTGGACGGCAGGCTCAAGCCCGTCATGGAGGTGCGGTACCGGCGGAGCCGGCACGCCACCCGCCCCGAGTCGGCCAAGGACACGCTCGGCACCGAGGACATGGAGGGCCGCCCGTTCTACGAGCCGACGCAGGAGCTGTCGTTCGTCCGGAACCTCAGCGCGGGGCGGTTCGCGGCCGTGCTGGTGCCGACCGCCGTCCACGGGACGCAGCGCTGGCAGTTGTTCGCGCACAACGACGCCACCGGCCGCATCGACGGGTTCAACGTCGAGCAGGGCGTCCAGGGCCTGTTCAACACGCGGGGCACGCAGTTCTACACGAGCCCGGACCCGCTCTACCGCGACGCCGTGTTCGAGCGGAGTCCGGGCAAGTGCCCGTTCACCGGCAAGGACCTGGTGCCGGTGCGGCGCGCGGACGGGCACGCCGGGACGGCCGTCCGCCTGACCGGCAAGGACACTTACGTCGAGCTGAACGACGTGAAGGACGTCCTCGGGTTCGACGGCGACCCGTACACGATCGAGGCGTGGATCAAACCGGCCGCCCACGACGGCCCCGTGGTGTCGCGGGGGACGTCCTACCAGCTTGAGGTGGACGTCGACGGGCACGTGTGCCTGTCCCACGACGGCGCCACGCAGCCGGTGAAGTCGAGCGTGACCGTCCCCGCGGACGCCTACTCCCACATCGCCGCCGTCTACGACGGCACGACCGCGTCACTGTACGTCGACGGCAGGCCCGTCGGCAGCGGTGCGATGCCCTACGCCGAGGAGGCGGGCGCGACGACGGTGGTCGGCGGGACGACGGCCGCGGGCACCACGTCCGGCGCCTTCACCGGGGACGTGGACGAGGTCCGCATGTGGAACCGGGCGCGCGGCGCCGCCGAGATCCGCGAGACCATGAACCACCGGCTGGTCGGCAACGAGCCGGGGCTGGCGGCCTACTACCGGTTCGACGAGGGCTCGGGCGCCCGGGTGTACGACCAGACCGACCACGCGGGGCACGGCACGCTGAAGGGCGCTCCCCGGTGGACGAGCTCGGACGCCCCGGTCGGCGACCATCCGGGGATCCGGCGCGACAGCTTCACCGTGTCCGGCCGCAAGGTCGTCTCCGGCATGTCGGCCCTGCTCTACCACCAGCAGGAGACCGTTCCCGCCGGGTACGGCGCCGCGTCCAAGCCCGCCAAGCGGCAGGCGCGGGTCATGCTGGTCTGGTCGACGGAGAAGAAGTCCGGTTCGAGCAAGGACGCGTGCGTGGCGAGCGTGGACTTCGGCGTCGGCCGCGACGGCCGGCTGGGCCTGGTGCCGGAGGTGCTGGACCCGGCCCTGGTCAAGCGGCCCGCCAAGGGCGCGGACTCCGAGCGGATCGCCGAACTCCAGCAGCAGATCAAGCGGCTGGAGGCGGAGATCGCCGCGCTACGCCCCCGGATCGCCGAGCTGACCGGCATGGCCGGGAAGGTCCCCGAGTACCAGGCGGTCCACGATCAGCTCAAGCGCGAACTGGACGACCTCCAGCGGCGCTACGACGCCGAGAAGGACCTGCTCACGTCCTACCGGTACCGGCTGTACGCGAAGAACACGCGCCTCTATGACGGCAAGACCTGGCCGCAGGTCGTCGTCGTCGCAGGCTCTTCGGCCCAGCCCTCCAGCCTGCTGGCCTACCCGACGGACCAGGAGTCGCCGTCCCACTGCTGGACCGTCGAGAAGGCGGGCTGGTACCAGAACGGGCCGACGTACTACCGGCTCCGCTACCAGCTCTTCAACAAGTGCCTGTGCGCCGCGAACGGCTCGACGTCCGAGCGGGCGCAGCTCACCGTCCGGGCCGCCCCGGACTCCCTCGACTGGGAGTGGGAGCTGCGGCAGGAGGGCGAGTACTTCCGCATCGTCAACCAGGTGACCGGGCTCGCCGTCACCGTGGGCGACAGCGCCCAGATGTTCCAGTCCAGCGACGGCCTGAAGACCGACGCGGGCCTGTGGCGGCTGCAACGCGTGGAGATGCTGTCGAACCTGGACAAGCTCACGCAGGAGGCCAGGAACAAGTGGTCCGTGGCCGCCGCCGACCTCCAGCGGGCGCAGTCGGCCCTGCAGCGCCTCACCGAGCTGCAGCGCGAACTGGCCGCCAAGGAAGCTGAGCTGACGGCGGCGCAGGACGAGCTGACCCGCCTGTCCGGCGGCCTCCAGGGCAACGACGACCTGACCGTCGCCATGCCGATGCACGGGATGGACCGCACCGGCCTGAGCCACTACGCCGGCCTGCTCGACTTCGCCCGCGGTTCCGACACCCCCGCGCTGCTCGACAGCGGCACCGGCGACGTCGTGCTGTACTTCCGCGGGGAGAACGAGCAGTTCTTCGCCGCCTACTACGACACGTTCGTGGTCCGCGGTTCGCAGGAACTCACGGCGGACGGCGGACGGCTCACCTTCACCGCCCGGGACGCGGGCTTGGCGCTGGAGTCCGGGACGATCGAGGTGGCCGACGGCGACGTCCCCGGCCGCTGCGACGTGACCATCACCGTCGGCGGCGAGACCGAGACCTGGACGTCGCTGCCCCGCAAGGCGAGCACGATGGCCGCCGCGCTGGCCGGGAGCGCCGGTGAGCCGGTGGCGGTCGGGACGGCCGTGTCGGTGAGCGGTTCGGACGTCCAGCTCACCGAGGGGACGACCGTCAAGTTCCCGAAGGGGGCCCATCTGCTGATCGGCGGGCGCGGGTTCGCCGCCGCCGCCGACACCGCCGCCGGTGCCAAGACGATCACCTTGACGGCGTTCGACGCGGCGGTCTCGGCGATCTCGGCGGGCGACGGCGTGAGCCTGGTCGGCTACGACTTCGGACGCGCGTCCTCCAGCCGTCCCGGAGTGCCGATGTCGGCCGGCTCGCGTCTGGTCGGGCTCGTCCCCGGCGACGTGGAATCCGTCCCCAACGGCAAGGCCAAGCCGTTCGTCACCGGCAACGGCTGCCGCTGGCGGGCCAAGATGCCCGGACGCGCCTACTTCTTCGACGGCAAGGAGCAGCAGCACCTGCGGTTGCCCGCCGACAAACTCGCCCAGGCGTCCACGACGGGCGACCTGTCGCTGGAGGCGTGGGTCTACCCCGAGGAGGGGCAGGGCAGGCTCGTTCACGGCAACACGGGCGAGTCGTCCTACTCGCTGGCGCTGGCCCAGGCGCCGCTACCGGTGCAGTCCTTCGACGGCACCAACCAGGTCGTCCTGACCGAGACGCTCGACCTGTCCGGCCGCGACTTCACCATCGAGCTGTGGGCCAAGCGCAACAACGTCCGCGGCCGCCGGGAGGCGCTGCTCACGCACGGCGTCATGTCCGGGCGGGCGGACCAGAGCCTGCACCTGTTCTTCGAGACGAACAACACCTTCGGCTTCGGCCTGTTCGCCGACGACCTCTACACCAAGGACCCCTACCCCGACCTGGACTGGCACCACTGGGCCGCGACGTACAAGCACGCCACCCGCGAGCAGATCCTCTACCGGGACGGCGTCGAGGTCGCCCGCCGCACCGCCACCGGCTCCTACGCCGGGAACGGGCCGCTGGTCCTCGGCGTCCAGCCCTTCACCGGCGACCGCCTGGACGGCCATATCGACGAGGTCCGCGTCTTCGGCCGGGTGCGCACCCCCGAGGAGATCAACGCCGAGCGGTGGCAGCGGATCTCCCCCCGCACGCCCGGACTGCTCGGCCACTGGACGTTCACCGGGACGGCCGCCGCCTCCCCGATCAAGGGCTACCAGGTCGTCGCGCGGGCCGGCAGCCGCGTCCTGCGCTCGGCCGAGCGGTTCGCCTGCAACGAGTGGGCGCACGTCGCCGCGACGTACAAGCAGGCGTGGGCGCTCCAGATGCTCGGCGCGGGAAGCGCGGTGGTGACCGCGCAGCCCGCCTTGGACGTCCTGGACGACCTCACCATCGAGGTGTTCGTCCGGTTCGCGCAGATCGGCCACGCCATCACCCTGGTCGCCAAGGGCAAGGCCGTCGACGGCGGGCCGGGCGGGGTGCCCTACCACCTCGCCGTCCGCCCGGACGGGATGCTGGAGTTCGCCTTCGCCGAGGCGGACGGCAAGGTGGTGCGCTACGCGTCCGCCCAGCCCGTCAGGGCGGGGACGTTCCACCGCGTGTCCCTGATCCGGCGGCGGCAGCGACCGGCCGGATCGGCGACCACTCCGCCTTCCGCCGAGGCGCCGCCGACCGAGATCCGCTTCTACCTCGACGGCAACCTCGTGGGCGACCACCGCTACACCGGCCCCGGAGCGCAGGCCAACGGGAACGACGTCGAACTCGGCTACGGGCTGTCCGGCGAGCTGTGCGAGGTACGGCTGTGGAGCACCGCCCGGGACCCCCAGCAGCTCGGCCTGCCCACCACCGAACGCGACAAGGGCCTGCTGGCGCGCTGGGCGTTCGACGAGAACGCGGGGAACGTCGCCTTCGACAACCGGGGCTCCTACCCGGCCCGGCTGCGCAACACGACCTGGACGCGCGACCCCGACCCCAAGGCCAGCCCGCTGCGGCTGTTCCGCAACGGGCGCCCGCTGTCCGAAGGCCCGCTGAACGCGGCCGAGGACGGCGTCCCCTACGGCGACCGGCAGCTCACCCTCGGCGCGCGCCTGCACTCGGGCCGGGCGCTGGAGCCGCTGACCGGAACGCTGGAAGAGGTGCGGATCTGGCGCGTCACGCGCACCCCCGAGCAGATCCTCGACAACCTGTTCACCCGCCTGCGCGGCGGAAAGCAGGACCTCATCGCCTACTGGAGCTTCGACCGCGACTCCACCACGGCGACCGCCACGTCCGTCTACGACGACGGGCTGCGCGGCAACGACCTGACCTTCCCGGCCAAGCGGCCCCGCATCCTGCTGTCCACGGCGCCGGTCTCCACCGACACCGCCGAGGTGCGCTCGGCGCTGGCCGCCGTCCGCACCCCCTTCCACGACGTCATCGGCTCCGCCCCGGTCGTCTCCGAGTACGCCGACATGCAGTTCACGTCCGCCGGCGACATGGCCGGTGTGCTCAAACGCTGTTACGGCTACCTGCGCCAGGGCCGCTGGCACCTGGTCACCGGCTACAAGGTCGGCGACCTGGTCACCGAGTGGGTGGGCCAGGTGCAGTTCGACCCGCAGCTCATCGGCTACATCGAGGGCGCGCCGCCGGTGCCGTCGGAGAACCTCACCGAGGACGGCGGCCACGCGGGGGCGTCATCGGTGGAGTTCACCGAGGCCGACCAGGTCACCTACAACCTGTCCGCCAGCAGGACCCGCAGCGTCAACACGGCCTTCTCCGGCTCGCTGGGCCTGGAGACCGACGCCAGCGTCCTGTCGATCACCGCGCCGATGGGGATCGGGACGGCGCAGCCGGCGGTGGACGGCCAGTTGAAGATCAGGGCGAACCTCGCGCTGGAGTTCTCGAACTCCTGGAGCGAGGACACCCAGGTCTCCCAGGGGCTGAACACCACCCGCAACGCCCGGATGGCGCTGGCCGGGCACGTGGAGGACCCGTCCCGCACGCTCAACCCCGTCCTCGGCCGCCGGTACGTGCCCGCCAACACGGGCATGGCGCTGGTGCAGTCGGAGACCGCCGACGTGTTCGCGCTGCGCCTGGCCCACACCGGGGTGCTGGTCGCCTACCGGATGACGCCCAATCCCGACATCCCCAAGGACTGGAACATCATCCACTTCCCGATCAACCCCCGCTACGTGAAGCAGGGCACCCTGGACGGCGCGGTCGGCTTCAGCGACCAGGGCAAGGTCACCGACCCCGACTACCCGACCGCGGTCGGGTACGGGGAGAACAGCTACTTCAAGCCCCGCGACGCCTACGCGCTCAAGAACCGCATCAACCGCGACCAGCAGCGCCTCCACGCCTACTACGAGTCGATCTCGACCGACACCCATGCGCCGGACCCGACCCAGCAGCAGGCCCAGTCCGTCCTGCGGGGGATGGGCGTGGACGCCCCGAAAACCGCCCCCGGCGGCGGGACCGCGGGGAGCGCCGCGGCCAACGGCCACTCGCACCGCGACCTGGTCAACACCTACGTCTGGACGGCCCAGGGCGGCTTCTTCTCCGAGAGCACCGAGGCCACGGACGCCGTCACCCAGACGACGTCCGGCTCCTACTCCTTCACCGGGAAGATCGGCTACAGCGAGGAGTTCTCCATCGGGTTCTTCGGCCTGGGGCTGAGCGGCGGCTTCGACGCCTCCTTCGGCGGCGGCATGAGCACCACCCGCACCCGCGCCAAGAACGCCTCCCGCTCGTTCGGCCTCAGCGTCGCGTGCGCCCCGTCCGGCAACCTGCAGAAGCGGGACAAGGACGGCAAAGCGGTGTTCGACGCCGCCGGGAAGCCGGTCCTGGTGCCGGGCAAGGTGGACGCCTACCGCTTCTTCACCTTCTACCTCGGCGAGAGCGGCGCCAACTTCGACGACTTCTACAACAAGGTCATCGACCCGGTCTGGCTCGCCAACAGCGGGGCCGCCGACGCCGCCGCCCTGCGCCAGACCCGCCAGTCCTCGGCCAAGCCGCCGTGCTGGCGCATCCTGCACCGCGTCACCTTCATCAGCCGGGTCCTGCCGCCCGTCCCGGCCCCCGGCGCGCCGCCCCTGGAGAAGGCGATCCGCGCCGAGAACATCGACAGCAACTACGAACTGATCAAGCGCCTCGAACCCTACGTCCGCACCGCGACCAAGGGCACCGGCGAACTGGCCACGGCCACCCGCGCCGCGCTCGCCGCCCACCTGCCCGAACTCCTGCCCCACGCCCCCGAGATCATCGAATACCTGACCCTCTACTACAACGTCCGCGACTGATCCGTCGGCCTCCGGTGCCGCGCCGCCCGTCCGACGGTGCGGCACCGGACCGCCGAGAGTTCGTGTGGGTGTCGGCTGCGGATTGGGGTGGGCGGAGGTGGGTGCGGGCGAGCAGGATCAGCGTGCGGGCGTGGTCGTAGTGGTCGCCGATGTGGTCGAACAGGACGCGGGCTTGGTCGAGTGGGTTGTGCGCGCGTCCTGGCTGCCGTGACCCCGTTCGGCTCGAAGCGATCGGGACACTTCGGGAGTGGAAGCCAGATGGCGCGTGGCGAGTCTCGCCCTCGCCCGGCTGGAGGACCGGCACGATGCCCGGCGGCCCGTGCCGACAGCCGCTGGCCCGGTCGCTGAGTCAGGCTCGGGCTCCGACGCGCTCGCCATGGCCGTGCGGTGGGAGCATTACGCTTCCGCGGTCCCGCCCTAGTTCGGTTCCTATCTCAATCTGAAGTCGGCGGCCTCGGCCGCAAGCTACAACTCATCCACCAATGAGATGATGTTTTAGGGTATACTACGGATTGAATCTTCGAAGTCGGTCGAGGCCCCATGTCTTGGTGATGAGTTCCATTCGCGAACGCCACCCGCTGCTCGGTTTTGTTCACCGAACGAAAATGGTGCCCACAACTTCGCCGGCGACCTGGCCGACTGCCGGAACCGCATCCCTGTACGAATTCAAGCTCGACATCTCATTCACCAGCGTGCTCGCGACTCCCGGGAGCCACAATGACCACGATGAGGGCTTTGGCAATACGCGCTATGGTGCGCATCGGCTTCAAGCATGTGATCGGTGCTCCGATACCGCTGGCATGGAGACGCGCCTACCTCGAAGCCCTGGCGCGGCAGCTTCCCCTGCCGGACGGTGTCACCACCGAACGTCTGCCGATTGGTGGCATTCCCTCGGTCCGGTTACGACCGTCGACCGGAGTCTCACCCTTGCACGTCCTGCACTTTCACGGCGGGGGCTTCGTGGCGGGGTCGCCGCGTCTGTCGCTGTCGTTCGCAGGGCACCTTGCGGAGGCTTGCGGCTGCACGGTCGACCTGCCCGACTACCGCAGGGCCCCGGAACACCCCTACCCCGCCGCCCCTCAAGATGCTTGGAGGGCGTACCAGTCACTGATCGAGTCGGGAGTCGACTCCCGGAATCTGATCGTGGCGGGCGAATCCGCCGGCGCGGCCTTGGCTTTGAGCGCGGCGCTCAAGGCCCGCGACGAAGGAGCGCCGCCACCGGCAGCCGTGGTGATGTTGTCGCCGTGGATCGAATTGGACACTCTGAGCGTCGGCCGAAGACTGAAGGCAGCGGACCCGGCCCTGACGGAGGGTGCGGCCAAGCGCACCGCACGGCTCTACGCGCCACCATATTGCTTGAAAGAGGCCTCTCCCGCTCTATCGTCGCTGGCCGGCCTGCCGTGCCTCATCGTCCACTGCGGAGAGTACGAGATCCTTCGTCCCCAAGCGGAGGCTTTCGTGACGCGCGCGAAGAGCGCGGGGGTCCCGGTCGTGTATCGGGTACTGCCGAAGATGTGGCACGCCGTCCACGTCTTGGCCGCCGTCGTCCCCGAGGGCCGCCACGCCGTCGAACAACTGGCAGACGAGTTGGTCGACGTGACTACGCGACAGGACCCAGGAACCTAAACCATCCCAGCCCGCTGTCTCGGGCCTCGGCCATTGCCCGATGTAGCGGTGGCAGAGCGCAAGTTGAGCTGGGGCAGAGCGGTAGCCGTCGCGGCGGTTGACCCGCTCGTCCGAGCGCTGGCGGTAGCCCGCGCCGCAGACCGCGTAGGCCTTGGCCATCGACCGCAACACGTCGGGCTCACACCCCCGATCTGTTCGGCCAACCAGCCCGCAGGGTCTATAGCGTTATCCGGCAGACCCGCTGCGGGCGCACGGCAGGCGGGTGATGCTGTGGATGAGACCTGAATAGGTGTGCACCGGTGGTTCGGTCGCGTGGATATCGGGGGCGTGGGTGAGAAGTTCCCGGTAGAAGACGCCGACTTCGTGCTTGGCGAGGTGGGCGCCGAGGCAGTAGTGCGGGCCGGCGGCGCCAAAGCCGACGTGGGGATTGGGGTTGCGGGTGATGTCGAACGCGTAGGGACGGTCGAAGACCTCTTCGTCGCGGTTGGCGGAGATGTAGTAGAGGATGAGCCGGTCTCCGGTACGGAAGGCGTGACCGGCCACAGTGGTGTCCTGGGTGGCGTTGCGGCGCATCCACGTACCGGGGGTGGCATGGCGGATGGCCTCTTCGACGGCTCCGGGCATTCGTTCGTCCAAGTCGGCCAACAGAAGGCGTTTCTGCTCGGGGTTTTCCGTCAAAAGCGTGAGCATATGCGCGAGGGTGCTGCGGACGGTGTCGTTTCCTCCCACCAGAAGGATGCGCAGGAACGCCCCGAGCTCGGCGTCGGTGAGGTGCCTGCCGTTGATGGTGGCCTGGACGAGGGTGGTCACTACGTCGTCAGCGGGGTGGACGCGGCGATGGCGGGCGAGGTCGCCCATGAGCGTGTTGAAGTAGGTGACCGCTTCGCTCACGGCGGCAAGACTGTGCCGATTGGTGCTGTCGCCGATCTCGGTGACGACCTCGGTCGCCTTCACCACCTCGTCGTGGGCGGAGACCGGGACACCGACGATGGCGGCGATGACGCGCAGTGGCAGCTGCACGGCGGCCTCGGTGACGAAGTCGCAGGGTGTCTTGTCCAGGAGTTCACGGGTGACGGCCTTCACGACACCGGTGATCAGCTCGTCATAGCGGCGGACGGCGCGGGGGGTGAAGGCTTGGGAGACCACGCGCCGCATGTCGGTGTGGCGCGGTGGGTCCATGTGCAGGAGGGAACCTTCAGCGTCGCCCTGGAGAGCGGGCGAAAGGTCTTCGAGGGTGCTGGCGGGGCTTGAGCTGAAGATCTCGGGATGCCGCGAGACTTCGGTGATCTCCGCGTGCCGGGCGAGAGCGTAGAAGCCGTAGGGGGCGGCGTCGGCGCGAGGCGGCTGGTAGGGGAAGAAGATGGGCTCCCTGGCCGCCCGCAGCCGGGAGAAGAACGCGTCACGCTCCTCGGCGGTCCGCTTCCAGAACGCCGGGTACAGGGGGTTGTCGAACGTGTTTTCGGCATCGGTCCGGAATGGTGTGGTCATTTGTCTCACCTCGCGTTCGGTGGCCACATATAGGAGGGAGTGTCGGCCGGCATGGGACCGCCGACCGTGCCTGCGGCGATGAACCACCCCAGGTAGACGAGAGTTGCGATGTTCGCTACTCCGATCGCGGACAGGGCGCGGGTGAGGTTCGCGGTCGTGGGGGTGGAGGCGAGTTCGGCGCCGCGGTAGATCCAGGGAGTGGTGCCGCGGGTGCGTTCCAGGTACCACATCAGCGCGAAGGGGGTGGTGAAGACGGAGGCGCTGAAGACCTTGGACAAGGGGAGGTTGTACCAGTGGCCGGCGAAGAGGGCGGCCGGCCGCCAGGCGTGCGCGTGTGAGTAGATGCCGGTGCTGATCCAGGCGAATTCGAAGACCGCGTCGGCGATCATTCCGGCGAGGAAGATCGCGGTCACCAGACGGATCCAGCTCCAGCGGGGGAACCGGTCGGCGATTTTGAGGGCCATCCAGCACTGGGCCCACACCCACAAGATGAGGATGCCGAAGCCGACACCGGTGATGGCGACGGGGGCTTCGAACAAGAGCTCTCGATGGGGAGGATCCCAGCCGGGGATATAGGGGCCCCAGGAGTTGACGCGCAGGACGTACCGGTTCACCACGAAGGTGATCTCGCGATAGTTGAACAGTGGGCTCTGCCAGGAGGCGAGGATGAAACCCAGGAACATGCCCGCATTGAGGGTGAAGTGTCCACGGCTCCGACAGTCGCGGACCACGTACACGGCGCAGATGATCGCGATGGTGACCGTGGCCGCCTGAACAGCCCAGGTGATGGCGGTGCGGACCGGCGAGATGCTGCCACCGGCGTTATCGGGGGAGTGCACGCCGGCGGCGGCCCAGCGGGCCATGACCCATGCCCCCATCACCAGCGAGGCGACGCCGACAAGGGCGCACCAGAAGGCCGGGGTCGTGACGAGGCGGCGGGCGGGGGCGTCGTCGGCCGCGTCAGAGGGGACCTTTTTCATCGTGGGATGTCCGTTGTTTCGCTATCGGGTTTGCCGTGCAGGAGGCCGATGAAGCTTCCGGCGGCCTGCGGGGGAGTCCACTTGTTGGCGATGCGCAGCAGTTCGGCCAAGTGGGCGGCGAGCGGGAGCGGAGTACCGGTGGCGCGGGACTGGGTCAGCGCGGCATCGAGGTCTTTGACCAGGTCTTCCAGTGAGCCGATGGCCTGGTCATGT
Source organism: Actinomadura rubteroloni (assembly GCF_002911665.1). NCBI lineage: Bacteria > Bacillati > Actinomycetota > Actinomycetes > Streptosporangiales > Thermomonosporaceae > Actinomadura > Actinomadura rubteroloni. The sequence continues at coordinate 230,700 of NZ_MTBP01000003.1, forward strand.
GGGGGGGACATCAGCGGCAGGTAGTGCTGGAAGAGGGCGCTGTCAGCGAAGCCGCCGGCCAGTCCTTGAAGGAGGCTTTCGGGTGGAATGCCGGATGCTCGGGCGAAAGTGGCGGCCTCGGCGATGCCCCAGGTGGTGGCGGCGACGATGATCTGGTTGCACAGCTTCGTGGCCTGCCCGCTGCCGACCGGGCCCATGAGGGTGTGCCGGCGTGCGTAGCACCGCAGTACAGGAAGGGCACGGTCGAAGTCCGCGGTGCTGCCGCCGGCCATGACGGTGAGGGTGCCGCGTTCGGCGGCGGGGGTGCCGCCGGACACGGGCGCGTCGAGCCAGGAGATGCCATTGGCGGCGAACAGCCGGTCGGCGATGCTGCGGGTGGCGTCGGGAGCGATGCTCGAGTGGTCGATGACGAGTTGCTTGCGCGCGGGGACGGTGTGCAGACCGTCCGGTCCGAAGGCGATGGCGGTGACCGCTTCGCGGTCAGTGACGCACATCGCGAGGATGTCGCAGGTGCGGGCGACGTCCGCCGGAGTTGTGGCGACCCGGGCGCCGGCGGCGTGCAGCGGCTCGGCCTTGCGCTGGGTTCGGTTCCACACGGTGAGCGGGAAACCCGCGTCCAGGACGCGGCGGGCCATTCTGCTGCCCAGCACGCCCAGCCCGATGAAGCCGACTGTGGGGTTCATGGCAGGGCTCCTCCGATCGGGGGCCATGGGGCGGGCCGTGAATGAGTCTGTTCCCGGCGCCCTTCGATCAGGTGATCTGCCGGATGATGGTGTTGAGGCTCCAGTACGAGGTTTCGCGTTGGAAGAGACCGTCGGGAGAGAAGGTGAACACGCTCAGGCCCCGCTTGGTGAAACGTCGGCCCATCACGGCGTTCTCGGTCAGTCTGGGGAAGTGCCCGACCACCGTCGCCGACAGAGTCCATTTCGTGCCGATCTCACCGTCGGAGCCCTCCAGATAGCCCTCCAGGGTGAGTTCTTCGTCGTGGAAGGCGTCGAACCATTTCACGACGTCCGTGCGGAGCTGTTCTTTGCTCTGGACGACACTCTCGAGCGCGAGGTCTTCCAGGTAGATGTCCTCGGCGAAGCACGACAGGTAGCCGTCGAGGTCGTTGGTGCAGAGCGAGTGCGCCCAGGCGCGGAACACTTTCTCACGATCGGACGGAATGGCCATGGCGGCTTTCATCCTCTCCTTCTGGGGTCAGTGCGAAGTGGTGCGGATGCCGGTCAGCAGGCGGGCTATGTCGGTCAGGTCGGATGTGGCGGCGGCGACGGCGACATAGCCGTCGGGGCGGATGAGGACGCACTCCTCTTTGGGGCCGATGACGTGCTGGTGGGTGGCGATGGGGTGGGCGCGGGCGAGCTCTTCGGCCCGCGCAGTGATCTCGGAGTTCTCGGTGGGTCCTTTACTGACCACCCGGAAGAGGCTGGTTCGTTCTTCAGGCCGTGCCCAGGTGGGTGATGGGCGGCCTACGACCGAGGCTGAGGACAGGCGGCCCAGGCGGTGGGGACGGACGGGCACCGGGGCGCCCAGAGGCGTGTTGGGATAGCTCGTCTTTTGTCCGGCGAGTTTCGCCACGTACCAGGCTTGGACGGCAGGCGAGCCCTGAATGCTCCGCAGTAGGACGTTCCGGGCAGAGTTCCATGGGGGACGGAGCAGCGCGACGCGGGCGACAATGCCTGTCATACGCAGGATCTGCTCGGCTGCGGAGCGGCGCTCGACGCTATAGGTGTCGAGGATGTCGGGATTGAGTTGTCCGTTGATGACGCCGACGAGTTTCCAGGCGAGGTTCCGGGCGTCTTGCATGCCGAGGTTCGCGCCCTGGCCGCCGACAGGGTAGTGGATGTGGGCCGCGTCCCCCAGGAGGAAGACCCGGCCGACCCTCATGTCCCGGACGAGGGCTTCTTCCGAGGTGAAGTGGGTGAGCAAGGTCAGGTCACTGATCTTCGCATCGTGGTTCCGGCGGCGAAGAAGGGCCTGCGCCGCCTCGGCGGTGGGGTCGGCGGTGTCGGTGACGTCGCCGGCGATCCGGTAGAGGTCACCGGGCAGCGGCGCGACGAGAAGTGCCCCCTTGTCGGTGAGAACGTATTCGATCTCGGTGCGGGCCGGGGCGGGGGCGAGATTCCCTTCGGCGAGCAGGAACCGGGACGTGGCCCGGGCGCGGACGGCGGCGACGTTGAGGACGGTGCGGACGGTGGAGTGGGCCCCGTCCGCTGCGATCAGCCATGGCGCGTCCAGCGTGCCGGTCTCTCCGTTGCCGCGAGTGACCTGCGCTCTGACCCCGCCGGGCGTCTGGGTGACGTCGGTGACCCGGACCGGGCGTTCGACCGTCACGCCCATGGTGTTGAGGGCCTTTTCCAGCAGCCGGTCGGTGTGGTGCTGGGGCAGGATCAGTGGCGCGGTGTCGTCCGCGAATCGGAACCTGGCCAGTCGCCTCTTGTCGGTGCTGTAAGTGAACGATTCGGGCCGGATCCCGAGGTCGAGGGCTTCGTCCAGAAGTCCGTGGTCGCGGAGGATCGCCAGCTGCGGGGGCCACAGCAGGATGGACCGGGAGCCGGCCGCCGGCTGCGGGTGAGCGTCCACGATGCGCACGGTGGTGCCATGCCGCAGCAGCTCGCAGGCGGCCGCCAGTCCGCAGGGGCCGGCGCCGATGACCAGGACCTGAGCGGGATCCATCGATCAGTTCTCCTTCGAGACCGCGGGCAGGCGATCGGCCAGGAGCTCGGCGAGGGCGGCCGGCGTGGGGTGTGTCCACAGGGCCGTGGTGGGGAGCTCGACGTGCGTCTCGTAGGAGATGCGGTTGCGGAGCTGGATCGCCAGAAGCGAGTCCAGCCCCAGCGCCGCGAACGGGGTCCGGACGTCCACGGCCTCCTGGGAGCAGCGCAGGACGGCGGTCGCGTGGTGCACGATCCGTTCGTGGAGGATCTGGGCGCGGCGGGCGGGATCGGTGCAGGCGTTCCAGCTCGTGAGAAACTCGCCGGCTTCCTCGATGACGCCGCGAGCGCGGGGTAGCGCCGAATAGTAGGTGAGCTGAGCCGCGTCCGGATGCCGGTCGATGCGCAGTTCGAGATCGGCGGGCGAATGGACGATCCGGGCGCGGGAGGAGCGGGTGAGGATCTTGTCCAACGCGTCCATGCCCTCGGACGGGGTGATCATGGTGTAGCCGAGGGATTCGAGTTCGACTCCGCGGCCGTGTTCGGCCCACGGCCCCCACACGATGCTGGTGGCGGGAAGCTTCTGGGCACGCCGCCAGGAAGTGAACTCGTCCAGCCAGGAGTTGGCGGCGGCGTAGCAGGTCTGTCCGGGCTGGCCGATGACGGCGGCGACGGAGGTGAAGGAGATCCACCAGTTCAGGGGAGCGGTCTTCGTCGCCTGGTGAAGGTTCCACGCGGCCAGAGCCTTGGAGTCCCACACCCGCTGGATCTGGGCGGCGTCGACGTTGTCAAGGGTGGCGTCCTCGACGACGGCGGCGGCGTGGACGATGCCGCGCAGCGGGTGGCCTGTGGACTCGGCGGCCGTCACCAGGCTCTCGGCGGTTCGTGGGTCGGCGAGGTCGCCGAGGGCGACGACGACACCGACCCCGCGTGCGGTGAGTTCGTTGATGACGCCTCTGGCGCGTTCGTTCGGTTCGGACCGGCCGCCGAGGACGACGGCAGCGGCCCCGCGATCGGCGAGCCAGGTGGCCACGTGCAGGCCGAGACCTCCCAGTCCGCCGGTGACGAGGTAGGAGCCGTGGGGCTCGACGGGCCGCACGTCCTTCGGCTCGACCGACAGAACGGTGCCTCCTTCGGTGGGCCAGGTCAGCCCGAGCTTGCCGATGTGCTGGGCGGAGGCCATGGTGCGGAACACCTCGGACGCTTCGGAGACGGGGGCCAGGGTCATGGGCAGGGAAGGAAGCCGCCCGGAGGTGTACTCCTGGGTGATCTCCTGGGTGAGAGCGCCGATGAGGGCCGGGGCCTTCTGCATGAGCAATGCGATGTCGACGCTGCTGAAAGTGATGTTCCGCCGGAACGGCAGCAGTCCCAGGCGGGTGTTCTCGTAGATGTCGCGCTTGCCGATCTCTATGAACCTTCCCTGGCGGGCGAGCAGTTCGAGACCGGCGGCCTGCGCGGGGCCCGCGAGGGCGTTGAGGACGACGTCCAGGCCACGACCTCCGGTGATCTGCTGGACCTGCTCGGCGTAGTCGAGGCTGCGGGAGTCCATGACATGCCGGATGCCGAGAGAGCGCAGGTACTCGCGCTTGGTCTCTGTGCCGGCGGTGGCCAGGATCTGGGCGCCGAGGCGGCGGGCGACGTTGACCGCGGCGAGTCCGACGCCGCCGGTCGCGGAGTGGATCAGCACCCGGTCGCCTTCGCCGAGGCGGCCGAGATGGCGCAGCCCGTACCAGGCGGTGAGGTAGGCGATCGGCAGGCCGGCCGCATGGCCGAGGTCCTCTTCCCCGGCGAGGGGGATCGCCCAGTCGGCGCGGACGGTGGCTTGCGAGCACATCAGGGCGTCCTCATCGTCCGCCCAGCACACCGGCACCGCCACTAAGTCTCCTACGGAGGGGTGCCGAACGTCAGGGCCGACGGCGGTGACGGTGCCGGCGCCATCAAAGACCGCCGGCTGGGTGATGTCGGTGCCGGCGTGGAGCCGGTCCAAGGTGCCTATCGCCTTGAGGGCATTGACGAAGTTCAGGCTCGTGGAGTGCAAGCGAACTTGAATCTCTCCAGGGCCGGGCAGCCGAGGGGACAGCGCGGTCAGGGTCATGTCATCGAAGGTCTTGGCCTGCCCGCGCAGTAGCGTCGCACCTTGTGAGGACCATTGAACGCCGCGCTGGATCCTGTCCTCGGGGCCGAGCGGGGCGTGCTTGAGGCGGGCGATGTAGCGGACGTGGGCACGGTAGGCGATGTCGTCGTCGGGCGCGGGGCACGTGAGGAGCTCCCGTGCGAGTTCTTGCGGGGTCGTCGCCCGGTCGATGTCGAGGTGGGCGGGACGCAGCGCGGACTGTTCCAGGGCCAGGACACGCAGTGCTCCGCGCAGGCCGGATCCGGCGAGATCAGGGATGTCGCCGGACAGAATCTGCTGGGCGTCGCGGGTGACGACCCATAGGCGCGGCACCGGCCGGTCGCCCTGGCCGGTACTGCCCGAGGGGGAGGCGCCCCCGGCGGTGGAGACCTGGGCGGTGATGCTCTGGGCGAGGCGAGTCAGGTGCAGCAGGTTGGTGCGTGCACAGACCGCGGCGCCATGGGCGTCGTCAAGGGACGGCAGATAGACCACGCCGCGTGGGGATTCGTGCAGGTCCGGGCTGGTGCCCGAGGTCACGGCGTGCAGGACCGCTTCGGCTCCGTGCGCTTCGAGGGCGACCTTCAGATCCCGTGCGTCGGCGGTGCGGTCGGCTTCGTGGCACAGGTTCCAGCGTCCTGTGGTGGTCACTTCGCCGGGAGCGTGAGTCGCTTCCCAGGCCACATCGAGGGTGCGGTGGTTGAAGAGTTCCTCGGCGGCCTGGAGAGGTGTGCTGACGCACTCGACGGTGTCGGCTTCGGCGAGGACGGTACCGGCGGCATCGGTCAGGACGCAGCGTGCGGTGCACGAGCGGTCGCAGACGTCGAAGAGCTGCACGTGACAGTGGGCTGCCACGGTGGTATCGCCCAGGACCCTGACCGTTCCGAGGCGGCGCGGGAGCATTCCGCCCGGCGGAACGGCGTGGGAGGCCAGCCAGGTGCTCCCCACGGCCTGGAGGCAGATGTCGAGAAGGACGGGGTGGAGATTGAGGGCACGGGTGCCGGCCCGGCCGGTCGGGGGCAGCTCGATATCCGCCAGGGCGGCGGGTGTGGGCTGGTCGTGGAGCAGGCGAAGGCGCTTGATGCCGGCGAACGCCGGTCCATGGGTGATGCCGCGGTCTTCCCTCATCCGACGGTACAGCTCGGTCGGTTCGACGTCGGTCGCCGGCATGGCCAGGATCTTCGCGATGTCCACGGCTCGGGGCGGGGCGGAGGCGGTGGTGTGGTGCAGTTCGGCGCTCGCGTACGGCGTGTGGGTGCCGTCGGGGTCGAGCGCGGTCAGCTCCCAGGCGGCGACCGCGGGACCGACGGTGGTCGCGACCGCGCTGACCGCGCGTCCCTCGCCGAGGGGCAACATGCGCTTGAGGTCGAGATCGCGGACCTCGACCTGGTGGGAATCGGTGGCGAACACGTCTGTGGCGCAGGCGATGGCCATCTCGGTGTAGGCGGCGCCCGGGAGAACGGGGACGCCGTTGACACGATGCTCGTCCAGCCACGGCAGGGTGGTGCTGGTGAGGGTCTTCTGCCAGAGGTGACGGCCGGCGCTGTCGGGGTCGGTCAGATGCGCGCCGGTCAGGGGATGGCCCCCGCCGGCGGCGAGGGGCGCGGGTCCGCGCAGCGGTGAGGGGGCGATGGTCAGCCGGGTGCGTTCCCAGCTCGTCCCGGGCACGTCGGCGAGTTCGCCCGACCCGTAGGGGGCGCGCCAGTCGACTTGGTGACCGGCGCAGTGAAGGGACGCCACTTGGGTGAGGAAGTCGACGCGTTCGTCCGTGTCGCTGTGCAGTGAGGCGAAGACGTCGGCGGGGCCCTCGCCGAGGGCGTCAACGGTGGCATGCACGGCGTGGGCGAGGACTGGATGCGGGCTGATCTCCACGAAGCGGCGATGGCCGTCCTCGGCGGCGGCTTGGATCGCGGCGGCGAGGAGAACGGGCCGGCGCTGATTGGCGGCCCAGTAGTCCGCATCGAGCAGCACGTCGCGGCGGGCGTCGTCGAAGACGGTCGTGTAGAAGCGGGTGGTCGGTGGCTGAGGGGCCAGGCCGGAAAGGGTGGCGCGCAGGTCGTCCAGGATGGGGTCCATGTGAGCGGTGTGGGAGGCGATGTCGACGTTGATGAGCGTCGCCGCGATGCCGTCCTTCTGGCATGAGCGGACCATCCGTTCGACGGCGGCCGCCGGCCCTCCGACCACGGTCGCTCGTGGTGAGGTGACGACGGCGACGCTCACGCCGGAGGCATCGCTCTGCTCGATCCTCTTTTCGACGTCGGCGCGGGACAGCGCGATGGAGGCCATGCGGCCCATCCCGGCCGCGCGCATGTTCAGTCGGGAGCGACGGCAGATGACCTGAATGCCCTCCTCCAGGGTCAGGGCGCCGGAGCTCACCGCCGCGGCCGCCTCCCCCATGGAGTGGCCGATCACCGCGTCCGGCCGTACGCCGTAGTCGGCCCACATGGCGCACAGCGCGACCTGGACGGCGAAGATGGTGGGCTGCACCCGGTCCATGCCGTGGACCAGATCGGTGCCGGCCAGAGTCTGACGGAGGGAGAACCCGGACTCGGCGGCGATGATCGGCTCAAGCTGGTCGATGACGCGGGTGAACCTCTGGTCGCGGTCCAGCAAATTCCGGCACATCCCGGCCCACTGGGAGCCATGTCCGGAGAACAGGAAGACGGTGTCGGTACTGGGCTTGACGGTGCCGATCGTCGTCCCGGTGCCGGCGCCGCCGGCGGATCCACCTGCGGCCTCGGTGAGCCGGTCGATGAGTTCCTGCCGGGTGGAGGCGACGACGGCGAGGCGTTCACGCAGGTGGGTACGTCGCAGAGCGAGGGTGTGAGCGACATCCGACAAGGGGGTGTCGGCTCCGTCGCCGGTAAGCCAGTGCGCGAGACGGCGGGCGGCGATGTTGACGGCCGGGCGGTTGGCGCCCGAGAGCAGGATCACGAACGGCTCAGTGGCACTGGTCGTCTCCCGCGGCTTCCTGGAACCGCATGATCCGGGAGTGCCGCGGTGGCGGCCCAGGCCGGTCGGGGGCTGTTCGATGACCACGTGGACGTTGGAACCGGTGACGCTGAAGGAGGATACGACGGCGAGGCGCGACTTCTTCGTCTCCGGCCAGGGAGTGACCTCGGTGGGGACGAAGAGCCGGGTGCCTTCGGGGCGCATCTTGGGGTTCCACTCGTGGAAGTGCAGATTCGGCGGTATTTGCCCCCGGCTGACAGCGAGCAGCGCCTTGAGGAGCCCTGCGAGCCCGGCCACCGGTTCGGTGTGCCCGATGTTCGTCTTGATCGATCCGAGGGCGCAGGCGCCGTCGCCGGCGCCGTAGACCTCGGCGACGGCGCGGAATTCCAGTGGGTCACCGACTTCGGTTCCGGTGCCGTGGGCTTCCACCAGGCCGATGTCGCCGGGGGCGACGTCTGCGGCGCGCAGAGCGCGACGGTACACATCGATCTGCGCGGTAGCGGAAGGAGCGGTCAGGCGGGACGATCGGCGGCCGTTCTGGTTGGCCGCGGAGCCACGGATCACGCCGAGGATGCGGTCATTGTCGCGTACCGCGTCCGAAAGGCGCTTGAGGACGAGGACGATGCAACCTTCACCGCGTACGTATCCGTCGGCGGCGCTGTCGAAGGCGCTGCAGCGGCCGGTGGGCGAGTAGAACGACCAGCGGGCGGGGGGCACGGACTCCTCGGGGCCGAGGATGAGAGAGGAGGCACCGGCGAAAGCGATGTCGGCCTCACCGTCCCGCAGACCCTGGCATGCGGCGTGCATGGCGGCGAGTCCAGAGGCGCAACCGGCTTCCACGGTCATCTGGGGACCTTGCAGATCGAGAAGGAACGCGATGCGACCGGCGGCCATGGAGTGGATGCTGGCGTTCATCGCGTAGGCGTCGAGTTCCTCAAGCGGACGCTGGGCACGCAGGAGGTATTCCTTGTTGTAGACGCCGAAGTAGATCCCGACCTGCTTGCCCGACAGGGACCGGGGCGGAATTCCCGCGTGTTCGGCGGCATTCCAGAACGTCTCGGCCAGAAGCCGGTGGTGGGGGTCCACCCAGGCGGCTTCATGGGCGTTGATGCCGAAGAACGCCGGGTCGTAGGCGTACACGTCCTCGTCGAGAACCGCTCCCCGCCTCATGCGGCCGGCGACATCGGCGGGAAGCCCGGAGAGTTCCTCTTGTGTCCACCGATCGTCGGGGATGTCGCGGACGGTGTCGCGCTTGTCGGCGAGGAGCCTCCAGAGAGAGGACGGGGAATCGACGCCTCCCGGAAGCCGGCATCCGGCTCCGATCACCGCCACCTGCCGTTCACTGTGCTGCTTCACCTTGATACTCCTCGAACCGGTTTACTCGGCAATGCTGGTGCTGTGCGTCCACGTGTAGATCGACGCCGGTTCGCCCTCGACAAATCTGGTGCTTCCGGTGGAAACGAAGTGCTCATTGCATCCGCAGCGGGTGACGCCGGCTCACTGGCCGTCCGGGGAAACACAGACCGCCTCGTGCAGGCGCGCCAGGGCCTTCTGCCACAGGTCGTCCAGGAGATCGAGGCCGGGTACGGCGGTGTCGGCCAGGACGGAGCAGATGATCTCTCCCTGGTGTTGCAGTAGCGCGATCATCATGGGTTGGCGGGGTGTCAGCGGTGGGATGGCGAACGTCCTGTGCACCGGGGTGCCGTTGATCAGCATCTGGCGCAGCCGCACCGTGGTCACTGGCATCGCCACATAACGGGGGTCGCCAAAGCGCAGGTACATCGCCCGGGTGAGGGCGAGGGGGGTGCGGGGCGCCAGCACCCGGTACAGAGCGCGGTGGCGCAGCAGCCGCTGGGGGCGGGTCTGGGCGACGACATACTGGAGCATCTGGCGAGGGGAAGTCAGGTGGCAGGGCAGGTCCACGCTCAGCACCACCAACTGGTTGCCCAGGCAGCCACCGCCGCCTTCAGCGCGCAGGTCCACCGGCATGGCCACGCGCAGACCCTTGCGGCCGCGGCGATCCGGCGGCCCGACCCAGTCGGCCGGTGTCCACTCACGAAGCGTCGCCGCCAAGATCGCCAGGCACACCTGGTTGCGACTGACGCCGGCGGTACGGGCGATGGAACGCAGCGCCGCCTGGTCCATGTCGAACGACAGCAACCGGCGTCGGCCGGTCAAGGAGTGCCCGGCCGGCGTCCAGTGGGCGGTGGGCCGCACTGGTAAGGCCAGGTCGGAGGGCGCAGGCCACTGCCATGGCCGCACTGCGGCCCGGGTCTCCGTACGGTCGGGCGGCGGCAGAACCCGGGACCCGAACAAGGCTTCCAAGGTCGCGGCGATGGCCATGCCGTCCTGAAAGGCATGATGCGCGCAGTAGCACACCGCGTACTGACCGGTCGCCTCGCTCTCGCCGCGCCCGCCGCCGTTCTCGTCGTCGGACGTGCTTCCAGCGTCGGCGAGGGTGAAGCTGTGCAGCAGTACCAAGCGCCACAGAGGGCGATCGGGTGGCAACGGCTCGTCGATCACCGCCAGCGCCTCGGCCAGCAGATCGGCGTCCGAACTCAGCCGACGCTGGGAAACGTGATCCTCTGGGCGAAAGCCGGCATCGGGCTCCCACCGCCGTTGGTCGGCGCTGAGGCGATAGCCGAGCACCGGCGCTCGGTGCACCCGCGCGGCGACCGAGCGTCGCAGCTCACCCAGGCTCGGCGGGGTGCCCTTGACCAGCATCACGCCGCCGATGTGCAGGTAAGACCGCTGCGCAGCCCGCTCCGCCAGCTCCAGGACGACCCGGTCCACCGCCCCGGTGGGGATCACCGGGTTGATGCGGCCTGGCAGTGTGCGGTCCGGTGATGGAGGGTTGACCATGGCATACCTCCGGTACTGGTCGCTGGGATGCGTGCCGAGTGCCGTGCGGAAGCGCAGACACCTGCTTTGGACCACCTGCCGCTAGGCCGCCGGAAGGTGATCGGCGGGCGAGGACGGGCGGATTGCCGAGGAGAAGAGCGGTCGGGCGGATGCGGAGGTCACGTCGAGGTCTTATCGGTCGAGGACTCCTGGGCCGCCGAGGAGCCTTCCGCCGGACCGGGCTGCGAGCCGGGCCGCCCAGTGAGCCGGCCGAGCTCGACGGCCAGCGCCTCGGTTTCTTCCTGAAGCTTTCTCAACCGGGCGATGGTCTCTTCCGGCTCGCCCGGCTGGACCCGGTCCTCGTGATACCGGTCCCGTCCGTACCCGCCCCGGTCATGCTCCTGGCGCTGCCGTGCGCCAGGACGGCGCGACCAGCCGTACCGCCCTTCCACGGCCCGGTCGACGACATCCCAGAGGTCATCGGAGATATCACGTGCGGTGTCGATCACTTCATCGAGATACTGCCGTGTGTCATCCATGACGTTCTGAAGGTATGCGGTAACGCTGCTCTGTCCGGCAGAGCGATCCGAGTTACGGGCATAGTCATCGCGATGGGATCTCATGACCGTCTCCAAAATGCGCGGCGGAAGCTCAATGCATCGCTTTTCGCGGGGCGGGTCTCGACGCGCTGTTGCTGCGTCCACCGAACCCCCTTTGGGGTAGTTCGTGTAGCCGTGACGGTATTTCACGGCTCGCCGCCTTGTAAACCCCCGGTAGTGCGGATCAAGCACCGCCGCAAGCTTGTGCCGCCGAAACGATCACGCATCGATCCAGGTGGCAAAGGAGAGACCGATCCAGTTCTTACTGCCGGGTAAGATGGCTGTTACTGAGATTTTGGTCAACAGAAAACTTTCCGGTAATGATAAGGATGCTCGTCATTGTTGCGGTCCATCACGGATCATCGCGGGCGTGACCAGCAACTACGGCATCCAAAAGATCGTCGCCGTAAATACCGGCTGCATGCCGATAAGGATTGCGGACACTGAGCCACGCTCATCGCCCCCTCGAAGATCGTGCATGGAAAGGAGAAGGCGGTGTTGCCAAGGGTTCCGATCGTGTGCAATAGTCCGATTGCAGACGACGGATGCTCATCGTCGAAGATGAGATGCCCGGCACATTTTCGAGAGATTGACACAGGTCGACAGGTCAGGAGGTCGAAAATGCTGCCTTCGTCGACGGCCACGGGCAGGTCAGTGGCGCTGTCCAGCTTTGAGCGTCCCCGGATCCCGAAGGGGGCGCTGCCGCTACCAAATGGTGCATTCCATGTTCCTGAAGCCGGGCCGGAGCGCTCATGAACACTAAGGGCCGTCTTGGCCTTCTGGTGGGTGTGCTGAAGCAGCTGGCTCGCGAGGAAATCAGACATCGACGTGATGCCCGCGGCGAACCCGGTGCTGAGACCGAGCCGCGCGAGCAGTGGCGACCAGCGGCGATCAGGCAGGCGTTCGAGGATCTGGGGCCGTTCTACACGAAGGTCGGGCAGCTGCTGTCAACCCGGCCTGATCTGGTGCCCGAACCAGTCCGCCTGGAACTGGGGAAACTGCACGATCAGGTCTCCCCGACACCGTTCGAGGTGTTCGAGCCGGTCCTGGCCGCCGAACTGGGGTCAGGCTGGCGGCACCGTTTTCACGATGTCGACACCAGCCGTCCGCTGGGCGCCGCGTCACTGGCCCAGGTCTACCGTGTCACATTGCGTGATCGCACCCCGGCAGTGATCAAGGTGCAGCGACCAGGTATCCAGGACCTGGTCGTCACCGACATGAAAATCCTGCGGCGGGCGGTACGGATCGCGAGCCGCCTGGCACCCAAGTACGCCGAGGTCCTGGATTTCGACACCATGCTGAGGATGCTGTTCGAGGCCATGAAGCCCGAACTGGACTTCACCCTGGAGGCCGCCAACATGGACCGCGCCCGCCCCCTGGCGCGCCGGTTCCCCACTCTGGAGGTTCCCGAGGTCATCCACGCCACCCCCCGGTTGCTGGTGCAGTCCCTGGCACCCGGCCAGTCCATCCGGGACGTCAAACACGGCGACTTCACCGCGGAGGATCGGCTGGCCATCGGCAGGGATCTGCTGGCGTGGGCGATGCGGGGCTACTTCGTCGACCGGACCTTTCACGGCGACCCTCACCCCGGCAACATCTTCGTTCATCCAGGCGGGCCCGCCACCATCATCGACTGGGGCATGGTCGGCCACTTCGACCGCCACCTGAGCCTTGCGCTGCTGCAGACCATCATGGGCGTGGTCTGCAACGACGCCCCCGCCGCCGCCCGCGGCTGGCAAGAGATGGGCCGCTGCACCGACTGGGCCAATCCCCGCGCCTTCGCCGGCGACCTGGCCGACCTCATTCCCCGCGTCCGCAACGCCTCCCTGGCCGAACTCAACTTCGGGGTCACGCTCACCAGCGTGCTGTCGCAGGCCACCAAACACGGCATCGCCACCAGCCCGATGTTGCCCGTGCTGGCCAAGTCCTTCGCGAATATCGAAGGCTCGGTCCGCTATCTGGCCCCTGAGCTGACCATGTTGGATGTCTTCAGCGATCAGATGGGCACCATCATGGCCGAACTGATCAAAGAGTCATTCTCTTTCGCCAATCTGTCTCAGTCCATTGTGGACACCATGCTCTGCACGCCGGTCATGGACGAGGCCAGGACCATCGTGCGTGACCTGGCCAGCCACAACCTGGGCGTGCACGTGAACACGACCCCGTTGGGCGGTACCGGCTCGCAACGCGCCACCCAGATCATGTCCGTGGCCGCCGTCGCCGCGCTATGGGCCAACGCCCGCCAGCTAAAGCGCGCTGCCGAACGCTGACCACTACCAGCGGGCGACGATGCGCAGGATGGGGCTCGGGGGAAAGGCGCGGGATATGCCAGACCCGCCGGAGCCCGTCATCCGGTATCGGAGGCGACGATGAATAGCCGTAATCCGCGCAGTCGTGCACCGAACCTGCGCTTGCGCCGTGTGCTGACCGAGGCCCGATGGACGGGGCAGCAACTGGCCAACGCCATCAACGAGGTCGGCTCGGAGAACGGCGTGGCGACCCATTTCGATCGCACTTCGGTTGCGCACTGGCTCGCGGGCACCCGGCCACGGCCGCCGACCCCCGATCTGCTCGTCGAAGCGTTGGCGCGCCGTCTGGGCCGCCCGCTGACTCGGGCCGACTGTGGTTTGGCCGACCCGGCCGAGCCCTCCGCGGACCGCGGCCATCCATCGGGAGGCGCAGTCGCTCATAGCTTCGCCGACCTGCTGACAGAACTGAGGGTGTTGACCACCGCGCAAACGGCCTCCGGACCCACCCCGCCGGGACGTCCCGTCGGCGGCCAGGGGGCCGGCATCGACGGCGTGGCGGTCGGAGGCGTGGGCCCCTACCGCCTGGACGCGCTGGCGGTGCCAGAGTTCGAGCAGGCCGTGGCCTCGGTACTCCAGCCCGTTCCGCACGGACCAGGCCGGATCACCGTGGGGTCGGCTGATGTGTACGGCGCACGCGAGATGGCGCGGGTGTTCGCCGCCGCTGACGATGTGTTCGGCGGAGGCGTGGTCCGACGGACACTCGCCTGCTACCTGTCGTCCTGTCTTGCGCCGCGGTTGCATGGCGTGGCGTCTCCAGGTCTACGAAGCTCCTTGCTGACCGCTGCAACCCAGTTGGCGTACTTATGCGGGTTCATGTGTTTCGACGATCAGGAGCACGGGCTGGCCGAGCGTTACTACCTGGCCGCGTTGCGGCTGGCGGCCTACAACGCCGACCCGACCGCCTACGCGATCACACTGCGTGGAATGTCGGTGCAGGCGCGCTCATTAGGCCACCACACCCAGGCGCTGCAGCTCGCCGAATCCGCCGTCGCCACCACCACGAAACACTCTCCAGTTCGCCGGGCCTTCCTCTACGGGCAACTGGCAGTCGCCCATGCCGCGCACGGTGACCGCACTCGGGCTTTGACCCACTTGACCGCCGCCGAACGTCACCTGGACAGAGCCACTTCTCAGCACATCGGCTCACCGCCTGGGGCCGACGCCATTATCGGCGGCTACCATCCTGCCGCACTGTTCCATCAACAAGCCGCGGTACGTGCCCTGCTGGGAGACAGTGGCGCGATCGACGCGCTGCGCGACTCCATACGTCATCGCCCGCCGCACGAACGCCGATCCCGAACGGTCCTGCTTGCCCGCCTTGCCGAACTTCAACTCGCCCACGGCCATCTGGAGCAGGCCGTCGCGACGTGGCACCAGTTCCTGGACGGCCTTCCCGGTCTGGCCTGCGGGCGCGTGTCCACCGCCATGGCCACGATGCGGTCCCGGCTGCGCCCGCACGCCAACGCCATTGCCGCTCGCCCCCTGCTGAGGCGCGCCGCCGCCATGACCTCTCCCTGACTAGCCTGGACGCCCGGCTTCCGGGCGCTATGACCGTCCACGTTCTGGGCCTGGGAAGCGCCACGCCGGAAACCAGAGCCACGAGACCGCGGACAGTCTCACATGATGAAAGAGGACGCCTCAGCGACCGTTGAAATCATCGCAGGTCTGGCCAGCTCTGACAGAGATCCTTTGCAACGGACCGCCCGATTTCAACACTTACGGGCCTTGCCGGGTGTCCGCCCGAGACGAACAACGGGCACCATTGACATAGTGCGTCGAGCCCCGGCCGCCACTGCCGGAGGGGGTGTGGCTCGGGTCCTGGCGCGCTGTCGAGTACAGGAAGCCGGTCGAATGACCGGCCATCTTCGGATGGTGAAACCCATCAGCGACAAGGAGAGGTAATGCGACAGTACGACAGAAGTGGGCGCCGCAACATCTTCGATGATGTCAGAGGCCTGTTCGACGACGCGATAGACCGCCTGTGGGACATCGAGCGTGACCTGGTCGGCACCGCGCGTACCGCAGTCGGTTATCGCGACGACAAAGCGTCCGCACGAACGTATGAGAGAACACGGGAAGGGGGGCTGCGTGAAGTGGAGGATCTTCTGGGGGAAGTGCGGCGCAAGCTTGCCCGGTACGGCCAGGGTGGCCGCGATCAATACAGCCGCGCGTCGCGGGAAAGCGAAGTGTCCGCCGATCTAGAAGGACGGCGGGACTCTGAAGAAAACACCCGGCTGCTGGAGGCCATCGAGTCACTCACTCAGGAGATCCGCGGACTGAAAGACCAGCAGGCTGCCGGACCGGGTGAATAGGGGAGAATGCCGCGTCCCGGCGCACACGGTATGCAGGACGACGGTCGCCTGGAGTCACTTCGCAGTTCCAGGCGCACTACTATCGAGGTCGGGCGCCGAGCGGCCCTGGTGGTTCGGACTACCGTTCCGCGATCAGTTCCCCGTGTTTGACGGCGTTGCGCAGCGTGGCGGCGAATTCTTCTGGAAGTAGGAATCGACGTTCGAGCGGCGTTCGCCGCAGAATGTAAGCACTGCCGCTGCATCGGCCGAAACCTGTCATCCTTTAGGTTCGCCCCGTTCCCGATTTATTTCCCAAAAAGTTGTAGGTACGACCCGGTCATGTCGCTGACCCACTCGACTCCATATCGAGCCACTGTGCGACACGTTCAGTGCTGTGGAACTTGATCACTAACATTCTGACTAACAACGTGTTCGTCGTAGGTAGCACGAAGATGATGAAGTCGCAGGTCAGGGCTAGAGGCCGAGTTGTTTGGCGATGATCTCGTTCATGATCTCGGTGGTGCCGCCGCCGATCCCGAGGATGCGGGCGTCGCGGTAGTGGCGTTCGACCTCGGACTCGCGCATGTAGCCCATGCCGCCGTGGAGCTGGACGGCCTCGTGGACGACCTGTTCGCACACGTGGACGGCGGTGTTCTTGGCGTAGGCGGTCTCGGTGAGGACGTCCTCGCCGGCGATGTAGCGTTCGGCGACGGTGCGGGTGTAGACGCGGGCGACGTCCACCTGGCGGGCCATCTCGGCGATCTTGTGGCGGACGAGCTGCCGCGAGGACAGCGGGCGGCCGAACGTTTCGCGGGAGCGGACGTAGGCGAGCGTCAGGTCCAGGCAGCGTTGCGCCGTCGCGTACGCCTGGACGGCGAGGGAGAGCCGCTCGGCGACGAAGTTCTGCACGATCTGGAGGAAGCCGGTGTTCTCCGCGCCGACCAGGTTGGCGACCGGCACCCGGACGTCGGAGAAGGACAGCTCGGCCGTGTCCGAGCAGAGCCAGCCCATCTTGTCCAGCGCCCGCGACACCGTGAACCCGGGCGTGCCCTTCTCGATGACGAGCAGGGACACGCCGCCGTAGCCGGGGCCGCCGGTGCGGACGGCCGTCGTCACGAAGTCGGCCCGCACCCCGGACGTGATGAAGATCTTCGCGCCGTTGACCACGTAGGCGTCGCCGTCGCGGACGGCCGTGGTGCGCAGCCCGGCGACGTCCGACCCGGCGTCCGGCTCGGTGATCCCGAGCGACCCGATCATCTCCCCGGCCAGGACGGGACGGGCGAACCGGTCGATGAGCGCCGTGTCCCCGGACGCGATCAGGTGCGGCAGCGCGATCCCGTGCGTGAACAGCGACGCCACGACGCCCCCGGACCCGCCCGACTGGATGATCTCCTCGGCGACGAGCAGCGCGTCGATCGGGTCGCCGCCCTGGCCGCCCGCGTCCTCGGGGAAGCCCGCGCCGAGCAGCCCGGCCGCCGCCGCGCGCCGGTGCAGGTCGCGGGGGAGCGCGCCGGCGCGCTCCCACTCGTCCAGGTGGGGGACGATCTCGCGCGTCGTGAAGTCGCGGACGAGGTCGCGCAGGGCACGGCGTTCGGGGGTGTTCCAGGGGCTCACGGCGGCCTCCGACTCAGTAGAATGAGATTCGGAATCTAACAAAGACATGGCCGCCCGGTCACCCCCGGGCTCACCCCGCGTCCGCGACCGCCTTGGCGAACAGCGCGAGACCTTCGTCCACCTGCTCTCCCGTCACGACCAGCGGCGGGATCATCCGGACGACGTTCCCGTACCCGCCGCACGTCAGCAGCAGCAGCCCGCGCTCGGCGGCGGCGGCCTGCGCCCGCGCCGCCGTCGCCCCGTCCGGTTCGCCGGACGGCGCCGTGAACTCGCACGCCTGCATCAGCCCGAGCCCCCGCACGTCCCCGATCACCGGGTGGCCGGCGGCGATCGCGCGCAGCCCGGCGTGCAGCCGGTCGCCCTGGACGGCCGCGTTCCCGACCAGGTCCTCGTCGCGGACGACGTCCAGCGTCGCGAGCGCGGCGGCGCACGCCACCGCGTTGCCGCCGTACGTGCCGCCCTGCGAGCCGGGCCAGGCCCGTTCCATCAGCGCGGCGGGCGCCGCGATGGCCGACAGCGGGAACCCGCTGGCCAGGCCCTTGGCGGTGATGAGGACGTCCGGCCGGACATCGGCGTGGTCGTGCCCCCAGAACCGTCCCGTGCGGCCGATGCCGGTCTGCACCTCGTCCACGACGAGCAGCGCGCCGTGCCGGTCCGCGCGCTCGCGCAGCCCCGCCAGGAACGCGGGCGGGGCGGGGATGTAGCCGCCCTCGCCGAGCACCGGCTCCACGATGAACGCGGCGGTGTCGGCGGGCGCGCACGCCGTCGCGAACAGGTGGTCCAGCTCGCGCAGCGCGAACCGGACGGCCTCCGCCTCGTCCCACCCGTACCGGTACGCCTGCGGGAACGGCGCGACCGCGACGCCCGGCATCAGCGGCCCGATGCCCGCGCGGAACTTGGTGCCCGCCGTGGTCAGCGCGGCGGCGCCCATCGTGCGGCCGTGGAACGAGCCCTGGAACGCGACGATGTTCTGCCGTCCGGTCGCGTGCCGCGCGAGCCGCACCGCCGCCTCGACGGCCTCGCTGCCGCTGTTGAGGTAGAACACCGAGTCCAGCCCGGCGGGCAGGACGTCGCCGAGCCGTTCGGTGAGCCTCAGCAGGCCCGGGTGCAGGACGGTCGTGTACTGCCCGTGGATCAGCGTCCCGGTCTGCTCGCGCGCCGCCGCGACCACCCGGGGATGGCAGTGCCCGGTGCTCGTGACGCCGATGCCCGCCGTGAAGTCCAGATAGCGCCGCCCGTCGGCGTCGTAGAGATGGACGCCCTCGCCGCGCTCGGCCAGCACGGGCGTCGCCTGCTTGAGCACCGGTGACAGCTTCGCCATCGACCCTCTCCCCGGAATTGTCGACAATCTACGGTGCTCATGGCATCACGAAGCCGGGTCGCTGTCCAGGGGCCGGGCGGACGGACGCAGCCGCTCGATCGACCCGGTCATGTGCTCCTCGATCAGCCGCAGCAGCCGTTCCTCGGCGCCGTCGGCGATGGCGTCCACGATCCGGCGGTGCTCGTGGACCAGCTCGTCCGGCTCGGGATAGGTGTCCTGCAGCTCGTTCAGGCACATCCGCGTCTCGACCAGCAGCGTCTGCGCCATCCGCTCCAGCCGGGGGCTGCCCGACGCGCTCACCAGCACCGCGTGGAACGCCTGGTCGGCGTCGCTCATCGCGACCCGGTCGCGGTCGCGCGCCGCCGCGACGAGGGCGTCCAGCGCCTCGGTCAGCCGCGCGACCGCCTCGCCCCGGTTGCGCGCCATGACGAGCGCGCACGCGGCGCGCTCGATCGCGAGCCGGGACAGGTAGACGTCCTCGACGTCCGCGTGGTCCAGCGTGATCACGAACAGCCCGCGGTGCGGCTCGCTGTGCAGCAGGCCCTCCTGGACGAGCCGCTGCATCGCCTCGCGCAGCGGCCCCCGGCTGATCCCGAGCCGGGTCGCCAGTTCGGCCTCGCCGAGCTGGGAGCCGGGCGGCAGCGCCCCGTACATGATCGCCGAACGCAGCTCGGCCGCGACGATCTCGACCGTCGATCGGCGGGGAACCGGTTCCAGCTCGCCCGGTCGGCGCATCGGAGTCCCTTCGGTCGTCACCCGGCGGAGAAAAGGCGGCCGAGCCCGGTGCGGGGCCGGTCGCCGCCGGTCAGTCGCAGACCCTCCCACACGCTCACCTGGTTCGCGGTCAGGACGGGCTTGCCGACGCGGGCCTCCAGGTCGTCCAGCCAGGCCGCGGTGTGCAGCGCGGTGTCGGGGACGAGCACCGCGTCGGCGTCCGGGCGGTCGTGCGCCGCGACGAAGTCCAGCACGTCGTCGCGGCCGAGCGCGCCGACCTCGGCGGCCGTGACGATGCCCCGGCTCGCCAGCGCGACGACCTCCAGCCCCGCGTGCTCCAGGAACGCCCGGAAATGTCCGGCGACGTCGGCGGGATAGGTCGCCGCGACCGCGACGCGCCGCAGCCCGAGCCGCCGCGCGGCGTGGACGAACGCGAACGACGTGCTGGACGCCGGGACGCCCGCCGTCCGGCCGACCCCGGCGGCCTGCGCGGCGGCGCCGTCCCAGCCGAACACGAAGCTCCCGCTCGTGCAGGCCCACACCGCCGCGTCCACGCCGAGGCCGCGCAGCGCGCGGGCGCCCGCTGCGAGGACGCCGTCGCCGCCGATGTCCAGCAGGGCGTCGACGCGGTGGGCGTCCTCGCGCATCTCGGTGTGGACGACCCGCAGCGCGACGTCGCCGAGCAGCCCTTCCAGCACGGGGTAGTCGTCCTCGGCGCTGAACCCGGGGTAGAGGAAGCCGATGCTCCGTCCCATCGTCAGGCCGCCGTCGCGTCGGGATGCCGGACGAGCCGCTGGTCCTCGCCCGCCGCGCGCCACCCCATCCGGCGCAGCGCCATGCACATGGTCACCTGGTTGGCGGTGAGCACCGGTTTTCCGATCATCCGTTCCAGCGGGGCGATGATGTCGTAGGTCGGGACGTTCGTGCAGGAGATGAACACCGCGTCGGCGTCCGGACGGTCCACCGCGCTCACGGCTCGTACGACCTCCTCATAACCGACCTTCCATATATGGCTGAGCAGACCGAGCCCCACCGACGCGACGACTCCCACGCCGTGCTCGGCGAGGAACGTCAGCAGCCGTTGCGTCACCGCGTCGATGTAGGGCGTCACGACGGCGAGCCGCCGCACGCCGAGCAGCGCGAGCGCGTCCACGAGCGCGCCGGACGTCGTGGTGGCGGCGGGCGCGCCCGCGTCCTCCATCGCCCCGACCAGCGCGCGTTCACCGGCCGCGCCGTGCACGAAGCTGCCGGACGCGCACGCGAACACCACGCCGAGCGGTTCGGGGGCGAGGACGTCGCGGGTGGCGCGGCCGACGACCGCGTGGTCCGACAGCGCAGCGGCCATCTCGACCGTCACCGGGACCGGGACGTAGGGGAGCCGGGTGAGGAACAGCGACACGTCGTCGGGCGTCCAGCGCCACAGCTCGCGATCGAGCGCGAAGTCGAACGGCGCGACGACGCCGACGCCGTGCTGGGCGAGGAGGGCGGGCCGGACCACCGCGGCCGGGTCGAACGCCATCGCCGGTCAGCTCTCGTGCCGGCGGTAGACGAGCCGTTCGCCGACGGCGCCCGAGCGCCACACGTCGTTGCACGCCTCGGCCATGCGCGCCAGGCCGTCCACGACGGTCGCGTACACGTTGCCGGGCACCCAGCCGACGTCGCCGTTGAGCAGCAGGTTGTTGCGGCCGTAGAACAGCGCGAGGTCGATGACGCCGGGCAGGTGGTCGATGCTCTTCTCCTCTTTGAAGGCGCGGTCGAGCATGCCTCCGGCGAAGGAGAAGTAGACGACGTCGCCCGGGATGGGCGTGACGGTCGGGTTCTCCAGCCCGACCTCCCGCGGAGCGAACCGCTCCACCATCGTGTAGACCTCGTTGCGCGCGTACTTGGCGTGGTAGACGTCGCCGCCCTGGGGGAGCGCGTCCCATACGGCCGCGCAGGTGCGCGGCGCGTCCTTGTCGAGCAGCTCGGCGGTGCAGGACACGCCCCGGCGCTCCAACGTGATGGTGATGAACCTCGGCAAGCCGGACCTCCCCGGGAACGAGGGCGGGGCGGCGACGGGCGTCGCACCCGACGGGACGCTCAGCGCCTTGGGATCCGCCTGCCCGCACCGGGCGGGGCCGGTGGCGGAACGGTCTTGCAGCCTGATCGCGTTCGATTGTTGACAATCCTACGAGCCGTTCCTAGCGTGTCAATGCCCCCGTGTTAAAGGCGCGTCAACACTCGCCGGCCCGCGGAGGAAGGGGGAATGCCGATGCGCGTGACGGTCCTGTGCGCAGGCGACCGGCCGCCCGGCCTAGACGCGCTCGGACACCGTGCCGACCTGCGCTACGTGGACGCGGCGGGCCTCGCCGCGGCACTCCCGGACGCCGACGTGCTGTTCGTCTGGGACTTCCTGTCCGACGCCGTCCCGGCGGCCTGGCCCGCGACCGGCGGCCCCGGCTGGGTCCACATCGCGAGCGCCGGGGTCGACCGGCTCCTGTTCCCCGCGCTCGCCGACCGCGCCGTCGTCACCAACTCGCGGGGCGTGTTCGACGGGCCGATCGCCGAGTACGTGCTCGGGCTCGTCCTGGCGTTCGCGAAAGACCTGCCCGGCACGCTCCGCCACCAGGACGCGCGCGTCTGGCGGCACCGCGAGACCGAGCGGATCGCCGGACGGTCCGCGCTCGTCGTCGGCACCGGCCCGATCGGCCGCGCCGTCGCCCGGCTGCTGCGCGCGGCGGGCCTGGACGTCACCGGCGCGGGCCGCGCGGCGCGCACCGGCGACCCCGACTTCGGGACCGTCCTGGCCCCGGCGGCGCTGCACGACGGCCTCGCCGCCGCCGACTACCTCGTGCTCGCCGCGCCGCTCACCCCCGCCACTCGCGGCATGATCGACGCCGCCGCGCTCGCCCGGATGCGGCCGTCCGCGCGGCTGGTCAACGTCGGCCGGGGCGCGCTCGTCGTGGAGGACGCCCTGGTCGCGGCGCTGCGCGCGGGCACGATCGCCGGTGCCGCGCTGGACGTGTTCGCCGCCGAGCCGCTCGCGCCGGACTCGCCGCTGTGGACGCTGCCGAACGTGATCGTCTCGCCGCACATGTCCGGCGACGCGGCGGGCTGGCGGGACGAACTCGTCGCGCTGTTCGCCGACAACCTCGACCGCCGCCTGACCGGCCGCCCGCTGCGCAACGTCGTGGACCAGCGGCTCGGCTACGTCCGCGAGCACGTCCGCGAGGGAGCGCCATGACCGACCCGGCCGACCTGTCCGCCGCCGAACTCCTCGCCGCCTACCGCGCCCGGACGCTGTCGCCGGTCGAGGCGGTCGCGGCCGTCCTGCACCGGATCGAGCGCGAGAACCCGGTGCTCAACGCGTTCTGCCTGGTCACCGCCGACGAGGCGCTGACCGCCGCCCGCGCCTCGGCGGACCGGTGGGCGCGCGGCCGGCCGCTGCCCCTGGACGGCGTCCCGGTCTCGATCAAGGACGTGTTCCTCACCGCCGGACGGCCCACGCTGCGGGGCAGCCGCGCGGTCGACCCCGCCGGGCCGTGGCGCGAGGACGCGCCCGCCGTGGCCCGCCTGCGGGAGGCGGGCGCCGTGGCCGTGGGGAAGACCACGACGCCGGAGTTCGCGTGGAAGGGCGTCACCGACGGCCCGCTGACCGGCGTCACCCGCAACCCGTGGGACCCGGCGCTGACGCCGGGCGGGTCCAGCGGCGGCGCGGCGGCGGCCGTCGCGGCGGGCCTGGCGCCGCTCGCCCTCGGCACCGACGGCGGCGGATCGGTGCGCATCCCGGCCGCGTTCACCGGCACGTTCACGCTGAAGCCGACGTACGGGCGGGTGCCGCACTACCCGGCGAGCCCGTTCGGGACGCTCGCGCACGCCGGCCCGATGACCCGGACGGTCCAGGACGCCGTCCTGCTGCTCGACGTCATCACCGCGCCCGACCCGCGCGACTGGGCCGCGCTGCCGCCGCCGGCCGGGCCGTTCGCCGCGACCGTCCCGGACGTGACGGGCCTGCGCGTCGCGTTCAGCCCCGACCTCGGCCACGCCCGCGTCGATCCGGAGGTGGCCGCGCTCGTCGCGTCCGCCGCCGAGACGTTCGCCGCGCTCGGCGCGACGGTGGAGCGCGCCGACCCGGGGTTCGCCGACCCCGTCGCCGCGTTCTGGACGCTGTGGTCCGCCGGGGCCGCCAAGGTCGTCGAGCCCCTGGACCCCGAGCGGCGGGCCGGCCTGGACCCCGGCCTGCGCGAAATCTGCGAGCAGGGCGCCGCCGTCACCGCCGCCGCGTACCTGGACGCCACCGCCGTCCGCATGGACCTCGGCCGCCGCATGGGCGAGTTCCACGAGCGCTACGACCTGCTGCTCACCCCGACGCTGCCGATCGCCGCGTTCCCGGCGGGCCGGGAGACGCCGGACGGGCGGCCGGGGGAGCGCTGGACGTCCTGGACGCCCTTCACCTACCCGTTCAACATGACGCAGCAGCCCGCCGCGAGCGTCCCGTGCGGGTTCACCGCCGCCGGGCTCCCGGCCGGGCTCCAGATCGTCGGCCCCCGGCACGCCGACGCCCGCGTCCTCGCCGCGTGCCGCGCGTTCGAGGCGGCCCGCCCGTGGGCCGGCCGCCGTCCGCCGTCAGCGGCGGGACCGCCGTGAGCGCCGCTCGGCCCGCCGCGCCTGCCGGTCGGCCCGCCGCTCGCGCCGCTTCACCGACACGCTGCCCCACATCGCCAGGCCGCTGACGATCACGAGCGGCGACCCGGCGGCGCCCGGCCCGGACGCCCCCTGCCCGAACCCGCCCATCATCCCGACGCCCTCGACCTGCACGTTGAGGTCGGGCGGCACGATGATCTCCACGCCGCCCATGAACGCGAACGCGGTGATCTTGGTCTCGCCCGCGGGGAACACGGCCTCGCGCAGGTCGATGCTGCTCGACCCCCAGAACGAGAACGCCGTGAACCGCTTGGGCGCCGACCACGGCCCGCGCCGCTTGCACCCGCTCATCACCGCGTACGCCGAACTCCACGACGGCAGCCCGCTCGCCGCGGCGGTCGACCCCGCGTACACGTCCGCCGTCAGGTCGGCGACGAGCTGTTCCAGTTGGCCGAGCGTCCGCGACGCGAACACCCAGCCGAGCCGTTCCTCGGTCTCCGCGAGCGTCAGGCGGCCGTCTCCGGCGGCCTGGCGGAGGACGTGCGCGAAGCGCTCGCGGTCGGCGTCCGAGGCCCGGACGTCAGGCTCACGTTGCGGGATATTCGTCATGAACGGAGCTTAATCGGGCGGCGGTGTCCAGGCCGCGATCTCCGTCCGGGCCGTGAATCCGAGCTTGGTGAGGATGTGCTCGACATGTGAGTCCACGGTGCGCTTGGCGAGGACGAGCCGGTCCGCGATCTGTCGGTTGGTGAGCCCTTCCGCCACCAGCGCCGCCACTTCGCGCTCCCGTGTGGTGAGCGTCTCACGTGCGGGCGCCGGGCCGGGCGCGGCCACCGGCTCGCCGCGCGCCAGCGCGATCGCCTCGGTGATCGTCAGCTCGCCGCCGCGCCGCTTGGCGGACTGGAACCGGTCGGCGGGCAGACGGCGCTGGAGGGCCTTCTCCGACAGCGCCCGCCGCTCCATGTAGTGCGGGCCGTACTGGAGCTGCGCGCCCAGCTCGCGCCACATGCGCTCGGTCGCGCCGAGCAGCATCGCCGCCTCCTCGTAGCGGCCCCGCACCAGCGTGGCGGGGGTCAGCAGGTCGAGGGCGAGCGTGATGCCGAGCTGGTCGCCGAGGTCCTCCTTGATCTGGAGGCAGGCCATGAGGTCGTCCACGGCCTCGTCCTTGCGGCCCGTCCACCAGCGCGCCGCCGCCCGCGCGTACAGCGCGAACGACCGGTTCCAGACCTCGCCGCTGGCCTCGCCCGCCCGGACGCTCTCCTCGGCGACCGCGAGCGCCGCGTCCCAGTCGCTCTCCAGCGCCAGCACCGACGACAGGTGCGGCCCGGCCAGCAGCGCGGCCGGTTCCTCGTGGCCGAGCCGCGCGAACTCCTCGCGCGCCTGCGCGATGCGGGTCCGGGCGCCCTCCAGCTCGCCCTCGAACAGCGCGACCAGGCCCGTCCCGTGCAGGATGTGGGCGCGCAGCACCGGGTCGTCGGCGGCGTCGGCGCGCTCGAACAGCGCCCGGCCGCGCTCGGCCTCGCCGCGCTGGACGGCGACCAGGCCCGTCCCGAACGCCACCCACGCCCGCTCGCGGTGGGCGGGCGGCAGCGCCTCGGTCGCGGTGAGCACCCGGTCCTGCCAGCTCAGCGCCTCGCCGAACTTCCCGAGGCACAGCCAGTAGTGCTGCAGGACGGCCGCCAGGTGCAGCGCCGTCTCCTCGTCGCCCGGCGTGGACAGCGAGTGCTCCAGCGCGACCCGCAGGTTCGCGTTCTCCTCCCGCAGCCGGATCAGCGCGGGGAGCTGCCCGGCGCCGAGCGCGTCCCGCCGCGCCTCCTCGGCCAGCGCGAGGTAGTGGTCGCGGTGGCGGCGCAGGACGTCCGGGCGCTCGCCCAGCTCGGTCAGCCGCTCCGCGCCGTACTCGCGCAGCGTGTCCAGCATCCGGTAGCGGCGGCCGTCGCGCTCGCACAGCACGATCGACTTCTCCACCAGCCGGGCGAGGACGTCCAGCAGGGCGTCGGCGGCCAGCGCGCCGCCCGCCCCGACGCGCTCGGCGGCGGCCAGGTCGAAGTCGCCGGGGAACACCGACAGCCGCGCCCACAGCAGCCGCTCCTGCGCGGTGCACAGGTCGTGGCTCCACTCGATCGTCGCGCGGAGCGTCCGGTGCCGTCCGCCCGCCGCGCGCGGGGTGCCGAGCAGCCGGAACCGGTCGTCGATGCGGTCCACGAGCTGTTCCACCGACATGCTCCGCAGCCGGACGGCGGCCAGTTCGATCGCGAGCGGGATGCCGTCCAGGTGGCGGCACAGCCGGGCGACCGTCGCGTGGTTGTCCCGCGTCAGCGCGAACCCCGGGACCATCGCCTCGGCGCGGTCGGCGAACAGCGTCACCGCGTCGTCGCCGGTCGCGCTGTCCTGGTCGGCGACCGGCAGCGGCGGGATGACGAGCGTGTGCTCGCCCATGACGTCCAGCGGCTCGCGGCTGGTCGCGAGGATCCGCAGCCGGGGCGCGGCGCGCAGCAGCACCTCGGTGAGCGTCGCGCAGCCGTCCACCAGGTGCTCGCAGGTGTCCAGGACGAGCAGCAGGTGCTTGTCGGACAGATGGTCGGCGAGCCGGTCGGTCTGGTCGCCGGACGCCTGGCCGGGCAGCCGCAGCGCGTCGGCGACCGTCCGGGCGAGCAGCGCGGGCTCGCGCAGCGCCGACAGCTCCACCAGCCACGCCCCGTCGGGGAACGACCGGCGCAGGTCGGCGGCGACCCGCACCGCCAGCCGCGTCTTGCCGACGCCGCCGACGCCGGTCAGCGTGACGAGCCGGGACCGGGCCAGCACCTGGCGGGCCTCGCCGAGCTCACGCTGCCGCCCGATGAACCGCGTCATCTCGGCGGGCAGATTCCCGGCCCGCGACATCTCCGCCAGCACCGTGACGATCACCTCGGGTGAAGGGCTCCGGGGGTGAGCCGGTCGTCACCCATCGTACCCGGACGTCACGACGCGCCGCCGACCGATCACCCAGAGTGCGACACGGGTTCCAGCCGTACGATGACCGACTTCGACGTCGGAGTGTTGCTGATCTCGGCGGTGCTGTCGAGGGGCACGAGGACGTTCGTCTCCGGGAAGTAGGCGGCGGCGCAGCCGCGCGCGGTCGGGTAGGCGACGGCGCGGAACGCGGGGGCGCGGCGCTCGGAGCCGTCCGTCCACTCCGAGACGAGGTCGACGGTCGCGCCGTCCGCGACGCCGAGGTCCGCCAGGTCCCCGGGGTGGACGAACACGACGCGCCGTCCGGCCTTCACGCCCCGGTAGCGGTCGTCCATGCCGTAGATCGTGGTGTTGTACTGGTCGTGGCTGCGCAGGGTCTGGAGCAGCAGCCGCCCCGCCGGGACGTGCACGACCTCCAGCCGGTTCGCGGTGAAGTTCGCCTTGCCCGTCGCGGTGGGGAAGCGGCGCTCGTCGCGCGGCGCGTGCGGCAGGGCGAACCCGTCCGGCTCGCGGACGCGCGCGTTGTAGTCGGCGAACCCCGGGACGACCCGGGACACGTGGTCGCGGATGACGTCGTAGTCGTCCTGGAGCGCCGACCAGTCGACGGACGAGCCGGGCAGCGTCGCGCGCGCCAGCCCGCACACGATCGCGACCTCCGAGCGCAGGTCGGGACCTGCGGGCGCGAGCCGTCCGCGCGAGGCGTGGACCAGGCCCATCGAGTCCTCGACGGACACGAACTGCGGCCCGGTCCGCTGCTCGTCGCGCTCGGTGCGGCCGAGCGCCGGGAGGATCAGCGCCGTCTCGCCGGTCACCGCGTGGGACCGGTTCAGCTTGGTGGACACCTGGACGGTCAACCGGCACCCGCGCAGCGCGGCCTCGGTGACGGCCGAGTCGGGCGTCGCGCGGGCGAAGTTGCCGCCCATCCCGACGAACACGCGCGCCCGGCCGTCGCGCATCGCCCGGACGGCCCCGACCGTGTCGAACCCGTGGGCGCGCGGCGGCGCGAACCCGAACTCGGCGCCGAGCGCGTCCAGGAACGCGGGCGCGGGCCGCTCGACGATGCCCATCGTCCGGTCGCCCTGGACGTTGGAGTGGCCGCGCACCGGGCACACGCCCGCGCCCGGACGGCCCACGTTCCCGCGCAGCAGCAGGAAGTTGACGACCTCCCGGATCGTCGCGACGGAGTTGCGGTGCTGCGTGAGGCCCATCGCCCAGCACACGACGATCCGGCGGGCGGCGCGGACGTCCCCGGCCGTCGCCTCGATCTCGTCCCGCGTCAGGCCGGTCGCGGCGAGCACCTCGGCCCAGTCCAGCGCCCGGACGTGCTCCTCGAACGCCGCGAACCCGTGCGTGTGCTCGGCGATGAAGGCGCGGTCGACGGCGTCCGCCTCCAGCAGCAGCCGGTTCAGCGCCTGGAACAGCGCGAGGTCGCCGTTCAGCCGGATCTGGAGGAACCGGTCGGCGAGCGCGGTGCCGCGTCCGGCCAGCCCGCCCGGACGCTGCGGGTTCTTGAACCGCAGCAGCCCGGCCTCGGGCAGCGGGTTGACGGCCACGATCCGCGCGCCGTTCCGCTTGGCCCTCTCCAGCGCCGTGAGCATCCGGGGGTGGTTGGTGCCGGGGTTCTGCCCGACGACGAACAGCAGGTCGGCACGGTGCAGGTCGTGCAGCGACACCGAGCCCTTCCCGACGCCGAGCGTCTCGGTGAGCGCCGACCCCGACGACTCGTGGCACATGTTGCTGCAGTCGGGGAGGTTGTTGGTCCCGAACGCGCGGACGAACAACTGGTAGGCGAACGCCGCTTCGTTGCTCGTCCGCCCGGACGTGTAGAAGACGGCCTCGTCGGGGGAGTCCAGCGCGTTCAGCGCGGCGGCGGCGAGGCCGAACGCCTCGTCCCAGGAGACGGGCTCGTAGTGCCGCGAGCCCGGCCGCTTCACCATCGGCTCGGTGAGCCGTCCCCGCTGCCCGAGCCAGTGGTCGGAGCGCGCGGCGAGGTCGTCCACGTCGTGCGCGGCGAAGAACGCGCGGGTGACGCGGCGGGTCGTGGCCTCCTCGGCGACGGCCTTGGCGCCGTTCTCGCAGAACTCCGCGACATGGCGGTCGGCGCCCTCGGGCCACGCGCAGCCGGGGCAGTCGAAGCCCTGCTTCTGGTTGACGCGCAGCAGGGTCAGGGCCGTCCGGCGCACGCCCATCTGCGCGTGGGAATGCCGCAGGGCCGCCGTCACGCCCGGCACGCCCCCCGCCCAGTCTTTGGGCCGGCCGACGCTCAGGTCCGCGTCGCCGCCGTCGTTCTCCGGAGCGTCCATGCTCGTCCTTCCGCCGCACAGGACGTTACTGCGGCGGCCCTTCCACCAGGCGGACGTCGGCGGAATGACGGCGCCCGTCGCGGGTCGTCCACTCCAGTTTCACCACGTCGCCCGGGTGGTGCGTCAGCATCAGGCCCGTGAGCCGCGACGGCGTGTCCACCGCCTCGCCCGCCAGCGCGACGACGACCCCGCCCGCCTTGACGCCCGCCTTGTCCGCCGGGGTGTCGGGGACGACCGTGTCGACCAGCGCGCCGAACGCCGTGCCGTTGGACCGGACCTGGACGCCGAGCAGCGCGGTCTTGCCGATGTGGATCGTCCCGGTCGCCCGGCCCGCGCGGATCTGCCGGGCGATCTCCAGCGCGCCCGCCGCCGGGATCGCATACCCCCGGTGCTCGGGGGTCGCCGTAGCCGTGCCGGACGGCGTCGCGTGCTTGTGCGTCGTCCCGTCGTCGTCCGGGCCCGCCGACGCGGCCGTGTTGATGCCGATCACCTTGCCGTCGGTGTCCAGCAGCGGGCCGCCCGAGTCGCCCGGCTTGATCGGCGCGTCGGTCTCGATGAGGCCGCTCAGCCGCTCCGAGCCGCCGTCGGCCTGGTTGCGCGCGGTGATCGTCTGCTCCAGCGACGTGACGACGCCGGTCACCACCGCCGGCGCGCCGCCCTTGCCGCCCGCGTTGCCCACGGCCGTCACCGGGTCGCCGACGCGGACGTCGGAGGAGTCGCCGAACACCGCCGGCCGCAGCCCGGCCGCATCGTCCATCTTGATCACCGCGAGGTCGTTCGCCGGGTCGTAGCCGACGACGCGGGCCCGGTAGGCGCGGCGGTTGTCGGTGTCGGTCGCGGTGATCGACGTCGCGCCCGCGATGACGTGGTTGTTGGTCAGGACGAAGCCCGAGGAGGTCATGAGGATGCCCGTGCCCGCGGACCGCATGCTGCTCAGCCCTTGGTCCGCCTCGATGTTGATCACGCCGGGCCGGCGGCCGGACGGCCGGTCCCCTGCGCGGGTGCTGGTCGGCGCCGGGGCGGGCGCGGCCATCTCGCCGCCGTTGGCGTACTCCGCGAGCAGCGGGCGCCCGAGCACCACGGCCGCGGCCGTGACCAGGACCAGCAGGACCAGGAGGGTCACCGGTCCCGATCCCTCGCGTCCGGGGGCCTCGTTCACCGGCGCGCCTCCTTCTCCCCAAGTCTCGTCCGTCCCGCCCGGTCGGTCGTCCGCGCCCGGCGACCGGCCCGGACCGGACGGCCCGTAGGGAGAATGATCCACGGTCCGGCCGATAACCGGAATCCCCCCAGGGAAACGGGCATAGCGTAAGGATGCCGCACGATCGGCGGTGGCGCGTCCGCCGGGTGTCTCCGCGTACCGACCGGTCGGTATCCTGCGGGCCGGGACCCGGGGGGAGGGACGATGGCGCGCGGGCCGAGCACCGTCAGGCGGCGCATCCTCGACGCGGCCGTCCGGCTGTTCGCCGCGCACGGCTTCGACGGCGCGTCCGTCCAGGGGATCGTGGCCGAGGCCGACGTCACCAAGGGCGCCCTCTACCACTACTTCGGCTCCAAGGAAGACCTGCTCTACGAGATCTACCGCGCGCTGATCGCCCGGCAGCTCGCCGACCTGGACCGGGCGCTCGCGGCCGGGGCGCCGCCGGGGGAGACCGTCCGGACGGTGCTCACCGAGCTGATCCTCAGCACCGCCGCGCACATCGACGAGGCCAAGGTGTTCACGCGCGAGATGCACCGCCTCGACACCGCCCGGATGCACGCGGTGCGCGCCGACCGCCGCCGCTACCACCGGACGTTCCGGGGCCTCGTCGAGTCGGGCCAGCGGACGGGCGAGTTCTCCGCCGCGACGCCCGCCGAGACCGTCACGATCGTCGCGCTCGGCATGGTGAACCAGATGACGTCCTGGTACCGCGCGGACGGCCCGAAGACCGCCGCCGAACTGGCCGCCGAGGTCACCGGGTTCGTCCTCGCCGCCCTGCGGCCCGGGGCCGGCGCGCCGTAGACTGCCGCGGTCGCGGCATGAGCGAGGTGGGATCCGGGAATGGGCAAGCACAGCGCGCCCCCGTCGAGGACGTGCCCGTTCTGCGGCGGCAGCGGCAGGAGCGACGACGGCACGCGCAAGTGCGGCGTCTGCCACGGAGAGGGGCGAATTTGACCTACCCGCCGGACGGCTGCGGTTACGAGGTCGCCTACAGCCTCGGCCGGCGCGGCTTCTCCTCCGAGCGCTTCACCGACGAGTTCGAGCTGATGCGCTGGTTCGGGGAGATGGTGCGGCGCGGCCTGTTCGCGCCCGCCGAGTTCGAGGAGCCCGACGAGGACGGCCGCAACGGCTACCGCATCTTCTGCGTCACCGCCGAACAGCGCGTCGGCATCAGCTACTTCCACCCCCGCCTCGTCCGCGCGCGAATAGAAGGTCGTATCTAACGCGATTTCGGGCGCTCAGGCGACGCGCTCGCGCGGCGGGCGGGTGAGCAGGGCCGGGGGGATCGCGGCGAAGGCCAGGACGGCGATGGTGACGGCCATCGGGACGGCGGTGTCGGTTCCGGCGATGCCCGCCAGGGGCGCGGCGGCGCCGCCCAGGGCGAACTGGGTCAGGCCCATCAGCGCGGACGCGCTGCCCGCCGTGCCCGCGGGGCGGCCGGCGAGCGCCAGCGCGGTCGCGTTCGGCAGGATCAGGCCCTGCCCGGCGACGACGAGGAACAGGGCGGGCAGGAGCAGGGTCGTCCCGGCGTCCGCGAGCACGGCGGCCAGGAGCGCCGCGCCGCCCGTCGCGACGAGCGCGAGCCCGGTTGCGAGCAGCCGGCCGAGCGGGACGCGCCCGGCGAGCCGTCCGCCGATCTGCCCGGCCGCGACGATGCCGACGGAGTTCACCCCGAACACCACGCTGAACTCCTGCGGCGACAGCCCGTAAATGTCCTGGAGGACGAACGGCGACCCGGAGATGTAGGTGAACATCGCCGCGAACGCCAGCGCCAGCGTCAGCGTGTGGCCGACGAAGACGCGGTCGCGGCACAGCGTCCCGAACGTCCGGACGGTCGCGGCGGCGCCGCCCGGCGACCGGCGCTCGGGCGGCAGCGTCTCGGGCAGCCCGGCCAGCGAGCCGAGCAGCACCGCGATCCCGATCCCGGCGAGCACCACGAACACGCCGGGCCACGGGACGACGCGCAGGAGCTGCCCGCCGAGGACCGGCGCGAGGATCGGCGCGAGCCCGCTGACGATCATCAGCGTGGCGTAGAAGCGGGCGGCGGCCGTCCCGTCGAACAGGTCGCGGACGACGGCGCGGCCGATGACGATCCCGGCGGCGCCCGCCGCGCCCTGCACGAGCCGCGCGGCGGTCAGCGTCTCGACGGTCGGCGCGACCGCGCACAGCAGCGACGCCAGCGCGTAGCCGCCGAGCCCGTACAGCAGCGGGCGGCGGCGGCCGAGGCGGTCGCTGAGCGGCCCGGCGACGACCTGCCCGACGGCGAGCCCGACGACGCAGGCGGTCAGCGTGAGCTGCGCGCGCGACGCGACCGTCCCGAGGTCCTCGGTGAGGCGCGGCAGCGCGGGCAGGTACATGTCGATGGACAGCGGCGCGGTCGCGGCGAGCGCGCCGAGGATGACGATGAGCGCGACACGGCGGGCGGCGGTCGCGCCGGGAACGGTCCACTGCGGGGTGGACTCGGCGGTGCTGGGGGGCATGAGGCTCCGGACGGCACGGCCGCGCCGCCGCGCGGGGGCGCGGCGGCGCGAGCGGGGACGGGTCAGACGGTCGTGACGACCTGGTCGTGCTCCAGCCGGGGCAGGCGGTCGTGCCAGGCGTCCGGTCCGGGCCGTCCGATGTTGACGACCGCGATCGCCTCCTGGTCGGTGCCCGCGAGGAAGTCGCGCTTGACGCCCGCGGCGTCGAACCCGCCCATCGGCCCCGCCGCCAGCCCGGCCGCGCGGATCCCGACGATGAGGTAGCCGAGCTGGATCGCGGTGTTGAGCCGGGCCATCGCCGGACGTCCCGGGCTCGCCTCCAGCGCGTCGCGCGCCCCCTCCTTGATCGGGAAGACGACCGGCAGGTGCTCGTGGAACGCGGCGTCGGCCGCGACGATCAGCGTCAGCGGCGCGGCGGCCGTCTTCGCCTTGTTGCCCTCGGCCATGTTCGCGACGAGCCGCTCCCGCGCCTCCGGGCTCCGGACCGCGATGATCCGCAGCGGCTGGGAGTTCATCGCGGTCGGCCCCCACTTCACGAGCTCCAGGATCGCGCGGAGCTGCTCGTCGGTGACGGGCTCGTCGGTGAAGGCGTTCGCGGTGCGGGCCGTGCGGAACAGCAGGTCCTGCGCGGCGGCGTCCAGCGCGAGGAGGTCGGTGGCGGTCGTCATGAACGGGCCTTCCTGTCGGCGGTCGAAGAGGCTCC
This sequence comes from Actinomadura rubteroloni, assembly GCF_002911665.1. Lineage (NCBI taxonomy): Bacteria > Bacillati > Actinomycetota > Actinomycetes > Streptosporangiales > Thermomonosporaceae > Actinomadura > Actinomadura rubteroloni. Next base: position 264,364 of record NZ_MTBP01000003.1, read on the forward strand.
GGCAGGTGCAACCGTAGGACGCTCCGTTATCTGCCACGTCAGGAAGTGGCGTGCGTCACATGGCCGGTCAGGGCCAGTGCGCCAGCCGGGCCGTCACCTCCGCCGCCGAGACGGCGATGGCGAGGACGGTCAGCGCCGACATGCCCGCCAGCACCGTCCACCGGCCGACCTGGTAGCCCGCCGGGACGAGCGCCGCGTCCCGGCCCCGCACCGGCCACGGCGCGCGCAGCGGAGCGGTCCCGGGGATCTCGTCGGACGGGTCCGGGGACGCCGGGGCGTCCGACGGCTCGGCGGGGGACAGGCCCGCCGCCCAGCCGAGCAGGTCCGCGATGTAGGACGGGTCGGTCGCCAGGCCCGACCCGAAGTACCGGACGTCCGCCGCCACGTGGTCCAGCGCCCGCACGATGTTCCCGAGCCCGACCGCGCGCAGCCAGCCGCGCAGGTCCGGGTCCTCGTACAGTTTCTTGCCGATCTCGGTGGTGAGCAGCAGGTCGGTCTTGGTGACGACGACCGCGACGCGCTTCTGCCGTCCCCGGTCCGGACGCGACCGCAGCTCGTTCAGCACCCGCTGGAGCGTGTCGGCCGGGTCCTCGCCCGACGGTCCCGCCGCCGCCTCCACCCGCGCCCGCTCCACGGCCGTCAGCGACCGGTTCACTTGCGGCAGCGCGAACGGGTCCACGATGAACAGCAGCGTCTCGCCGTGGTCGAGGTAGCGCAGCGACTCGACCTCCGTCGACCCGGCGAAGTGCTCGCCCGCCGGGTCGAACAGGTAGAGGATGCGGCGGGCGGGCGTGCCGCGCCGTCCGGCGGGCAGCTCGACGTCCAGCATCGTCGCGAGCGGCAGGTCCGGGCCGGTCTTGGGCGGACGGCCCCCGGAGCGGAACGCGCGGACCGCCGCCGCGTAGGCCTCGGCGTGCCGGCCCTCGACGAACGCGACCCGTCCGTCGACGGCCCGCGCCCGCGCGTGCAGGGCGCGGATGCCGAGCATCATGAACGTGGTCTTGCCCGCGCCGGGGCCGCCGACGAACGGCAGCGGCTCCACCCGGACGCGGCCGATGCGCGGCGGGAGCCGTCCCGAGCAGTGCGGGCAGTACGCGGCGAGCCGGAACCGGCCGAGCAGGACGGTCGTCGGCAGCCGCGTCCCGCACCGGCAGACGTGCCGGAACGCGCCCGCCGGGCCCGGGACGAGCCGCGCGTGCCGCGCCCCGCACCCCGGGCACGCGTACACCGGCAGGCCGATGCGCTCGTAGCAGAACGGGTGCGGGCACGTCTGGAGGATGCGGCCGTAGGCGGTGAACACGCGCTCCACGGCGGCGAGCACCACCGCGCACGCCAGCCACCCCGCGAGCCCGACCGCCGCGACGACCCCGTACAGCGCGGTCAGCGCGAGCGCGAGGACGGCGGCGGGCACGGCCGCGACGACGATCCCCGCGCACAGCGCCAGCCACACCGGGAACGCGAACCATCCCCACGGGCCGCCGAGCAGCACTTCGGTCAGCCGGAGGACGACGTCCCGGGCGAGCGTCCACACGCGCGGCCCGACCTCGCGCGCGATGGCCCACCAGTCCCGCCAGACCTGGCCGAGCAGGTAGTGCCGGTAGGAGACCTCCGGCGCGGGCACCGGCGACGGCCCCGACCGCGACGACGGAGTCAGCGCCCGGCACGCCTGCAGGTACGACAGCGCCGCCGCGCCGAGGCCCGCGACGACGAGCGTCAGCGGGAACAGCACCGGGAAGACCACCCCGAACCCGACCAGCATCGCGCCGACCCACGCCGCCGCCAGCACCGCGACCATCACCGGATTCATGCGCCCTGCCGTCCTCGGTTCCCGGTGCGCGCCTCGGCGGCGAGGTCGCGCAGGGCGGAGCGCAGGGCCGGGTCGCCGCCGAAGTGGGCCTCCAGCCTGCGGCCCGCGAACCAGCGCGTCACCGCCGTCCGCGCCCAGGTCTCCAGCGCCGGGTCGGCCGCGCCGAGCACCCGCATCCGCAGGACCGTCTCGATGAGTTCGTGCCGGGCGGCCGGGTCGCCGCCCCGGCCGGGCAGGGCGCCGGTCCAGCGGGCGCCGAGCCGGGCGCGCAGCCGGGCGGGCGCCGCCGCGAGCAGCGCCGCGCGCGCCACCGGGTCGCGGCGGGCGAGCCGGCCGGCGGCGACGCCGAACGCGGGCTCGGCGAGCGGTCCGGCGGCGCGGTCGGCGAGCGCGGCCAGGGCCTCGGCGGCGGCGTCCGGACGGTCCGCGCCGATCGCCGTCGCGCACGCCTGGACGGCCGCCGCGTCCCGCCCGGCGTCCGGGGCGGGCGGCGCGGACCGGATCCGCGCGGCGAGCCGCAGCACCTCCACGCCGATGTCGGCGTCGCCGAGGGCGCGGGCGAACGTCCGGGACGGCAGCTCCGCGAGCACCGGACGTTCGGCGAACGCGGCGGCGTGCGCCTCCAGCAGCTCCAGGCACTCGCCGGGCTGCGGCGCCGCCGCCCACAGCCGCTCCAGCACCGCGTCGATCTCGACGTCGGCCAGGGAGAGCAGGTCGGCGGTGACGGCCACGCGGTGCAGCGGGCGGCTGCGGCCCACCGAGTCCAGGACCGCGAGTGCCACCGCCGGAGCGGACGGCCACAGATCGGGGTCGTCGCGCGCCGCGTCGTGCAGCAGGTCGCACGTCCGGTCGCCGAGGACGGCGTCGCGGGTCGGCGCGTCCGCCGCCGCGAGGCCCGTGACGACCCCGGCCAGCAGCGCGCCGCGCGCGTCGTCCGGGCAGGCCGCCAGGGCCGCCGGGACGTCCGCCGCGCCGACCCGCGCCCGGCCCTGCGCCGCCGCCCGGATCTCGCCCGGCCGCGCGGGCGCGCCCGCCGCCGCCGCGATCCCGGCGATGCGCGCGACGTCCGTCAGCTCCTCGGCCGCCGCCAGCGCGTCCGTCACGGCGGGCTCCAGCGCGGGGCGCAGCTCGGCCGGCAGCGCGCGGCGCGGCAGCCGGTCCCGCGCGGACGGGTCGTCCAGCGCCGCCGTCACCGCCCGCAGCGCGGCCCGCCGTGCCGCCTCCACCGCGCCCGCCGCACGCGCCCGGTCCTCGACCGCGACGGCGAGGTCCACGCCCATCGACGGGACGCCCGGCACCAGGTCCCGCCAGACCCACTCGGGCAGGTCGCGGCCGGACCGGGCCAGCAGCGCCGCCGCCCCGGCCTCCTCGTCCGGCGTCACCCGCGCCTCGCCCCGGCACAGCGCGAGCAGCGCCGCCGCGCGCTCCAGCGCACGCGGGCCGGGCGGGCCCGCGCCGTCCAGCAGCGCCAGCTCGCCGAGCGCGTCCAGGGCCGCGAAGTCGCCCGCGCGCCAGCACGCCGCGACCGTCCGCGCGAACCGGCTCACCGGCCGGCGCGGCGGGGGCGCGTCGCCGAGCGCGAACGCCGGGCCGCCCTGGTACTGCGCGGCGGCCCACGCGTCCGGGGTCGTCCCGACGACCCGCTGGCCCGCGCCGTCGGGGTCGGCGCTGTAGGTGACGAACGTCAGCCGCTCGGCCGCCGAGACCGGCAGCGAGTACGACACGACCGCGATCCACCGGGCGATCAACTCGACGTCCGCCGCGACCAGCACCACCCGGCCGTGGCCGCGCCCGAGGACGGCCACCACCGCGTCCACCAGCGGCGCGAGCAGGTCCGGCTGGCCGCGCAGCCACTCGGCGAGCGCGTCCGGCGCGAACGCCGCGTCCGGCGCCAGGTCGGGAACCTCGGGCAGCGCGCCGAGCGCGGTCGGGCCGGCCCGCCACAGCGGCGCGTCCCACAGCTCGGCGGGCCGCAGCCCCTCCAGCTCGTCCGGCTCGGCGACGACCGCGTGCGCGAAGAAATTGCCGTACCGGCCCGAATAGTCCTGGCCGAGATAACGGGAGCGGGCCAGCAGCGGACGGCCGTCCACCCGGTCGTACAGCAGCGCCACCGGGAACGCCGCCAGCTCGCCCGGCCCCGGCGACAGCGGCGCGGTGGGCGGCGGACGGTAGGCCAGGAACGGCGCCACCGCCGCGCGCACCCGGTCGGGGAGGCCCGGCGTCTCCGCGGTGAACTGGAACCCCGACCGGCCGGTCGGCCCGTTCCGCGCGGACGTGTAGTGCATCTGCCAGGCCACTCAGGTCACGCTCCCCGACCTCGAACCCCGTCCAGCATCCCGAACCGGTACAGCAGCCACAGCAGCGGATCCTCGGCGCGGTGCGGCCGGACGCCGCCCGGCCCGACCCGCCCGTTCTCCGGCACGCCGCCGAGCGCCGACAGCCCGAACAGCGCGAAGTCGGCGTACTGCTGCCCGAGGAAGGTCTCCAGCCGTCCGGCCTGCCACTCGTGCAGCAGCGACCGGACCTGCTCGTGGACGGCGTCGCGGTCGTCCAGGTCCAGCACGCCCGTGCCCGACCGCGTCCGGTGCAGCGCCGACTGCCGCGCCATCTCCGGCACCAGCACGTCGATCTTGGTGAGCGCCACCGCGACCGGCACCGGCAGCCGCTCGCCCGGCTTCATCCCGCGCCGCAGCCGCAGCGCCTCGGTCACCCGCGCGATGATGTTCACCGGCTCGGCGTCGGGATCGGCGTCGGGCGGCGGCGGCGACCCGGCCAGGGCCGAGCCCGCGCCGGGCAGCTCCAGCGGGTCGACCAGGAAGATGATCGCGTCCGCCGCCTCCAGGTACCGCAGGTGCAGGTCGCGGACCTCCCGGCTGCGCAGGTCCTCCCCGGCCGTGTCGAACAGCACCAGCGCCAGCGAGTCGGTGCGCTCGCGCGCGAACCGGCCGCGCCGCGTCCGCGTCAGCAGGTAGACGAGCGGTTCGCGCGGCGACGTCGCGGCGGACGCCGTCGTCGGCAGCAGCCGCCGCTCCTCCAGCAGCGGACGCGCGAAGTCCCGCTTGTAGCGTTCGATCGTCCGGTCGTCGCAGGCCACCAGGGACGCGTCCAGCTCCGTCCCGACCCGGTTCATCAGCTCGTGCAGCAGCACCGCGATGTAGGTGCTCTTGCCCGCGTTCTTCGCGCCGACCAGCGCCACGATCCGGCCCGGCGCCTCGCAGTACGCCGACGGCAGCGGATTGTGGCACTCGCCGCACACCCGGCTGCCCGTCGGCTGCCCGCACGCCGGGCAGTCCGCCCGGCCGCCCCGGCCCGGCGCGGCGAACACCGGCGGCAGCGACGCGCCCGCCGCCGACCCGGTGTAGGCCGCCAGCTTCTCGTCCAGCACGGGCGCGCAGCCCGCCCGGCGGCCCGCCTGCCCCCGGCACCGGAACGGGATCCGGTGCGCGGACGTCGCGGCGAAGCAGTACGGGCAGGTGACGGCCTGCCGGGACGGGACCTTCGGCAGGCTCACCCGGGGCGCGAGCGGCGAACGGGACACGGGGACCTCCTACTTGGCGACCCGGAGGGAGCGGACGGGGGGGTCGCCGAGTTCGATCACATCATCATCGGCGAAGCACCGCAGCCAGTAGGGCCCCGCGACACGCGGGAGATCGACCGTCACCTCGCCCGGCACCGGCACCGACTCCCACACCTGGACCGTCTCCCCGTCGCCCGCGCGGTGCGGCATCACCCGTCCCTCGCGCAGCACCAGCTCCAGCCGGCCGATCCGCGCGGCCCGTCCCGCGCTGAGCCGCACCGTCAGCGACCGCCGCCACGGCGGGCCGCCGCGCACCAGCTCGTAGGCGACGACCGTCCGCGCCGCCACCCGCGCCGACACCGCCGGACCCGTCAGCCGCCCGTCGCCGGCCGTCCCGACCGCCGCGACCGTCACCTCCACCGGCTCGTCCTCGGGCACCGGCAGCCGCAGCCCGCCCTGCGTGTCGTAGGCCGCGCGCGTCACCGCCCGCCGCACCACCGGACGTCCGGCGCCGCTGCGCCCCACCCGGAACGCCACCTCGACCTCGGCGGCGTCGCCCGGCCAGTCGAACCCGAGATGGACGTGCGCGCCGCGCCGGTCGGCGACCACCCGGCCCGGCGGGGGCAGGTGGACGTGCCGGTGGTGCGCGCCGACGGCCGCGAACCCGCCCGCCACCGTCACCGCCACGATCCAGCCCGCCGACCCCGGCCGCACCCGCAGCCCGCCCGGCGCCGGATCCGACGGCAGCCGCCGCACGACGCCGCGCAGCTCCGCCACCGGGACCAGCGCGCTGCGCGGCCACGGCGGCGGCTCGTGCGTCAGGACCAGCTCGACCGTCCCGTGCCCCGGCGGGTCGAACCGGACGAACAGGGCGTCGGGGTCGGCCGGGTCCGGCGCGGCGGCCAGCTCGAACACCGGGTCGGGCGGCGCGCTCGGCGCGGCGGACCGCCGGACGCCCGGCGTCACGACCTCCCGGCCGTCGGCGTCCACGTAGACGGCCGCGACCAGGTAATGGTGCGTCGCCTCGTTCGGGACGATCTCGGAGAACCCGTCGCGCGTCGCGGGCACGGCGCGGCCGTCGCGCGTCACCCGCGCCCCGGCGGCCTCGGCGGGCAGCCGCCACCGGCCCGTCACGACGCCGTCGCCCGCCGCCACCGCCACGTCCGCCGGCTCCGGACGCACGACCACCGGGCCCGTCACCACCGGCGCCGACGCCGCCTCGCCGCGCACCGCCGTCACCGCGTAGTACAGCGGCGCGTTCACCGGCGGACGCTCGTCCCGGCCGCCGACCAGCGGCTCCCCGTCGGCCGCGCCGCGCGGCGGCCGGTCCCGCCGCCGCACCACGTGGTACCGGACGTCGCCCGCCGTGGACGGCGACGGCTCGAAGAACAGCCGCACCGTCGCGCCGCCCGCCGTCACGTCCACGTCCGCGCGCACGGCCGGGACCGGCTCGGGCGGCAGGCGCCGCTGGAGCTCGGCCGCGCCCGGCAGGTCGCCGACCAGGCGCAGCGCGTCGGCCAGCAGCCGCCACGCGCGGTCCGGATCGTCCTCGGCCGCCGCCTGCTCGCGCAGCCGCACCGCCGCCTCCACGCGGCGCCGCGCCTCGGCCGCCAGCACCGCCGCCTCGTCCGGCGCGTCGGCGTCCAGGCCGCCGTCGGCCATCTCCGCCGCCGCGTAGACGTCGCCCGCGTCCAACAGCGCCCGCAGCCGCGCCGCGACGCCGCCGCCCCCGCCCGACTCCCGGACGATCGCGAACACCAGCCGCCGCGCGTCGCTCGGGTCGATCCCGAGGTCCTCCATCGCGAACCGCAGCAGCGCCCGCTCCGACGCCCGCTGCCGCGCCCGCTCCCGCAACCGCTCCACGATGTCGTAGCGGACGAGCTCGGACGGGTCGGCGTCCGAGCGCAGGCCCGCCAGGATCGTCCCGGCGTGCGTCGTGCTCGTGTCCCGGCTGCGCCGCGCCCACGCCGCGACCGCCGCCTCCACCGCCGCCGCGTCCAGCGCCACGCCCGCCGCCGCGAACCCGTCCAGCACGCGCATCGGGCCGGTGAGCCGCTCGCCGAACAGGAAGTCGGGCAGATGACGGCGGCCGAGGACGTCCAGCGACTCCCGGACCTTCGGATACGCCGCGTACGGCGCCATCGGCGGCAGCGGATCCGGCTCGCGGACGTCGATCCGCTCCGCGGCGGCCAGCGCGCGCCCCTCGTCCGCCGCGACGCCCGCCGCCCGCGCGATCGCCTCCACCTCGCCCGGCGTCGCCATCCGCAGCGCGCCCGCCGCGTCCGCCAGCCGCGCCCGCACCGCCTCGCGCCGCCGCTCGTCCCGCTCCCGGCCGCCGCGCAGCCGCTCCGCCAGCGGCCGGACGTCGCCGCGCTCGGCCGCCGCGAACACCGCCGCCAGCTCCCGGTGCTCGGCCTCCAGCCGGTCCACCAGCCGCCGGTACTTGAGCTGCCCCCGCGCCCGCCGCCAGCACTGCCGGACCTGCTTCACCGCCGCCGCGACCGCCGCGGGCTCCAACGGCTCCCGCAACATGTACCGGACGCGCAGATCCCCAGGGGGCTGATCCCCGGCAGCCCGCGCGGGCTCAAGAACAGCCCGCCGATACTCCTCGTCAGCGTTCATTTGCCTCGCTCCGCTCGGCGGGCGGGCGCGCTTCGAGCCGCGCGCTTCCCTCGTCGCGTGCTCGCTCGTTCCTCGCTCCGCGCGCTCCTCAGTCCAGCGCGCGGCGCGCGCCCGCCGACCATCACGTCGCCCCCCTCGGCGGCGTGCGGCGACGGGGTGCGCGGGGGGTGGCGCGGGGCGGGGGCGGCTTGTGGGCGGGGGACACAGGGGGTCAGCTCACCTGGACGCGGGACAGGGCGGTCCGGGAGCGTTCGACCTCCTCCTCCGACATGCCGCCGACGTCGATCTTGAGGTCGAGGCGCTCGCCCTTTTCTTTCTCGATCGCCGCCACGTTCAGGAGGCCGGACGCGTCGAGCTGGAACGTCACCTCGATCGGCCAGCCCGCGCGCTTGCCCGACGGGATGCGGATGTCGCCGGCCGCGATCTCGTTGTTGTCGAGCAGGTCGGGGGACTCGACGCTGCCGGCCTGTTCCATCACGCGGACGTCCGCCGAGTCCTGGTCGTCGAAGACGGTGAAGAAGTCCTCCGAGCGCGCGGCGGGCAGCTCGTCGTTGGCGTGGACGAGATGGGCGACGCTCTCCTCGCCCGTCTCCCGGTCCACCACGACGATGCCGAAGGCGTGCGAGGCGACGGTGCGGATCGTGCGGCCCGCGATCTGGCGCTGCTGCTCGGCCGACAGGCCCGCCCGGGTCGCCATCTCCTCGGCGCGCTCGGCCGCGCCCTCGCGGACCAGGCGGCGGTAGGTCTCCTCGAACGCGTACAGCGCCGCGCCCTTGGCCACCGCGAGGTCGGGGTCCTGGAGGCGGGCGCGCAGGCCGAGTTCGGTCTCCAGCCGCGCCGCCACCACCGGCATCTTCGTGGACCCGCCGACGAGCACCAGGTCGTCGTAGTCGTGGACGCCCTTCTCCGCCGCCGTCGTGAGCGTCCGCCCGGTGATCTCGATCGTCCGGTCCAGCAGGTCGCGGGTCAGCTCCTCCAGCCGCTCGCGCGTCAGCTCGACCGCCGCGACCCGGCCGTCGTGCATGACCCGGACGGTGTGGACGGTCCGCGTCGTCAGCGACTTCTTGGCGTCCTCGGCGTCCCGGCGGAGCTGCTGCTCGGTCTGCGGGTCGTCCAGCGGGTCGGACGCGCCGGGGTGCTCGGCGAGGAACCGCTCGGCGAGGAACTCCACGATCCGCGCGTCCCAGTCCGCGCCGCCCAGCTCGTGGTCGCCGTCGGTGCAGACGACCTCGATGTGCCCGCCGCGCAGCGCGATCACCGTCGTGTCGAACGTGCCGCCGCCGAGGTCGTAGACGAGGATCGTCCGGTCGGCGTCGGGGTTCAGCACGCCGTAGGTGATCGCCGCCGCGATCGGCTCGGACACGATGTCGATGACGTTCAGCCCGGCGATCCGTCCCGCCTTGTGCGTGGCGTCCCGCTCGGCCGCGCCGAAGTACGCCGGGACGGTGATCACGACGTCGCGCGCCTCCTCGCCCGCGCTGGTCCGCGCGTCGGTGGCGAGCTTCAGCAGGATGAACGCCGACAGTTCCTCGGGCTTGAAGTCGATGCCGTGGATGCTGCGCGTGACGTCCCGGCCCATGTCGCGCTTGATGAGGCTCACGACGTTGCCGGGGTCCAGCACCGCGGTGTCCTTGGCGGTCGCGCCCACCACGACGTTGTCGCCGCTCTCGAAGTACACCACCGACGGGGTCGTGTCGGTGCCCTCCAGGTTCCGCAGGACCGCGGGGCGTCCCACATCGTCGATGGAGGCAATGCAGGAGTACGTGGTTCCCAGGTCGATCCCGTAGACAGCCATGTCCCTCTTCACCTATCGGTACCGCGTTCGGTGCTCATCGTCTCGCTCGGTCCGGCTCGGCGCAGCCGTTCTCGGCGGCGGGGGCGTCCCGGGCCGACGGCACGGTCCGCGCGACGCTCACCTCGGCCTTGCGGACGACCCGGCCGTCGCGCTCGAACCCGTCGCCGGCCACAGCGGTGATCATGCCGTCCAGCTCGGCGTCCGCGACGGTCTCCACGGCCACCGGACGGTGCCGGGACGCGTCGTAGGGCTCGCCCGGCGCGGCGGTGAACCGCTCCACGCCCGAACGGGCGAGCGCGTCGGCGATGTCGTCGGCGAGGGCGGCGAGCACGGCGGCGGCGCCGGCCGGTTCGGGCGGCTCGGGCGACGCCCAGCGGCGGGCCTCGCGGCGGGCCAGGTCGTGGCAGCGGAACAGCGCGGCGCGCAGCGGCTCCAGCGCGCCCTCCAGCTCGCCGCGGCGCAGCCGCTGGTTCTCCTCGTGCAGCCGGTCGATGACGGCCTCCCGGTGCGCGGCCCGCTCGTGCTCGCGGTCGAGCCGGGATCCGAGGGCCGTCAGCGCCGCGAGGATCTCCCCGTGCACGGGCTCCGGCGGAGGCTCGTGCGGAGGGACGACGCCCTCGTCCGGAGGGTCCGACGGGGGGTCGGCGCTGACAGCGGGATCCGGGTCGCTCGACACGTGCAGTCACCCTAACGCTCCGGGCGGGCACCGGGTAGGCCCACCGATGTCGTGAGTATGTGGCGAGTATCGCGTGCTCACGGCTCCGACCGCCGGTTTCTCACCCCGGACACATCGGGGTAACACCATGGAAACGGGCTTCGACCAGGGTGAACGCCGGTGCCGATTCGTCCGGTGCCGGAAGCGGGAGGTGACGATGTTGCTGCGGGTACGGGTGCGGCTGCCCGATCGTCCGGGCGCGCTCGGGCAGGTCGCGCGGACGCTCGGCGCGGCGGGGGCCGACGTGGCCCAGATGGCCGTCCTGGAGCGGGACGGCGGACGGGCGCTGGACGACTTCACCGTCGCCTGGCCCGCCGGCGCGGGCATCGACCCGCTCTGCGACGGGCTGGCGGCGATCGCGGGCGTGGACATCGTGGGGATCTGGCCGACCGTCGAGCCGCAGGGCGCGTTCCCCGACGCCGAACTGCTCGGCCATCTCGCCGCCGACCCCTCGCGCGGGCCGCTGACGCTCGCCGACGCGGTCCCGGCGCTGCTCAGCGCCGACTGGGCGGCCCTGGCCGAGACGGGCCCGGACGGCCCGGTCGCGCTGCACGTCAGCCTCGGCGGGACGGCCGGAGTGGAGCTGCCCGCGCTGGAGCCGCTGCGCCCGCGCGCGTTCACCGCGCCGGACGGCACGCAGTTCGCCGTCGCGCCGATGCCCGAGGACATCGTGCTGGTCGTGGCCCGGACGGGCGCTCCGCCGTTCCACCGCTCGGAGGTGTTCCGGCTGGAGCAGCTCGTCCGCGCGGCGGCGGCGGTGTTCGCGGCGCGGGGGACGCTCGGGGAACTCGTCCAGAATTCCTCCTGACGATGAAACCGGGACGAACGTAGCGGCGTCCATGTTCTCAGGACACGGTCTCCGGACGCGGGCGGCGCGGCTCGCGACCGGGGGCCGTTCCCCTTCTCAGGCGAGCATCGCCTTGAGGGACGGCAGGCGGAGCGTCGCGCCCCGCACGACGGCCGCCGCGGCGGCGACGCCCCAGCGCGCCGCCTCCGCCGGGCCGAGGCCGCGCAGCAGCGCCGTGAGGAACCCGGCGCTGAACGCGTCGCCGCGTCCGGCGGCCCCGACGACCTCGGACGCGGGCGCGGGCAGCCGCTCGACGCCGGCGGCCGACGCCAGCAGCCCGCCGTGCTCGCCGAGCGTCACGACCACCGCCGCGGGCCCCTCGGCGAGGATCGCCCGCGCCGCCGCGACCGGGTCGGACGCGCCGGTCAGCGCGAGCGCCTGCTCCTCGTCGGGCAGCACGTAGTCGGCGTGCCGCAGGAACGGCGCCGCGTTCTGGAGCAGTTCGGGGACGGTCGAGGACAGGTCCATCGTGACGGCCGTCCCGGTGGCGCGGGCGGCCTCCAGCGCGGTGAAGAACGCGGGGTCGTTGAGGCCGAACGCGACGTCCGGGCCGCCGAGGTGGACGGCGTCGGCGGCGGCGAGCAGCCCCGGGTCCACCGCGCCCGGGGTGAGCGTGACGTTCGCGCCGGGGACGTGCAGCGCCGACCGCTCGCCGTCCGCGCGGACCGCGAGGACCGCCGCGCCGGTCCGCTCGCCGGTGCGCCGGACGAGCCCGCTCACGTCCACGCCCTCCCGCGTCATGACGCGGGTCAGCAGGTCGCCGAGGTCGTCGTCGCCGATCGCGCCGACCGAGACGACGTCGTTGCCGAGCCGGGCGAGGGCGACCGCCGTCCCGGCCGCCGCGCCGGCGGCGGCCACGTCGATCCGCTCGACCGGGACCTCCGCGCCGCCCGCCGGGAGCCGGTCCACCGGACGCGCCAGGACCTCGACGGAGTGCACCCCGAGCGTGACGACGGCCATGCGCTTCCCCCCTGCGTTCTCGCCCGTCAGCGTACGCGCGGCCAGATCATGGGCCGGCCCGCTAACCGGATCCGGACGCGGCCGGTTCAGTCCCAGGCGGCGCCCGCGCGGGCGAGGCGCGGCGCGTACTCGATCCGGTCGGCCCAGGCGCGCGGCCAGGCGTGCAGGCCGTGCCGGGCGCCCGCGAACGCGCCCGCGAGGCACGCGATCGAGTCGGAGTCGCCGGAGCTGACCGCGCCGCGCCGGATCGCGCGCACCGGGTCGCCGGGGAACAGCAGGAAGCACAGCAGCGCGGTCGCCAGCGCCTCCTCGGCGACCCAGCCCGCTCCGGTCGCCGCGCACGGGTCGGCGGACGGGTCGGGCGCGGCGAGCGCGGCGTCGAGCCGGTCCAGGACGGCCAGGCACTCGTCCCAGCCGCGCGCCGCGAACGCCTCGGGGGAGTCGACGCCCGGCTGCCGCCACAAACCGCCGAGCCAGCGCTCGTGGTAGGTCGTCCGCTGGGCGTGCGCGCGGTCGCGCAGGGCGCCGGGCAGCGCGGACGGCTCCAGCCCCTCGCGCAGCCACCGCACCGTGAACGCGGTCAGCTCGCTCGCGGCCAGCCCGGTCGGGTGGCCGTGGGTCAGCGCGGCCTGGAGCTGCGCGGCCCCGGCGCGGTCGGCGTCGCTCCACCCCGGGACGAGCCCGACGGGCGTGACCCGCATGTTCGCCCCGCACCCCTTCGAACCCGCCTGCGTCGCCTCAGCCCAGGGACGCCCTTCAGCGAGGCCGGCGCAGGCGCGCAGGCACGTCATCCCGGGCGCGCGGTCGTTCTCGGGGCTCTCGGCCCACGCGACGAACCGGCGGCTCCAGATCGCCGCCAGCCGCTCCGGCGACGGGTCGCCGCCCGCCTCGATCAGCCCCTCGGCGACCGCGAGGCCCATCTGGGTGTCGTCGGTGACGCGCCACGGGTCGCCCTCGGGGCCGTCCGGGCCGCCGTCCCCGTACCGGTGGCGGATCTCGTCCAGGCCGAGGAACTCGGTGGGAGCGCCGAGCGCGTCCCCGTACGCCAGCCCGAACATCGACCCGCTCGCCCGTGTCATGCCGGGCATTCTCCCCGATTCCCGTCGCGGAAGGCCCCGGGCGTCACCCCGTAGCACCGGACGAACCAGCGCGTCAGATGGCTCTGGTCGGCGAACCCGCTCGCCGCCGCCGCGTCGGCGAGCGGCCGGCCCGCCGCGATCAGCCGCCGCGCCGCGCGCAGCCGCAGCAGCCGCTGGTACTCGCTCGGCGCCATCCCGTAAGCCGTCCGGAACGCCCGGTAGAGCGCGAACCGGCTCACGCCCGCGGCGGCGGCCAGCTCGTCGGCGGGGACGTCGGCGAGCGGCGCGGCGCGCAGCCGCTCCCGCGCGATCCGCGCCGCGCGCGGCCCCGCCGCCGGGCAGGCGCCGCGCAGGCGGCGGGTCGCGGCGCGCCCGACCATCGCGGCGACCGCGCCCGCCAGCAGCTCGTCGCGGCGCAGCGCGGACGCGCCGCCGAGCAGCCCGGCGTGCAGCGAGCGCAGCCGGGACGCCAGCAGCGGGTCGGTCACGACGGGCGCGGCGAACAGCGGCGGCGCGGCCCGCCGTCCGGTCAGGTCCGACAGCACCGCGCCGATCAGCTCCGGGCCGATGTGGACGATCCGGTAGGTGAAGCCGAGGGCGTCGGCCGCGTGGCCGTCGTGGGGGTCGTCGGGGTTGAACGCGAGGACCATCCCGGCGGCGCTGGTGTGCTCGCCGCCCCGGCACGAGAACGCCTGCGCGCCGGACTCGGTGACGCCGAACGAGTACGTCTCGTGGCTGTGCCGGTGGTAGGCGTGCCGCTCGAAGTGGGCGTGCATCGCCTCCAGCGGCCGGTCCGCCGCCCGCCAGTACCGGGACCACTCGCGCGCCATGCCGCCATTCTCGCGCACGAGCGTCCAAGACCGCCGGGTCCGCGCCGGGCCAGGCTGGCGGCCATGCGCTTCGACACCAAGATCGGGATCGTGGTCCGCGACGACCTGGCGGCCTGGCAGCGGCTGAACGTCACGGCGTTCCTCGCCGGGGCGGTCGCCGCGGCCCGGCCGGAGATCATCGGCGAGCCCTACGCGGACGCCGCCGGGCACGATTACCTCGCGATGTTCCGCCAGCCCGTCCTCGTCTACGCCGGGGACGCGGACGTGCTCGCCGCCGCGTTCGTCCGCGCCCGCGACCGCGGCCTCGACCTGGCCGTCTACATCGACGACATGTTCAAGACGGGCCACGACGAGGCCAACCGCGCCGCCGTCCGCGCGGTCGCGGCCGACGCGGCGCCGCTCGCGGGCTTCGCCGTCCACGGGCCGCGCAACGGCGTCGACAAGGCGCTCAAGGGCCTCGCGCTCCACCCCTGACGGGTTATTGCCAGACGGACCAGTCGTGGGGGCCGAGCGTGTAGCCGTGGTCGGTCGCGTGGACGTGGTTGGCCTGGACGAGATGGTTCAGGGCCTGCCACACGTCCTCTTCGGGCAGGTCCGTCATGGTCTGGAGGCGGTCGGCCTCGGCGGCGGAACCGTCCTGGCCGAGCGTCGCCACCGCCTCGTACACGATGAGATCGACGTCCGAGAGGCCCTGGACGTCGGCGCGCTGCTCGCTCATGCCCGACGCCTGCCCGTCCCGGACGGGCCTATGCATCAGCCGTAGCGCTTCATCTCGTGGAAGAAGCCCGGGACCTCCCGCAGCTCGCCGGATTCCGTCACCCGGTCGTAGACGTGGCGGGCGACGGCGAGGTCCAGGACGCCGAGCCCGAACGGCGAGAAGACCACCGGCCGGTCGGCGGGCGGCGTCGTCGCGCCGGTGAGGACGTCGTAGAGCGTCCCGGCGACGAAGTCCCGGTTGCCCACGCGCTGCTCGGCCAGGTGCGGCGAGGTGTTGGCCTTCAGGCAGTGGTCGACGTCGTCCACGACGTTGTACGACGCCAGGATGATCTCGGGGGAGAGGTCCCGCAGCGACACGTGCAGCACGAGCGGGTTGTGCTCGAACCACTTGGGGTCGGTGACGTGCGGCTCGCCCGCGACGGTCGCGAAGACGATCAGGTCGGACGAGCGCACCAGGTCCTCGGCCGCGTCGTGGATCGTCACCGATCCGGACCCGGTGCGCGCCAGGTAGTCGTGGAAGCCCTCGGCGTGCTCGCGCGACAGGTCGTGGACGTGCAGCTCGTCGAACGCGAACCCGTTCGCGGCCAGATAGGTGTGGACGTACCGGGCGATCAGCCCGACGCCGAAGAACCCGGCGCGGCGCGGCCGGGCGCCGCGCGCGTCGGCGAGCCGGGCGGCGGCGAGGGCGGCGGACGCGGCGGTGCGCGCCGCGCTGATGATCGAACTCTCCAGGCACGCGAACGGGTACCCGGTCGCGGTGTCGTTGAGGATCAGGACGGCCGACGCGCGCGGGATCCCGGCCGCGACGTTGCCGGGGAAGCTGGAGATCCACTTGATGCCGTGGACGTCCACCTCGCCGCCCACCGAGGCGGGCAGCGCGATGATCCGGTTCGCGGGCTCGTCGGGGAACCGCAGGAAGTAGGAGTCGGGGTTGACGGTCCGTCCTTCGCCGTGCAGCCGGTAGGCGGCCTCGATCATGGCGGTGACCTCGCGCTCGCGCCCGCTGACGGCCGCGTGGACCTGGGCGCCGGAGATCACCGCGAAGGACGGGGGCTGCGTCATAACCGAAACTCCGTGAAAGGTGTGGCCGGGTATCAAACGCCGAGGATATCGGCGCCGGGAAGGTGCAGTTCGTGCGCGAGATCGGCGAAGTTCTCCCGCAGCCAGCTCTCCTCATAGATCGAGTCGAGATAGCGTTCGCCGAGGTCAGGGGCGATGGCGACGGCGACCGGTTCCTCGCCGGGGTACTTGGCGGCGAGCCAGCGCGCCGCGCCGGACACGACGGTGCCGGTGGAGCCGCCGAACAGGAACCCGCGCGACGACAGCGCGTGGACGCTCCGGATCGTGTCGGTCTCGGGGACGTGGACGACGTCGTCGACGTAGGACTCGTCCACCAGCGCGGGCCGGCTGCTCGTGCCGAGCCCGGGGACCATGCGCCGCTCGGGGATGCCGCCGAACGTGACCGACCCGACCGCGTCCACGGCGACGATCGTGACGGGCCGGTCGTGCTCGCGGAAGTACCGGGCGCAGCCCATCAGTGTCCCGGTGGTGCCCGCGCCGACGAACAGGACCTCCAGGTCGGGGAACTGGCGGTCGATCGCGGGCGCGGTGCCGGAGTAGTGCGCCCGCCAGTTGTTGCTGTTGGCGTACTGGTTGAGCCAGACGTAGCCGCCGCCGGACTCGGTCAGCCCCCGGACGTAGTCGATCCGGCTCTGGAGGTAGCCGCCGTTCTCGTCCTTGGCGGAGATGACGCGGACCTCGGCGCCGAGGGCGCGCATCAGCCGCATCGAGGCGGGGTTGCAGCGCGGGTCGGTGACGCAGACGAAGCGATGGCCGCGGTCGGCGGCGATGAGGCTGAGCGCGATGCCGAGGTTGCCCGAGGACGACTCCACGATCGTGCTGCCGGGGGGCAGCAGGCCGTCGCGCTCGGCCGCGGCGACCATCGCGGCGGCGGCCTTGAGTTTCACCGAGCCGGCGAAATTGAATCCCTCGCACTTGAGGTACAGCGGGCAGTCGAGTACCGGGCGCAGATCCACGTAGAGGTCGTCGACATTGAATTCCTGCGGCGAGGTGATGATGGGCACGCTGCCACCCTTGAGAGAAATACCGTGGAGGAGCCGGCGGAAGTGGAGTGACCGGTTCTCGCGAGAATCCGGATATTCGCCGCGGCAATGGTTCCGAGGGTCGAGTTCCGGAAATTCACGGTGACCGGCCGTTCCCCCATCTTCCCCCGATGTCCGTCCCAGTTCTGGCCGGACTGGGGCGAAGTATCACGGTACCTTCGGCCATGTCCGGTGGCAAGCCCCGAGTTACCGGTGGGTACTATCGAAAGCGCCGATTCGGTGAAGGCATGGACGACCGGGACATAAGCTATCGCCGCGGTCATCGCAGGCCGTGCGGCCGGTCCATTAGTGATGACGGTGGAGACGTCCTAGATCACGGAGAGTCAAGATGAATGCTGGCGTGCGCGTCGCCGAACGGCTCCTGGATCACGGGGAGTTGCCCGTCCTTCCCGTCCCGGCCGCCGAGGTGGAGCGCGCGCGCGTCCTCGCCGCCCGGCACGGCATGACCGCCGAGCGCGCGATCGACCTCGCCGACCCCGTGATCGCGCGCGTCGAGCGATTCGCCGCCGACCCCTCCCGCGTCGCGGTGGCGGACGGCGACGTCCGCCTCACCTACGCCGAGCTGGCCGTGCGCGCCCGGCGGACGGCCGCGTTCCTGCTCGCGCGCGGCGTCGAGCCCGGGACGGTCGTCGGCGTCGGCGGCGAGCGCGGCTGGGAGATCGTCGCGGCGTTCCTCGCGACCGAGCTGATCGGCGCGCTGTACGTGCCCGCCGACGAGACGTGGCCCGCCGCGCGCGTCCGCGACATCCTCGCCCAGGCGGGCGCGGCGGTGCTGGTCGTCGCGGGGGAGCCCGCCCCCGCGCTGCTGGCGGGCGCGGCCGAGGCCGGGTGCGCGGTGGAGCGCGCGGACGCCGCCGGCGCCTTCGACCCGTGGCCAGGCAAGCCCCGGCTGGACTCCCTCGACCAGCCCCGCTACGTGCTGTTCACCTCGGGATCGACCGGGAGGCCCAAGGGCGCGGTCGTCGAGCACCAGGGCATGATCAACCACCTCTACGCCAAGATCACCGACCTCGGCATGACCGGGACGGACGTCCTCGCGCAGACCGCGCCGCTCGGCTTCGACATCTCGGTGTGGCAGATGCTGTGCCCGCTCGTCCTCGGCGGCCGGGCCGAGATCGTCGGCGACGGCGTCGCGCACGACCCGGTGGCGTTCGCGCGGGCGGTGGACGAGCGCGGCATCACGATCGTGGAACTCGTCCCGACGATGGTCCGCCACCTGCTGGACGATCTCGCCGGCGCCCCGGTGGGCGCGCTCGGCGGCCTGCGCTGGATGATCGCGACCGGCGAGGAGCTGCCCGCCGAGCTGTCGCGCCGCTGGCTGACGGCCCTGCCGCACGCCGGGCTGCTCAACGCCTACGGCCCGACCGAGTGCTCCGACGACGTCACGCACCACCGCGTCACCGCGCCCGACCTGGAGCTGCTGCGGCTGCCGATCGGCGCACCGATCATCAACGCGCAGCTCTACGTGCTGCGCCGCGAGGACGACGGCTCCTGGGCCGCGTGCGGGACGGACGAGACCGGCGAGCTGTTCGTCGGCGGCGTGTGCGTCGGCCGGGGCTACCTCGGCGACCGCGACCGGACCCGCGAGGCGTTCTACCAGGACCCGTTCGCCGCGACGCCCACGCGCCGGCTCTACCGGACGGGCGACGCGGTGCGGCTGCTGCCGGCGGG
Organism: Actinomadura rubteroloni; assembly: GCF_002911665.1. Taxonomy (NCBI): domain Bacteria; kingdom Bacillati; phylum Actinomycetota; class Actinomycetes; order Streptosporangiales; family Thermomonosporaceae; genus Actinomadura; species Actinomadura rubteroloni. Next base: position 283,047 of record NZ_MTBP01000003.1, read on the forward strand.
CGCGGGCGGGGCGGACCGGTCGACGCTGCAGTACCTCGGCCGGGTCGACCGGCAGGTCAAGATCTCCGGCGTCCGGATGGAGCTGGGCGAGATCGAGGCGGTCCTCCAGCGGCACCCGGGGGTCGGCGCGGCGGCGGTCGTCGTGCACGAGTTTCCGGCCGGTTCCTGACCGGTCCGGAAGATCGTTCGTAACGCGCACGGAGCGTGACGACGGCCCGGACGTGGCCTCCGTCACTCATTGTCACAAGACGAGTGACCAGGGTGCTCCGGACGGGTGATCGACCCGCCTCCCTTGTCACTCCGGTGAGCAATATTCTCCGCTAAGTTCTGCATTGCGAGGCATTGCGAGGCATGTGACGGGCTGGTTAACTGTGGCTCCGCTACTCCTGGGTAGCGCACGTGGTCGCGGGCGGACCTCTGCCGGACGTGCGGAAAGAGGTGCGCCGGCGCGGGTCGGGCGCCCCTGTCGGAGCGCGTCGGGTCACCGCCGGACGAGGCGCGCGGGAGGGTTTCGGGGAAAGGGGACGAAAAGGTCCTGAGTGCTGTCGTCGCGTTTCTTGGATCGCTGCCCCGACGACCGTCTCCGGTCGCCTTCTCGGGCGTCCTGCACCACCCCTCCGACCGGGAAAGTACCGCTTGATGTCGTCCCTGGAGCACGTTCCTCTTTCGGCCGCTCAGCAGAGTGTGTGGTACGCGCAGCAGCTCAATCCCGAGGTGCCGATCTGCATCGCGCAGTACATCGAGATCGAAGGGCCGCTCGACCCCGCTCTGTTCGACGCGATCGGGCGGATGGCGGCACGCGAGTTCCCCAGTCTCCAGTTGCGGCTGGTCGAACGCGACGGCGTTCCCTATCAGGTTCTCCCGGACGACCCGCAGACACCGATCCTTCTCACGGATTTCTCCTCCGCGCCCGATCCCGAAGCGGCGGCACGGGAGTGGATGCGCGCGGACATGGCGCGTCCGATGGACCTTTTCGGGGAACGGCTGCACCATCTCGCCGTCCTGCGCCTCGGCCCGGAACGCCATTTCTGGTATCTGCGCGCCCACCACATCACGGTGGACGGCTTCGGCGGCGCGCTCGTCAACTCCCGCATGGCCGAGCTGTACACGCTGCTCGCGGGCGGCGGCGCGTACGCCCCGGAGGAGCGGGGCGACTACCGGGCGCTGCTGGCCGAGGACGCCGCCTACCGCGCGTCGGAGAAGTTCGACCGCGACCGCGCCTACTGGACCGAGCGGTTCGCGGACCTGCCCGAGATCACCGGCCTGTCGGACCGGACGGCCGCGCCCACGATGGACTTCGTCCGCAGCAGCACGACGCTCGGCCCGGCCGACAGCGGCGCGCTCGCCGCCGCCGCGCGCCGCCTGCGCACCGCGACGCCGGGCCTGGCCATCGCCGCGACCGCCGCCTACCTGGCGCGGACGACCGGGAACCCCGAGGTCGTCCTCGGCCTCGCGGTGACCGGCCGCACGACCGACCTCGCGCGCCGCACGCCGACGATGATGTCCAACATCGTCCCGCTGCGGGTGACCGTCGACCCGGACCTGACGGTGGCGGAGCTGACCCGCGCCGTCTCCCGCGCGACCGCCCGCGCGCTGCGCCACCAGCGGTACCGGCTGGAGGACCTGCTCCGCGACCTGAAGCTGCTCGGCGAGCGCCGCCGCCTCTACGCCGCGACGATCAACATCATGCCGTTCGACTACACGGCGGACTTCGCGGGCGCGACCGGCCGCGCGCACCCGCTGGCGCTCGGGCTCACCGAGGACATGGCGTTCAACGTCCACGACGGCCTGGACGGGCGCGGCACCCGCGTCGACCTGGACGGCCACCCCGAACTCCACACCGCCGGGGAGATCGCCGCGCACCACGCCCGGCACGTCCGGTTCCTGCGGGCGATGGCCGCCGCCGACCCGGCGTCGCGCGTCGGGGACCTCGACCCGCTGGACGGCGCCGAGCGCGCGAACGTCCTGACCGGCTGGAACGCGACCGCGACCCGGCGGCCCGCGCGGACCGTCCTTACGGCGTTCGCCGCGCGGGTCGCCGCGGCCCCGGACGCGCCCGCCGTCGCGACCGTCCCCGGCGAGGAGCCCGAACGCGTCCTCGGCTACGCGGACCTGGACCGCCGCGCCAACCGCCTCGCGCACCGGCTGCGCGGGCTCGGCGCGGGGCCGGAGACGCCCGTCGCGGTGCTGCTGGAGCGCTCGCCGGACGTCGTGACGGTGTCGCTCGCGGTACTGAAGACGGGCGGTTATTACGTCCCGGTCCACGCCACGTTCCCGGCCGAGCGCGTGGCGTGGCTGCTGCGCGACACCGGCGTCCGGGTGCTCGTCTGCGACCGCGCGACGCTCGCCGCCCGGCCGTGGCTCGCCGACGCCCGCCACGCCGGCGTCACCGTGCTCGTGCTGGACGACGACGCCTGGGCCGCCGACGAGCCCGACCACGAGCCCGACGTCGCGGTCCACCCCGACTCCCTCGCCTACGCGATCTTCACGTCCGGCTCGACCGGCACCCCGAAGGCGGTCGGCGCCCGGCACCGCGACGTCGTGGAGATCGCCACCGACGGGCGCCTCGCCGAAGGCCCCGGAGACCGGCACCTCCTGCAGTCCCCGCACGCGTTCGACGCGTCCACGCTGGAGATGTACGGGCCGCTGCTCGGCGGCGGCACCGTGGTCGTCCCGCCGGACGGCGCCCTGGACGCCGCCGAACTGGAACGCGTGATCGCGGCGGGCCGCGTCAGCCACCTGTTCCTCACGACCGCGCTGTTCAACCTGGTCGCGGCCGAGCGCCCGGCCGCGTTCGCCCCGGCGCGCGTCGTGCAGACCGGCGGCGAGGCCGCGTCCGCCGCCGCGCTCGCCCGGGTGGCCGCCGCGTGCCCGGACACCCGCGTCTCCAACGTCTACGGCCCGACCGAGACGACCACCTACGCGCTGGAGCAGCCGCTGGCGGGGCTGGACCTCGCCGCGCTGCGGACCGTCCCGATCGGTTCGCCGCTGGACGACACCCGCGCCTATGTCCTGGACGCGGCGCTGCGTCCCGTCCCGCCCGGCGTGACCGGCGAGCTGTACATCGCGGGCTCGGGCCTGGCGCGCGGCTACCTGAACCGGCCCGCGCTGACGGCGGGCGCGTTCGTCGCGTGCCCGTTCGGTGCGCCCGGCGAGCGCATGTACCGCACCGGGGACCTCGTCCGCTGGTCCGTCGCGGTGCCGGGCTCGCTGGAGTACGTCGGACGCGCCGACCAGCAGGTGAAGATCCGCGGGTTCCGGATCGAGCTGGGCGAGATCGAGGCGGCGCTCGTCCGGCGGCCGTCGGTGGCGCGGGCGGCCGTCGTGGCGCGCGAGGACGAGCCCGGCGTCAAGCGCCTCGTCGCCTATGTCGTCCCGGACGGCGAACCGGTCGATCCGGGCGAACTGCGCGCGGCGGTCGGCGCGTCCCTGCCGGAGTACATGGTCCCGGCCGCCGTGGTCGCGCTGGACGCGCTGCCGCTCACCCCGAACGGCAAACTCGACCGGCGGGCGCTGCCCGCCCCCGACTACGCGGCGGCGTCCGGCGCGGCCCGGCCCTACCGCGCGCCGCGCACGCCCGCCGAGACCGTCCTGTGCGACCTGTTCGCCGAGATCCTCGGACTGGACCGGGTCGGCCTGGACGACGGGTTCTTCGACCTCGGCGGCGACTCGATCATCGCGATGCGGCTGGTGTCGCGGGCGCGCCGCGCGGGCCTCGCGATCTCGCCCCGCGAGGTGTTCCAGCGGCCCACGGTGGACGAGCTGGCCGCCGTCGCCCGCCCGCTGGACGGCGCCGTCCCCGCCGCGCCGGACACCGGGCTCGGCGCCGTCCCCGCGACCCCGATCCTGCGCTGGTTCCGCGACCTCGGCGGCCCGGCGGACGGGTTCGCGCAGAGCGTCCTGCTGCGCGCCCCGGCCGGGCTCGGCGCCGAACCGCTGACGGACGCGCTGCGCGCCGTCCTGGACCACCACGACGCGCTGCGGCTCGTCGCGCGTCCCGACGGCACGCTGGAGGTCCCGCCGCCCGGCGCCGGGACCGCGTCCGTCCGCCGGGTGGACGTCGCCGGGCAGGACGCCGAAACGCTCGCCGCGACCGTCGCCGCCGAGCGCGCCGCCGCCCGCGCCGCGCTCGACCCGGCGGCGGGCGACAACGTGCGGCTCGTGTGGTTCGACGCCGGGGACGCGCCCGGACGGCTCCTGCTCGTCGTCCACCACTTCGCCGTGGACGGCGTCTCCTGGCGGATCCTCGTGCCCGACCTCGTCGCGGCGTGGGCGGCGCTCGCGTCCGGCGGCACGCCGGCCCTCGACCCGGTCGGGACGTCGCTGCGGGCCTGGGCGCGGCGCCTGGCCGACGAGGCCGCCGCCCGCACCGGCGAGCTGGACCTGTGGCGCGGCGTCCTCGCCGGGGACGCGCCCCCGCTCGGCGACCGCCCCCTCGACCCGGCGGTGGACACCCACGCCACCGCCGTCCGGTTCACCGCCGAGCTGGACGCCGAGACGACCGGCGCGCTGCTCACGGCCGTCCCCGCCGCGTTCCACGGCCGCGCCTCCGACGTGCTGCTCACCGGCTTCGCCCGCGCGCTCGCGGGCTGGCGGCGGGCGCGCGGCCAGGCCGCCGGGTCCGTTCTGCTCGACGTGGAGGGCCACGGCCGCGAGGACGTCTTCCCCGGCCTGGACCTGTCCCGGACGGTCGGCTGGTTCACCAGCAAGTACCCCGTCCGGCTGGACGCGGGCGACCCCGCCCCGGCGGCGTCGCTGAAGCGGATCAAGGAGACGCTGCGCGCGATCCCCGACAACGGGCTCGGCTTCGGCCTCCTGCGCCACCTGAACGCGGACACGGCGGCCGAGCTGGCCGCACTGCCCGCGCCCGAGATCGTCGTCAACTACCTCGGCCGCGTCGCCGAGGCCGACGGCGACTGGAGCGTCGCCGACGAGCCGGGCGCGCTCGGCGGCGGCGCCGACGGCGCGCTGCCGCTCGGCCACGCGCTCGCCGTGGACGCCGTCGCGCAGGACGGTCCGGGCGGCCCGCGCCTGGTCGCGACCTGGACGTTCGCGGGCGCCCTGCTCGCCGAGGCCGACGTCCGGGAACTCGCCGCGCGCTGGACCGCCGAGCTGCGCGCTCTGGCCGCCGTCGCGGGGGAGGGCGGGCACACGCCGTCGGACTTCCCGCTCGTCGCGCTGGACGCCGCCGCCGTCGCCGACCTCGAGCGCGCCCATCCCGCGCTGACCGACGTGTGGCCGCTCGCGCCGCTCCAGCAGGGCCTGTACTTCCACGCGCTGCTGGACGCCGCCGCGACCGACGTCTACACCGGCCAGCTCGTCCTGGACCTCGCGGGCGACCTGGACACCGCCGCGCTGCGCGCCGCCGCGCAGGCCCTGCCCGCCCGGCACGCGCCGCTGCGCACCGCGTTCACGCAGGCCGCCGACGGCGAGCCCGTCCAGGTCGTCCTGCGCGACGCAGCCGTGGACTGGCGCGAGGACGCCTGCGACGAAGCGGGCCTCGCCGCGCTCATGGACGCCGAGCGCACCCGCCGCTTCGACCTCGCCCGGCCGCCGTTCCTGCGGTTCGTGCTGGTCGCGCTCGGGCCCGGCCGGTACCGGCTCGTCCTGACGTTCCACCACATCGTGCTGGACGGCTGGTCGGTGCCGTCGCTCGCCGCCGAACTGCTCGCGCTCTACTGCGGCCAGGAGCCGCCGCGCGCCCCCGCCTACCGCGACCACCTGGTGTGGCTGGCCCGGCAGGACCCCGCCGAGGCGGGCGCGGCGTGGGCGCGGGCGCTGGACGGCCTGGAGCACGGCACGCTCGTCGCCCCGGCCGCTCCCGCGACCGCCCCCGGCCTGCCCGGCAAGGTGAAGACGCTGCTGCCCGCCGCGCTGTCGGACGGCCTCGCCGCCACCGCCCGCGCCCACGGCGTCACCGTCAACACGGTCGTCCAGGCCGCGTGGGGGCTGCTGCTCGGCCGCCTGCTCGGCCGCGACGACGTGGTGTTCGGCGCGACGGTGTCGGGCCGTCCGCCCGAGCTGCCCGGCGTGGAGCGGATGGTCGGGCTGTTCATCAACACGCTGCCGGTGCGGGTGCGGCCCCTGCCGGAAGAGACAGCCGGGGACCTCCTCGTCCGGCTCCAGGGCGAACAGGCCGACCTGTTCCCGTACCACCACCACGGGCTCGGCGACATCCAGCGCGCGGCCGGGACTGGCGCGCTGTTCGACACCATGACGGTGTTCGAGAACTACCCGCTGGACTCCTCGCTGCTGAACGCCGAGTTCGGCGGCGTCCGGCTCACCGGCGCGGACCTGCTCGACGCCACGCACTACCCGCTGACGCTGGACGCGGTGCCGGGGGAGCGGCTGCAACTGCGGCTCGGCTACCGCACCGACCTGTTCGACCGCGCGACCGCCGAGGCGCTCGTCGCGGAACTGCTCGCGCTCGTCACGGCGGTGGTCGAGGACCCGTCCCGTCCGGTGTCCGGCCTCGCGCTGACGGACACGGCCCTGGCCGCCCGGTTCGCCGCGCCCGAGCCCGCCGCGCGGACGGTCAAGAAGCTCGTCGCCTACGTCGTCGCCGCGCCCGGCGCGACCCTCGACCCCGAGGGGATCCGCGCGCACGCCCGCGCGCACCTGCCCGAGTCGATGGTCCCGGCGGCGGTCGTCGTGCTGCCGGAGATGCCGCTGACGCCGAACGGGAAGGTCGACACCAAGGCGCTGCCCCGGCCCGTCCTGACCGTCCCGCTGCGGCCCTACCGCGCGCCGCGCGACGAGCGGGAGGCCGCGATCGCGGCGGTGTTCGCCGACCTGCTCCGCGCCGACCGGGTCGGGATCGACGACGACTTCTTCGAGCTGGGCGGCGACTCGCTCGTCGCGATGCGGATCGTCGGACGCGTCCGGCGCGCTCTCGGCGTGGAGCTGCCGGTGCGGGCGCTGTTCGAGGCGCCGACCGTCGCGGGGCTCGCCGCGCTCGCGGGCACCGGCCCGGCCCGGCCCGCGCTGACGGCCCGGGAGCGCCCGGCCTCGGTGCCGCTGTCGTACGCGCAGCAGCGGTTGTGGTTCCTGCACCGGTTCGAGGGGCCGTCCGCGACGTACAACGTGCCGGTCGCGCTGCGGGTGCGCGGGGCGCTGGACCTCGACGCGCTGCGCGCCGCGCTCGGGGACGTCGTCGCGCGGCACGAGGCGCTGCGCACGATCCTGCCCGACGACGGCGGGGTGCCGCGCCAGGTCGTCCTGGACGCGGCGGCGGCGCGCCCTGCCCTGCGGATCGCCTCCGCCACCGAGCGGGACCTGCCGGTCAAGCTCGCGACGGCCGCCGGGTACACGTTCGACATCTCCGCCGAGCCGCCGCTGCGCGCCCACCTGTTCCGGCTTTCGGACACCGAACATGTCGTGTTGTTGCTGCTGCACCACGTCGCGGGGGACGGCTGGTCGATGGCGCCGCTGGCCCGTGACCTCATCGGCGCCTACGTCGAGCGGGCCGCCGGACGCGCGCCGCAGTGGGCGCCGCTGCCCGTCCAGTACGCGGACTACACGCTGTGGCAGCGGGAGCTGTTCGGTTCCGAGGACGACCCGGAGAGCCTGATCGCGCGGCAGATCGCCTACTGGCGGGACGCGCTGGCGGGCCTGCCGGAGGAGCTGCCGCTGCCCGCCGACCGGCCGCGTCCCGCCGAGGCGTCCTACCGGGGCGCGACCGCGCGGTTCACGCTCGGCGCCGACGCGCACCGCGCGCTGCTCGCGCTCGCCCGGGAGACCGGCGCGAGCCCGTTCATGGTCGCGCGGGCCGCCTACGCGGCGCTGCTGACGCGGCTCGGCGCGGGCACGGACGTCCCGGTCGGGTCGCCGATCGCGGGCCGCACCGACGAGGCCCTGGACGACCTGGTCGGCAACTTCGTCAACATGCTCGTGTTCCGGACCGACACGTCCGGCGACCCGTCGTTCCGCGAGCTGATCGCGCGGGCCCGCGAGACCGACCTCGCCGCGTACGCGCACCAGGACGTCCCGTTCGAGCGGCTGGTCGAGGTCCTGAACCCGCCGCGCCACCTCGGCCGCCACCCGCTGTTCCAGGTCGGGCTGACGTTCCAGAACAACCCCGAGGCGCGGCTTGACCTGCCCGGCTTCACCGCCGAGCCCGAGCCGCTGCACGCGGGCGTCGCGCGGTTCGACCTGCTCATGGTGCTCACCGAGCGGCCGGACGGCGCCGGGATCGACGGCGAGCTGGAGTACGCCCTCGACCGCTACGACGCCGCGACCGCCGCGACGATCGTGCGGCGGTTCGAGCGGTACCTCGCGGGACTGCTCGCCGACCCGTCCGCGCGGATCGGCGCCGTGGACGTCCTGGACCCGGCCGAGCGCGCGACGATCCTCACCGACTGGGCCGGCGGGACGGCCGCGCCGGACGCGGCGACGACGATCCCCGCGCTGTTCGAGGCGCGTGCGGCGGCCTGTCCGGACGCCCCGGCGGTGACGTTCGAGGGCGTCACGCTGACCTACGGCGAGGTCGAGGCGCGGGCGAACCGGCTCGCGCATCTGCTGGCGGGGCGCGGTGTCGGGCCGGAAGGGTTCGTGGCGCTGGCGCTGCCGCGTTCGGCGGATCTGGTCGTGGCGATCCTGGGTGTTCTGAAGGCCGGGGCGGCGTATGTTCCGGTCGATCCGGACTACCCGGCCGAGCGCATCGCGTACATGCTGGACGACGCCGCCCCGGCGCTCGCGGTCACCGTGTCCGGCGCGGACGCCGCGCTGCCGGCCGGCCTGCCGCGCGTCCTGCTCGACACGGTGGCGGCCGACGAGTTCCCCGCCGCGAAGCTGACGGACGCGGACCGAACGGCGCCGCTGCGTCCGGACCATCCGGCGTACGTCATCTACACGTCCGGTTCGACCGGACGTCCCAAGGGCGTGGTCGTCCCGCACCAGAACGTGGTGCGGCTGCTGTCGTCCACACGGGAGTGGTTCGACTTCGGCCCGGACGACGTGTGGACGCTGTTCCACTCCTACGCGTTCGACTTCTCGGTGTGGGAGCTGTGGGGCTCGCTGCTCAACGGCGGTCGCCTCGTGGTCGTGCCGTACCTGACGTCGCGGTCGCCGGACGACTTCCTGACGCTGCTGGTGTCGGAGCGGGTGACGGTGCTGAATCAGACGCCGTCGGCGTTCTACCAGCTCATGGCGGCCGACCGGGAGAATCCAGGGCTGGATCTGGCGCTGCGGTACGTGGTGTTCGGCGGTGAGGCTCTCGAACCGGGCCGTCTGGCCGACTGGTACTCCCGGCACGCCGACGACACGCCGCGCCTGGTCAACATGTACGGCATCACCGAGACCACGGTCCACGCGTCGTACGTGGAACTGGACCAGTTCTCGGCGGAGACCGCGTCCGGCAGCGTCATCGGCATCGGCATCCCCGACCTGCGGACCTATGTGCTGGACGACCGCCTTCAGCCGGTCGCGCCGGGCGTCGTCGGCGAGCTGTACGTGGCGGGCGCGGGGCTGGCGCGCGGGTATCTGAACCGTCCGGGGCTGTCGGCGGAGCGGTTCGCCGCCGATCCGTACGGCAAGCCCGGTACGCGGATGTACCGGACGGGCGACCTCGCGCGCTGGGACAGGTCCGGGACGCTCGAATATCTCGGCCGCGCCGACCAGCAGGTCCAGTTGCGCGGGTTCCGGATCGAGCCGGGCGAGATCGAAGCGGTCCTGGCCCGGCACGAGACCGTCACCGACGTCGCCGTGATCGTCCGCGACGACCGCCTGGTCGCGTACGCCGTCCCGGCGGACGGCGCCGTGATCGACGCCGCCGGGCTGCGCGCGTTCGCCGGACGGCACCTGCCCGTCCACATGGTCCCGGCGGGCGTGGTCGAGCTGCCCGTGCTGCCGCTGACCGTGAACGGCAAGCTGGACCGCCGCGCCCTGCCCGACCTCACGGTCGAAGTCTCGGCGCGCACGCCGGGCACGCCCGAGGAAGAGATCCTGGCGGGTCTGTTCGCCGAGGTGCTGGGCCTGGAGCGGGTCGGGGTGGACGACGGGTTCTTCGACCTGGGCGGCGACTCGATCATCGCGATCCAGCTCGTCTCCCGCGCCCGCCAATCGGGCTTGGTCATCTCGCCCCGCGACGTCTTCCAGCACCAGACGGTCGAAGCGCTCGCGGCCGTCGCGCGCCCCGCCGGCGTGGACGAGACGGTCGAGACCGAGCCGCCCGGCGCGGGCGAGGGACCCGTCCCCGTCACACCGATCGTCGCGTGGCTGCGCGACCGCGTCGGCGGCGACGCCGCGCGCGTCGCCGCGTACACCCAGGCCACGATGCTCGTCACCCCGCCCGGCCTGGACCACGACGCGCTGGTGGACGCCGTGCGGGCCGTCCTGGACCGCCACGACGTGCTGCGCCTGCGCCTGGATGTCGAGGACGGCGCGTGGCGCCCGTTCGTCCGGCCCGCCGGGGACGTCCCGGCCGCGCCGCTCGTCACCCGCGTGGACGCGCAGGGCCTCGACCCCGACAAGCGCGCCGCCGTGATCGCCGAGCAGGCCGCCGCCGCCCGCGACCGCATCGACCCGGTCGCCGGGACGACGCTCCAGATCGTCTGGTTCGACGCGGGCGAGGAGCGCGGACGGCTGCTCGTCGTCGCGCACCACCTCGTCGTGGACGGCGTGTCCTGGCGGATCCTGCTGCCCGACCTCGTCGCGGCGTGGACGGGCGCGCCGCTCGAACCCGTCCCGACGTCGTTCCGCCGCTGGGCGCAGAAGCTCACCGCGCAGGCGTCCGGCGCGGAGCTGACCGGCGAACTCGACACCTGGCTCGACCTGGTGGACGGCCCGCCGCAGCGCCTCGCCGACCGCGACGCGCGCACCGCGACGGCCGACCGCGCCGTGTCGCTGACCGTCGACCTGCCCGCCGACGTGACCGGTCCGCTGCTCACCGACGTGCCCGCCGCGTTCCACGGCCGCGTCAACGACGTCCTGCTCACCGGCCTCGCGCTCGCCGTCGCGCACTGGCGGCGCCGCCGGGGCGGACGCGGCACGAGCGTCCTGCTGGACCTGGAGGGCCACGGCCGCGAGGACGTCGTGCCCGGCGTGGACCTGTCCCGGACGGTCGGCTGGTTCACCTCGCTGTTCCCCGTCCGGCTCGACGCGGGCCCGGCGGACTGGGCCGACGTCACGGCGGGCGGCGCCGTCGCCGGCACGGCCGTGAAGCGGGTGAAGGAGCAGCTCCGCGCGGTGCCGCGCAACGGGATCGGTTACGGCCTGCTGCGGTACCTCGACGACGAGACCGCCGGGGAGCTGGCCGACCTGCCGTCCGCGCAGCTCGCCTTCAACTACCTCGGCCGCGTCGCGCCCGGCGCCGACGGCGCGGACTGGAGCCTCGCGCCCGAGGAACCGTCCGCCGGGGACGACCCGCGCATGCCGTTCGCGCACGCCGTCACGGTCAACGCGCTCGCCCGCGACCTGCCCGGCGGCCCCGAGCTGCGCGCGACCTGGACCTGGCCGGACGGCCTGCTCGCCGCCGCCGACGTCCGCGACCTCGCCGCCGCGTGGTTCGCCGCGCTGCGCGGCCTCGCCGCGCACGCCGGGGCGGGCGCCGCCGGGGGCTTCACCCCGTCCGACCTGCTGGTCGACCTGGACCAGAGCGAGATCGACACCTTGCAGGACGCGTGGAGGAGCCGAGAGTGAACCGGGGCGACCTGGAGGACATCCTGCCGCTGTCGCCGCTGCAGCAGGGCTTCTTCTTCCACGCGGTCTTCGACGCGGACGCGCCGGACGTCTACACGGCGCAGCTCGTCCTGGACCTCGCCGGGCCGCTGGACGCGGGCGCGCTCCGCACGGCCGCCGCGACGCTGCTGCGCCGGCACGCGAACCTGCGCGCCGCGTTCTGGCACGAGAACCTGTCCAAGCCCGTCCAGGTGATCCCGCGCGCGGTCGAACTGCCGTGGGAGGAGATCGACGCCGACCGCGCCGAGGCCGACGCGGTGGTGGCGCGCGAGCGGGCCCGGCCGTTCCCGGTGACCGAGCCGCCGCTGCTGCGGTTCGTGCTCGTCCGGCTCGGCGCCGAACGGCACCGGCTCGTCTTGACGCATCACCACATCCTGCTGGACGGCTGGTCCACGCCCGTCCTCGCCACTGAGCTGTTCGCGCTCTACCTCCAGGGCGGCCACGACGCCGGGATGCCGCGCGTCACGCCGTACAAGAACTACCTGGCCTGGCTCGCCGGGCAGGACCGGGACGCGGCGCGGGCGGCGTGGCGGCGGGCGCTGGACGGCCTGGACGAACCGAGCCTCGTCGCCCCCGAGGCGGCCGGGCTGCCGCCGGTCCCGCCGGAGCGGGCCGTCACCGCGCTGGACGAGCGGCTCGCCAAGAAGCTCACCCGCGTCGCCCGCCGCCACGGCGCGACGCTGTCCACGCTGCTCCAGGCGGCGTGGGGCGTCGTGCTCGGCCGGACGCTCGGCCGCGACGACGTCGTGTTCGGCGCGACGGTCTCGGGCCGTCCGCCCGAGCTGCCCGGCGTGGAGCAGATGATCGGGCTGTTCATCAACACGCTGCCGGTCCGGGTGCGGTTCCGTCCCGGTGACACGCTCGGCGACCTGCTCGAACGCCTCCAGGACGAGCAGACCGAGCTGCTGCCGCACCACCATCTCGGGCTCACCGACATCCAGCGCGCGGCCGGGCACGGCGGCCCGCTGTTCGACACGATGACGGTCCTGGAGAACTACCCGTTCGACCCGGATGCCATGGACGGGTCCCTGAACGGCGTTCGCATCACGGCCGCCGACGCCTACGACGCGACGCACTTCCCGCTGTCGTTCGTCGCCGCGCCCGGCCCGGAACTGCAACTGCGTCTGCACTACCGGCCCGACGTCTACGCGCGCGACACGGCCGAGGCGCTGCTCGCGCGCGTCCGGCGCGTGCTGGAGGCCGTCGCCGCCGATCCCGGCACGCCGATCGGCGCGCTCGCCCTCGCCGGGCCGGGCGACCTGGCCGCGCTCGCCGCCTGGAACGCCACCGGCACCGCCGGACGCCCCGGAACGCTCGCCGACCTGTTCGCCGAGCGCGCCGCCGCGACACCGGACGCGGTCGCGCTCGTCGCGGGGGACACCGCGCTCACCTACGCCGAGCTGGACGCCCGCGCGGCCCGGCTCGCGGGGGAGCTGGCCGCGCGCGGCGCGGGCCCGGAGGACCGGGTCGCGGTCGTGCTGCCGCGCGTCCCGGAGATCGTCGTCGCGATCCTGGCCGCGCACAAGGCCGGGGCCGCCTACGTGCCGATCGACCCGGCGTATCCGGCCGAGCGGATCGCGTACATGCTGGACGACGCGCGTCCCGTCCTGACCGTGACGGCCGGCGATCTCGTCCCGGACGCGCCCGGCCGCCTCGCGCTGGACGACCCGCGCGACGACGCGCCGCCCGCGCCCCCGAGCGGCGTCCGGCCGGGCAACACCGCGTACGTCATCTACACGTCGGGCTCGACGGGGCGTCCGAAGGGCGTCGCGGTGTCGCACGCGGCCGTCCTCGCGTACTACACGGCGCACCGGACGGCGTTCTTCGACCCGGCCGTCGCGGCGGCGGGCGGCCGGCGCCTCCGCTTCGCCCATCTCGCGTCGTTCTCGTTCGACACGTCGTGGATGGGCCTGCTGTGGATGTTCCACGGCCACGAACTGCATCTGATCGACGACCGGACGCGCCGGGACGTCGAGGCGTTCGCCCACTACGTCGCCGAGCACCGCGTCGACCTCATCAACACCACGCCCTCGCATCTGCAGTCGTTGCGCGAGTCCGGCCTGCTCGAACCCGACGGCCGTCATCTGCCCGCGCACCTGCTGCTCGGCGGCGAGGCGGTCGGCGCCGCGCTGTGGGACGAACTGCGCGCCCTGCCCGGCGTCGAGGCCCGCAACTTCTACGGCCCGACCGAGGCGACCGTGGACGTCCTCGACCACCGGTTCGCCGCCGCCGAGCGCCCGGCGATCGGCGCGCCGCACCCGGGCGTGCGCGCGTACGTGCTGGACGCGGCGCTGCAACCCGTCCCGCCCGGCGTCCCCGGCGAGCTGTACCTGGCGGGCGGCCAGCTCGCGCGCGGCTACCACGGGCGGCCCGGCGCGACCGCCGAGCGGTTCGTCGCCGACCCGTTCGGCGCGCCCGGCGACCGCATGTACCGGACGGGCGACCTCGTCCGCTGGACCGGCGACCCCCGGATCGCCGAATACCTCGGCCGCGCCGACGACCAGGTGAAGATCCGCGGCTACCGGGTCGAATTGGGCGAGGTCGAGAGCGTCTTCGCCGCGCATCCGGACGTCGCGCAGGCCGCCGTCGTGGTCCGCGACGACCGGCTCGCCGCCTACGTCGCGCCCGCCGGACTCGACCCGGCCGCGCTGCGCCGCCACGCCGCCGCGCGCCTGCCCGAGTACATGGTGCCCGCGTCGGTGACCGTCCTGGACGCGCTGCCGCTCACGGTCAGCGGCAAGGTGGACCGCCGCGCGCTGCCCGCGCCGGACGCCGCCGAGACCGCCGGGCGCGGCCCGCGCACCCCGCAGGAGGAGATCCTGTGCGGGCTGTTCGCCGACGTGCTCGGCGTCGCGCGGGTCGGCGCGAACGACTCGTTCTTCGACCTCGGCGGCGACTCGCTCACCGCGACCCGGCTGGTCAGCCGCGTCCGGTCGGCGTTCGGCGCGGAACTGCCGGTGCGGGCGCTGTTCGAGGCGCCGACCGTCGCGGGGCTGGCGGCCCGGCTCGCCGAGGCCGCCGGGACGGCCCGGCCGCCGCTCGTCCCGGCCGTCCGGCCCGACGCGGTGCCGCTGTCGCACGCGCAGCGGCGGCTGTGGTTCCTCGACCGGTTCGAGGGGCCGTCGGCGACGTTCGCGATGCCGGTCGCGCTGCGGCTGCGCGGCGCCCTGGACGCGGCGGCGCTGGACGCGGCGCTCGGCGACGTCGTGGCCCGGCACGAGCCGCTGCGGACGATCTTCCCGGACGCGGCGGGGACGCCGCGCCAGCTCGTCCTGGACGCGGCCACGGCCCGTCCGCCGCTGGTCGTGGCCGAGACGGACGCCGATCGGCTGCCCGGCGCGCTCGCCGCCGCCGTCGGGCAGGGCTTCGACCTGTCGGTGGAGCCGCCGCTGCGCGCCCGCCTGTTCCGGCTCGCCCCCGAGGAGCACGTGGTGCTGCTCGTGCTGCACCACATCGCGGGGGACGGCTGGTCGATGGCGCCGCTGGCGCGGGACCTGATCGTCGCCTACGCGGCCCGCGCGGACGGACGCGCGCCCGAGTGGACGCCGCTGCCCGTCCAGTACGCCGACTACACGCTGTGGCAGCGGGAGCTGTTCGGTTCCGAGGACGACCCGTCCAGCCTGATCGCGCGCCAGATCGCCTACTGGCGGGACGCGCTGGCGGGCCTGCCGGAGGAGCTGCCGCTGCCCGCCGACCGGCCGCGCCCCGCCCGCGCGTCCCACCGGGGCGGGACGATTCCGTTCACCCTCGACGCCGACCTGCACGCCGGGCTCCGCGCCCTCGCCCGCGAGACCGGCGCGAGCCTGTTCATGGTCATGCAGGCCGCCTACGCCGCGCTGCTGACGCGGCTCGGCGCGGGCACGGACATCCCGGTCGGATCGCCTATCGCCGGGCGCACCGACGAGGCGCTGGACGATCTCGTCGGCATGTTCGTCAACATGCTCGTGCTGCGGACCGACACGTCCGGCGACCCGTCCTTCCGCGCGCTGATCGCGCGGGTGAAGGACACCGACCTCGCCGCCTACGCCCACCAGGACCTGCCGTTCGAGAAGCTGGTGGACGTCCTGAACCCGGCGCGGTCGATGGCCCGGCACCCGCTGTTCCAGGTCGCGCTGTCGTTCCAGAACAACCCCGAGGCGACGCTGGAGCTGGACGGCCTGACCGCCGCCGCCGAGCCGATGCCGCTCGGCGCCGCCAAGTACGACCTGTCCCTCTACCTGGAGGAACGCCACGCCGACGGCGCGCCCGCCGGGATCGACGCGCACCTGGAGTACGCGCTCGACCTGTTCGACGCGGCCACGGCGGCGTCGATCGCCGAGCGGTTCGCCCGGTTCGTCGGCGAGCTGGTCGCCGAGCCGGACGCGCCCGTCGGGACCGCCGAGATCCTGGAGCGCGCCGAGCGCCGCACGCTGCTGCGCAGGTGGCCCGCCGGTCCGGGCCTGCCCGCCGGGTTCGCGCCCCGGCTCGGCGCGGACACGATCCCGGCCGCGTTCGCCGCCCGTGCGGCGGCCCGTCCGGACGCCCCGGCGGTGACGTTCGAGGGCGTCACGCTGACCTACGGCGAGGTGGAGGCGCGGGCGAACCGGCTCGCGCATCTCCTGGCGGCGCGCGGCGTCGGGCCGGAGCAATTCGTGGCGCTGGCGCTGCCGCGTTCGGCGGATCTGGTCGTGGCGATCCTGGCGGTGCTGAAGGCCGGTGCGGCGTACGTCCCGGTCGATCCGGACTACCCGGCCGAGCGCATCGCGTACATGCTGGACGACGCGCGTCCCGCGCTCGCGATCGCCACGGCGGAGTGCGCGCTGCCCGACGGCGTCGAACGCCTGATCCTGGACGAGAGCCCCGAGAGCGGATACCCGGCCACCGCACCGGACGTCGCGCTGTCCCCGGACAACCCCGCGTACGTCATCTACACGTCCGGTTCGACCGGGCGTCCCAAGGGCGTGGTCGTCCCGCACCGCAACGTGATGCGGCTGCTGCGTTCCACCGAGCCGTGGTTCGACTTCGGCCCCGACGACGTGTGGACGCTCTTCCACTCCTACGCTTTCGACTTCTCGGTGTGGGAGCTGTGGGGTCCGCTGTTGTACGGCGGCCGTCTGGTCGTGGTGCCGTATCTGACGTCGCGGTCGCCTGAGGACTTCCTGACGCTGCTGATGTCCGAGCGGGTGACGGTGCTGAATCAGACGCCGTCGGCGTTCTACCAGCTCATGGCCGCCGACCGGGAGAACCCCGGACTGGACTTGGCGCTGCGGTACGTGGTGTTCGGCGGTGAGGCTCTCGAACCGGGCCGTCTCGCCGACTGGTACTCCCGGCACGCCGACGACGCCCCGCGCCTGGTCAACATGTACGGGATCACGGAGACGACCGTCCACGTCTCCCACCTCGCGCTGGACCAGGTGCACGCGGCGACGGCGTCCGGCAGCGTGATCGGCGTCGGCATCCCCGACCTGCGCGTCTACGTGCTGGACGACCGTCTCCAGCCGGTCCCGGCGGGCGTGGCCGGTGAGCTGTACGTGGCGGGCGCGGGCCTGGCGCGCGGCTACCTGAACCGTCCCGGGCTCTCGGCGGAGCGGTTCGTCGCCGACCCCCATGGCAAGCCCGGCACCCGGATGTACCGGACGGGCGACCTCGCACGCTGGAACACGGCCGGAAGCCTCGAATATCTCGGCCGTTCGGACCAGCAGGTCCAGTTGCGCGGGTTCCGGATCGAGCCGGGCGAGATCGAAGCCGTCCTGGCCCGGCACGAGACCGTCACCGACGTCGCCGTCATCGTCCGCGACGACCGCCTCATCGCTTACGCCGTCCCCGCCGAGGGCGCCGAGATCGACGCGCGCGAGCTGCGGACGTTCGCGAACCGGACACTGGCCGACCACATGGTCCCGGCCACGGTCGTGTCCCTGGACGCGCTGCCGCTCACCCCCAACGGCAAACTCGACCGCCGCGCGCTGCCCGCCCCCGACTTCGCCGCCCCCGCGTCCTCCCGCGCCCCGGGCACGGCCGAGGAAGAGACGCTGGCGGGTCTGTTCGCCGAGGTGCTGGGCCTGGAGCGGGTCGGCGTGGACGACGGGTTCTTCGATCTGGGCGGCGACTCGATCATCGCGATCCAGCTCGTCTCCCGCGCCCGCCAATCGGGCTTGGTGATCTCGCCGCGCGACGTCTTCCAGCACCAGACCGTCGAAGCGCTCGCCCGCATCGCGCGCCCCGCCGGCGAGACCGTCGAGACCGAACCGCCCGGCGCGGCCCTCGGCCCGGTCCCGCCGACGCCGATCCTGCGCTGGTTCACCGCCCTCGACGGCCCGACCGACGGCTACAGCCAGCGGATGCTGCTCCAGGTCCCGCCGGACCTGCGCGAGGACCGGCTCGCCGCCGCGCTGCAAACGCTGCTCGACCACCACGACGTCCTGCGGATGCGCGCCGACGGCGGCCGGTTCGAGATCCCCGGGCCCGGTGCCGTGACCGCCGCGACGCTCGTCCGCCGCGTGGACGTCACCGGCCTGGACGACGACGCGCTCGCGACCGTCCTGCACGACGAGTCCCTGGCCGCGCGCCGCGCCCTGGACCCGGCGAACGGGAGCAACGCCCGGCTCGTCTGGTTCGACGCGGGACCCGTCGCGTCCGGCCGCCTGCTGCTCACCCTGCACCACCTCGTCGTGGACGGCGTGTCCTGGCGGATCCTGCTGCCCGACCTCGTCGCCGCGTGGGCCGGGAGCGAGCTGGAACCCGTCCCGACGTCGTTCCGCCGCTGGGCGCAGCGGCTCACCGCCGCCGCCACCGACCCGGCCCGCGCCGCCGAACTGCCGCTGTGGGCCGAGATCGAGGCCGCGCCCGACCCGCTCCTGGCCGCCCGTCCGCTCGACCCCGCGCGCGACACGTTCGCGACGGCCCGGCACCTGACCGTGGAGCTGCCCGCCGACGTCACGGGCCCGCTGCTCACCGACGTGCCCGCCGCGTTCCACGGCCGCGCCAACGACGTCCTGCTCACCGCGCTCGCGCTCGCCGTCGCCGCGTGGCGGCGCGACCGGGGGACCGGCGACGACACGCCCGTCCTGCTGGACCTGGAGGGCCACGGCCGCGAGGAGATCGTCCCCGGCGCGGACCTGTCGCGCACGGCGGGCTGGTTCACCTCGATCTTCCCCGTCCGGGTGGACGCCGGGACGGTCGCCTGGGACGAGGTCGCCGCGGGCGGCCCGGCCGTCGGCACCGCGCTCAAGCGCGTCAAGGAGCAGCTCCGCGAGATTCCCGACAACGGGATCGGCCACGGCCTGCTCCGCCATCTCGGCCCGGCGGGCGCCGGGCTCGGCGCGCGGACGCCGCAGCTCGCGTTCAACTACCTCGGCCGCGCGGCGGCGGCCGACGGCGGCGACTGGAGCCCGGCCGCCGAGTCCGGCGCGCTCGCGGGCGGGCAGGACGACGCGCTCGCGCTCGTCCACGCGATCGAGGTCAACGCCCACACCCGCGACCTGCCCGGCGGCCCGGAGCTGACGGCCACCTGGACCTACGCGGGCGAGCTGTTCGCCGAGGCCGACGTCGCGGCGCTCGCCGCCCGCTGGACCGGCGCGCTGCGCGGCCTGGTCGCCCATGTCGCGGGTGCGGCGGACGGCCCCGTCGGCGGCTTCACCCCGTCCGACCTCGCGCTCGTCGAGGTCGACCAGGACGAGATCGACGCGCTCGCCGCCGAACTGGACGACGAATGGGAGCTGGACTGATGCCCGAGCCGAAGAAGGAATCGCAGCTCCAGGACATCTGGCCGCTCTCGCCGCTCCAGCAGGGCCTGTTCTTCCACGCCCGCTACGACGACGGCGACTCCTACACGGCGCAGCTCGTCCTCGAACTGCGCGGCGACCTCGACACGGGCCGGCTGCGCGCCGCCGCCGGGACCGTCCTCGCGCGGCACGCGAACCTGCGGGCCGGGTTCCGGCAGCGCAAGGACGGCACGCCCGTCCAGGTGATCCAGCGCCGGGTGCGCGTGCCGTGGGAGGAGATCGACCTTTCCGGCCGTCCGGACGCCGAGGCGGAGGCCGACGCCATCGCCGACCGGGAACGGGCGCGCGGCTTCTCCATGGCCAAGCCGCCGCTGCTGCGCTACACGCTCGTCCGGCTCGCCCCCCGGCGGCACCGGATGATCTTCACGAACCACCACATCCTGCTGGACGGCTGGTCGACGCCCGTCCTCCAGACCGAGCTGTTCGCGCTCTACCTCACCGGCGGCGACGACACCGGCATGCCGCGCGTCGCCCCCTACAAGGACTACCTGGCCTGGCTCGCGCGGCAGGACCGCCCCGCCGCCGAGGACGCCTGGCGCGCCGCCCTCGCCGGGGTGGACGAGCCGACGCTCGTCGCGCCGGGCGCGCCCGATCCGCCGGACGGCGCCGAGCCCGGCCGCGTCCGGCACCTGCTGGACCCGTCCGCCACCGCCGCGCTGACGGCCCGCGCCCGCGCGCACGGCGTCACGCTGAGCACGCTGCTCCAGCTCGCGTGGGGGACCGTCCTGTCGCGGCTCACCGGACGCGCCGACGTCGTGTTCGGCGCGGCCGTGTCGGGCCGTCCCGGCGAGCTGCCCGGCGTCGAGCAGATGATCGGGCTGTTCATCAACACGCTGCCGATCCGCGTCCGCGCGGACCCGTCCGCGACCGTCGCCGACGCCCTCACCCGGCTCCAGCGCGAGCAGGCCGACCTGCTCCCGCACCACCACCTGGGCCTCACCGACATCCAGCGGCTCACCGGCGCGGGCCGGCTGTTCGACACGATGACCGTCCTGGAGAACTACCCGTTCGACCCGGACCTGGAGGACGGCGGCGCGGGCACCGACCTCGGCGGCCTCACGCTGCACGGCGTCGGCGGCTACGACGCCTCGCACTACCCGCTCGCGCTCGCGGCCGTCCCGGGCGAGCGGCTGTCGCTGCGCGTCGACCACCGCACCGACCTGTACGACACGGCCGCCGCCGAACGGGTGATGCGGCGGCTGCTGCGCGTCCTCGACGCGATCGCCCACCGGCCCGACCTGCCGCTCGGCCGCGTCGACGTCCTCGACGCCGAGGAGCGCGGCCTGCTGCTGGACGCCTGGCAGGGCCGCCGCACCGAGGTCGCCGCGCCCCGCACGATCACCGGCCGGTTCAGCGCGCTGGTCGCCGAGCGGCCGGACGCCGTCGCGGTCCGCGTCCACGGCGGCGCGACCCTCACCTACGCCGAGCTGGACGCGCGCGCCAACCGCCTCGCGCACCGGCTGATCGGCCTCGGCGTCCGCCGCGACGGACGGGTCGCGATGCTCGTGGAGCGCTCGGCCGACGTCATCGTCGCGACCCTGGCGATCCTCAAGGCCGGCGCCGCCTACGCACCGATCCATGAGAGTTATCCCGACGACCGCGTGCAGTGGGCCGTGAACGAAGTGGACGCGCCCGTCCTCATCGTGGACGCCGCCACACGCGACCGGGTGCGCGACGTGTCCGCGCACGTGCTGGTCCTGGACGATTCCGCCGACCACCCGGCCACCGACCCCGGCGTCCCCGCCCACCCGGAACAGCTCGCCTACGTCATGTTCACGTCCGGGTCGACCGGGCTGCCCAAGGGCGCGATGCTCAACCACGGCGACGTCGTGGACCTGGCGATGGACGCCTGGATGCGGACCGGCGCGCACGACCGGGTGCTCGTCCACTCCCCGCACGCCTTCGACGCGTCCACGTACGAACTGTGGGCGCCGCTGCTCGCGGGCGGCACGGCCGTCGTCGCCCCGCCCGGACGGGTGGACACCGCGACCCTCGAACGCGTCATCGCCGCCGAGGACGTCACCGGCCTGTTCATCACGACCACGCTGTTCAACCTCGTCGCCGAGGAACGGCCGGAAGCCTTCGCGCGGCTGCGCGAGGTGCTGACCGGCGGCGAGGCCGGGTCGGTCGCCGCGATGCGCAAGGTCCTCGCCGCGTGCCCGGACACGGCCGTCGGGAACGTCTACGGGCCGACCGAGGCCACCACCTACAGCACGATCGTCGCGATGCGCGCCGCGCTCGCCGACCCCGCCGAGCAGGCGCCCGTCCTCGGGTTCCCGATCGACGGCGTGCGCGTGCACGTGCTGGACGCGGCGCTGCGGCCCGTCCCGCCCGGCGTGACCGGCGAGGCGTACGTGGCGGGCGCGGGCCTCGGCCGCGGGTACCTGCACCGTCCCGGGTTCACCGCCGAGCGGTTCGTCGCCGACCCGTTCGGCGCGCCCGGCGACCGCATGTACCGGACCGGCGACCTGATGCGCCGCCGTCCGGACGGAACCCTGGAGTACGTCGAGCGCGTCGACTTCCAGGTCAAGATCCGCGGCTTCCGCATCGAGCCGGGCGAGGTCGAGGCGGCGCTCGCCGCGCACCCGGGCGTCGCGCACGCCGCCGCGCTCGTCCGCGGCGACGGCGGCGTCAAGCGGCTGGTGGCCTACGTCGTCCCGGCCGGCGACCCCGTCGACCCGGTCGAGCTGCGCGCCCACGTCGCCGCCCGGCTCCCCGAGTACATGGTGCCCGCCGCGTTCGTCGCCCTGCCGACGCTGCCCACCGGACCCAACGGCAAGCTCGACCGCCGCGCCCTGCCCGCCCCCGAGTTCGGCGCCGCCGGCCGCGAGCCCCGCACCGAGCGCGAGGAGGCGCTGTGCCGGGCCGTCGCCGACGCGCTCGGCCTGGACCGGGCCGGCGCGGACGTCAGCTTCTTCGAACTCGGCGGCGACAGCGTCACCGCGCTCAAGCTCGTCACCCGCGCCAAGCAGGCCGGGATCGAGCTGACGCCGCGCGACGTGTTCACCCACCAGACCGTCGAGGCGCTGGCCCGCCTGGACGAGCTGGACGACGCCGCGCGCGGCCTCGGCTTCGAGGTCCTGCTGCCGATCCGGGCCGGCGGCTCCCGGCCGCCGCTGTTCTTCGTCCATCCGGCGGGCGGCCTGGCCTGGGGCTACTTCCGGTTCCAGCGCCACCTCGGCCCCGACCAGCCCGTCTACGGCCTCCAGGCCCGCGCGTTCACGCAGGACGAGCTGCCCGAGTCCGTCGAGGAGATGGCCGCCGACTACATCGAGCAGATCCGGGCCGTCCAGCCGCACGGCCCCTACCATCTCGCGGGCTGGTCGCTCGGCGGGCTCGTCGCCTACGAGCTGGCGCTGCGCTTCCGGACGGCGGGGGAGGACGTCGCGCTCCTCGCCATGATCGACTCCTTCCACGGCCTGGACCTGAACTCCGAGCGCCGCGAGGTGCTGCCCGAACTGCTCGGCGGGATCGGCGTCGACGCGTCCATGACCGACGAGAACGGCGAACCGGACGTCCCGCGCATCATGGCCGCGCTCGCCGAACGCGGCGACGCCCTCGCCACCCTGGACGAACGCAGCCTCCGCAACGTCTACCGCAACTACGCGGGCGGCATCCGGCACGCGGAGAAGTACGTCCCCGGCCGCTACCGGGGCGATGTGCTCTTCTTCACGGCCACGCGCGGACGCAAGGGCGGCGACCCCACCGGCGCCGAGAACTGGGGGCCGCTCGTGGACGGCGACATCGAGGACTACCCGGTGGACGCCGAGCACCACGCCCTCATGGAACCCGGCCCCGTCCGCGAGATGGGCGCCGTCCTCGCCGCGAAACTGGACAAACTTCACTCGGCGCGGCCCTGACCGGCCGCTACGCTGACACCGTCCGACCCCACCGGAAGAAGGAGCCCCCCGATGACGAACCCGTTCGAGGACCCCGAGGGCACGTACCTGGTGCTCGTCAACGACGAGGGCCAGCACTCGCTGTGGCCGTCCTTCGCCGAGGTCCCCGCCGGGTGGACCGTCGCCAAGTCCGAGGACACCCGCGACGCGTGCCTGGCCTACGTCGAGGAGAACTGGACCGACATGCGTCCGAAGAGCCTCGCCGAGGCGATGGGTGCCTGATCCCGCCCCCGTGGTGATCCCCGGCGTCACCGAGTGGGCGCTGGAGATGCTCGGCCCCGGCGACCTGCGGCCCGCGCCGCCGCCGGGGACCCCGATCGCGCTCAGCCGGGCGCGGCGGCCGTCCGCCGACGTCAGCCGCGCCCTCTACGCGGTCGTCGGCGCCCGCGTCTGCTGGACCGACCGGTTCGGCTGGACGCACGACGACTGGCGCGCCTGGGTCGACCGTCCCGAACTCGGCGTGTGGCTCGCCCTCGCCGACGGGACGCTCGCCGGGTTCTTCGAGATCGAGGCGCAGCCCGGCGGGGACACCGAGATCCACCTCGTCGGGCTCACGCCCGAGTTCGTCGGCGCCGGCAACGGCGGCCACCTGGTGACCGAGTGCGTCCGCCGCGCCTGGGAGCGCGGCCGGACCTGGGCCGAGCACACCGGCCCGGCCGCCCGCGTGTGGCTGCGCACGAGCACGCTCGACCACCCGAACGCGCTCGCCAACTACCGCCGGCGCGGCTTCCGCGTCGCGGGCGAGACGACGTTCGCCAAGACCGTCCCCGACCCCCGGTACGCGCCCTGGCCGCTGCCGCACGACCCGCGCGCGGCCCGCGTCCCGGCGGACCGTTCCGAACAGGAGCTCATCCCGTGACGTGGTTCCGCTGCACCGAACCCCGCCCGTTCGCCGCCGTCCGGCTGTTCTGCCTCCCGCACGCGGGCGGCTCGGCCGTCGCGTTCCGGTCCTGGCCGAAGGAGATCAGCCCGGCCGTCGAGGTCCACGCCGTCCAGTACCCGGGCCGCGCCGACCGCCTGCGGGACCCGCTCGTCCCCGACGCCGGACGCCTCGCGCGGCTCGTCGCGGGCGCCATGGCGCCGCTGCTGGACCGTCCGGCCGCGCTGTTCGGGCACAGCATGGGCGCGCTCGTCGCGTTCGAGGTGGCGCGGCTGCTGCAGGAGCGCGGGACGCCCGTCGCGCACCTGTTCGTCTCGGGCACGCGCCCGCCGCACGACCGCGACGACGAGAGCATCTCCGGCCTGGACGACGACGGGCTCATCACCGCCATGACCCGGCTCGGCGGGACGGACGCCGAGATCCTGCGGGACCCGGAGATGCGCGAACTCGTCCTGCCGTACGTCCGCAACGACTTCCGGCTCGTCGAGGAGTACCGGTACGCGCCCGAGCCCGCGCTGACCGCGCCCGTCACCGCGATCATCGGCGACGCCGACCACCGCGTGGACGAGCGCTCCGCCGCCCGCTGGGGCGAGCTGACCCCGGCGCCGTTCGCGCTGCGGGTCCTGCCCGGCGACCACTTCTACCTCGTCCCGCAGCAGTCCGCCGTGCTCGCCGAGATCCACCGGGGCCTCCACATCGACCCGTGACCCGACGGCCCGGACATCGCGGAGTCTTTACGGATACAGGGGTTTCCTGCGCAGGCCCTGACCGCTGTTTGGGCGGTGGGGTCGCGGTTAGGGGACGGTGTGCAGCCCCTTCGGGAGACCCCATCGTCAGCGCGAGGTGCTTTTCGCTATGACCGACGTACCGGACATCACTCTGAACAACGGCGTCACGATCCCGCAGCTCGGCTTCGGGACGTTCCAGATCGACCCGGACGCCACGCGCGACGCCGTCCTCGCCGCCTTCGAGGCGGGCTACCGCCACATCGACACGGCCGAGATGTACGGCAACGAACGGGCGGTCGGGGAGGCGGTCGCGGCGTCCGGCCTGGACCGGTCGGAGATCTTCGTGACCAGCAAGCTGAACAACGGCGCGCACGCCCGCGACGACGCCCTCGCCGCGTTCGACCAGACGATGGACGAGCTGGGATTCGAGCAGCTCGACCTGTTCCTCGTCCACTGGCCACTGCCCGGCGTCGGCGACTTCGTGGAGACCTGGCACGCGATGGAGGAGATCTACGCGTCCGGGCGGTGCCGCGCGATCGGCGTGTCCAACTTCCAGCCGCCCCATCTGCGGCGCGTCATGGAGACGTCCGAGACCGTCCCGGCGGTCAACCAGATCGAGGCGCACCCGTACCTGACGCAGGACACCGTCCGCGCCTACGACCGCGAGCACGGCATCGCGACCGAGGCGTGGTCGCCGATCGCGCAGGGCAAGGTGCTCTCCGACCCGGCCATCACCGAGATCGCCGCCCGCCTCGGCCGCACGCCCGCGCAGGTCGTCCTGCGCTGGCACCTCCAGCGCGGCGACATCGTGTTCCCCAAGTCCACGACGCCCGCGCGGGTGACGGAGAACTTCGACGTGTTCGGGTTCGAGCTGACCCCGGCCGACATGGCGGCGATCTCCGCCCTGAACCGCGACGAGCGCACCGGGCCGGATCCGGACACGTTCGACCACACCGGATGATCAACTTTCCGGCACGATGGCGGAATGGGTTCCGTGGTCGCCGTACGGCGCTATCCGGTGAAGTCGATGCTGGGCGAGGACGTCGAAGCGGTGCCGGTCGGGTCGTCCGGCCTCTCCGGTGACCGGGCGTTCGCGCTCGTGGACGTCGCCTCGGGCCGCGTCGCGTCCGCGAAGAACCCGCGGCTGTGGCGCGGCCTGCTCGGCGTGGACGTCGCGACGGCCGGCGACGGCGTCCGGCTCACCTTCGCCGACGGCCGGTCGCTCTGCAGCGCGGACCCGGACGCGGACGCGCTCCTGTCCGAACGGCTGGGCCGCGCCGTCCGCCTGACCGCGACGCCGCCCGCCGCCGCGTCCCTGGACCGCGCCGTCCCCGACGAGGTCCTGACGCAGGGTGAGACCGCCGACGTCCCCGTCGAGGAGACGCCGCTGCCGCCGGGCTCCTTCCACGACTTCGCGCCCGTCCACCTGATCACGACGTCCACGCTGGACGCGATCGGGGCGGCGACCGGGGACGCGGTCTGCGCCATCCGCTACCGCCCCAATCTGATCGTCCGCACCCCCGGCATCGGCTACACCGAGAACGCCTGGGTCGGCCGCGACGTGTCCGTCGGCGACACCGTCCTGCGGATCATCGCCCCGACCCCGCGCTGCGCCGTCCCGACCCTGGAACACGGCGTACTCTCGCGCTCCCGCGAGGCACTACGCGTCCCGGCCCGCGACAACCGCCTGGAACCCCTCCCCGGCATGGGCCTGCACGCATGCGCGGGCGTATACGCGACGGTGACCCGTCCCGGCCACGTCTCCCCGGGCGACACCGTGACCGTTCTCTGACGGTCGGAGGTGGTGGGACTTCTGCTCTGGGCGGATGTGGGGTGGTTCGGGGGGTGCGGCGAGGCAGGTTGGAGGTGCGGGCCGCGCTGGGCGGCGGCGTGAAGGGGGGGCTTTGGGGCATGCGGGCTATCGAACTGGCGCCGAACGTGTACCGGCTCGATCTCGGGCGGTACCAGGCGTATGTGTGGCGTGAGGGTGAGCGGGCGACGCTGATCGACACGGGCGAGCCGGGGTCGGGGCCGCTGATCGAGGCGGCGCTCGGGGAGATCGGGCTGACGCGGGCGGCGCTCGATCGGGTCGTGCTCACGCACTTCCATGACGACCACGCCGGGTCGGCGGCCGAGGTCGCGTCGTGGGGTGCGCCCGTCGTCGCGGGCGCGGCGGACGCGCCGGTCATCGCGGGCGCGGCCGAGGGGCCGGAGCCGAACTTCACCGAGTTCGAGCGGGAACTGCACGCGCAAGTGGCGGCGGGCCTCGAACCTGCGCCGCCCGTGGCCGTGGACGTCGCGGTGCGGGACGGGGACGTCCTCGCCTTCGGGGCCGAGGGGGCGCGGGTCGTCGCGACGCCCGGCCACACCGACGGCAGCGTCGCGCTGTACCTTCCGGCCGAGGAGGTGCTGTTCACCGGGGACATCGCGGCTCACTTCAACGGCGACGTCATCCTCGGCGTCTTCAACCTGGACGCCGGGGTCGCGGCGGAGTCGTTCCGCCGCCTCGCCGCGCTGGACACGCGCCTCGCCTGCTTCGGCCACGGCGATCCGGTCACCGACGCCGGCGGCCGCCTTCGCGCGACCGCCGACGGGCTCGCCTAGGCCGTCCGGGCGGGCTCAGTCGCCGGCGCGTGGGGCGGTGTCGATGAAGGTGACGGCGGCGGTGCGGGCCGCGGCGGCGGCGGTCGGGTCGCCGTCCAGGCCCGCCGCCACCGACGCGCCGTCGTAGAGGAGGTGCAGCTGACGGGCCAGGGCGGACGGGTCCGCCACCCCGGCCTCGGCCGCGAACCCGGTGAACAGGTCCCGCAGCCAGGTGCGGTAGTGCCGGGCGGCGCGCTCGGCGGAGCTGCCCTCCGGGGACTCGGCGCACGCGCTGATGAACGGGCAGCCGTTGTAGTCCGGATGGGCGAACCCCTCGGCCTGCGCGTCGAAGACGGCGAGCAGGCGGTCGCGCGGCGTCGCGCTGCCGGCGAGGTGCCGCTCGACGCGCCGCCGGACGCGGTCGTGCCGGAACTCCAGGTACGCGCGGACCAGCTCGTCCTTGCTGCCGAAGGTGTTGTAGAGCGACGCCTTCGCGACCCCGGCGTGCTCGATGATCCGGTCGATGCCGACCGTGTGGACGCCCTCGCGGTAGAACAGCTCGTTCGCGGCGGTCAGCAGGCGCTCGCGCGCGGACCTCCGGGGAGCGGACGTGCGCGTCATCTCCCTCATCCCTTCTCCGGCGGGTCGCACCATTATGCGGGAGCCTGGGCCTTCGGACGGTCCAGCAGCAGGCCCACGAGCGCGACCGCCGCGAGCAGGACCACGGCGGCCCCGTACTCGCGCGCCGTCACGAGCAGCCCGCCGCCGTGCACGACGAGCACTCCCGCGATCACGGCCGGGACGCCCATCCCCAGGTAGCAGACGACGTACGCCGCCGACAGCACCCCCGCGCGCTCGTGCGGCTCGGCGAGCGGCGCGACCATCCGGATGCCGCCCTGGAAGCCGGACCCGAAGCCGAGCCCGGCGACGGCCGTGCCGGCGAAGAACCCGGCCGTCGACCCGGCGTCGACGGCGAGGAGCGTGCCGATGACCCCGGCGATGAGCGCGCCGGTCCCGATGTACATGACGGGGCGCACGCGCAGGTCCCGCATGAGCAGGACCGACACCGCCGCGACCCCGGCGAGCGTGAACAGCCCGAGCCCGCCGTACAGCGCCGACCGCGAGTGGACGAGCCCCGCCGTCAGCGCGGGGCTGAGCGACCCGTAGAACCCGGCGAGCGCCCACACCGCGAACATGACCGGCGCCGCGATCGCCATCGGCCGCCGCACCCGGCGCGGGATCCGGACCTCGGGCACCATCGCGGCGAACGCGCCGGGCTTGGCCGTGACGGTCTCGCGCAGCGCCGCCACGCCGGCGATCTGGAGCAGGAACACCGCCATCAGCATGAGGTAGATCAGGTGGGTCGGCGCGGGCAGGAACCGCACGACGAGCGCGGACGCCAGCGCCCCGGCGGCCGTCCCGAACCCGGGCGCGACCGAGTTGACGACGGTGCCGCGCGTCCGGTCGACGTCCAGCATCGCGGCCCCGATCGCGCCGACGGCGGCGCCGGTGGCGAGGCCCTGGACGATCCGGGCGCCGATCAGCACGCCGACGTCCCCCGCGTAGGCGAAGACGACCATGGTCACGGCCTGGACGGCGAGGGCCGCGAACAGCACCGGCCGCCGCCCGACGTGGTCGGAGACGCGTCCGAAGATCAGCAGCGCGACCAGCACGGCGACCGCGTAGGCGCCGAACACGACGGTGGTCGTGATGGGGGAGAAGCCCCAGCGGGCCTGGTAGGTGGCGTAGAGCGGCGTCGGCGCGCTGGAGGACGCCAGCAGCGACACGATGATCGACGCGAGGAGCGCGAGGGCGAGCCCGGGCCGCGAACGCGTGTGCCGTGCCGGGGCGGCGGGGGACTGGACGGTTGTTTCCACGGACGATCCTCTGCTCGGGAGCGAGTGAGTAGACCTGTCTGTCTATAGGCGGTCCGGCGAATATAGACAGACAGGTCTAATGCCGTCAATGCCCGGAATGTTCCGCAGGACCCGGTGTAAGGACCGTCACAGCCCCGCCCGGTGCGCCAGCGCGGCGGCCTGCGTCCGGCTCGACGCCCCGAGTTTCGCCAGGATGTTGGACACGTGGACGCTCGCGGTCTTCGGCGAGATGAACAGCGCCGCCGCGATCTCCCGGTTCCCGAGGCCGTCCGCGACGAGCTTCAGCACCTCGCGCTCCCGCGCCGTCAGCCCGCCCAGCCCGTCGGGCTCGTCGGCGGGCGCGGCGAGCCGGGCCCGCGTCCCGAGGTCGTGCAGCGCGGCGACGAGCGGGGCCGCGCCGAGGCGTTCGGCGAGCGCGAGCGCGTCCGTCCGGGCGACGCCCGCCGCGTCCCGCTCCCCGCGCGCCGCGAGCGCGCCCGCCAGCCGCCACCGCGACCGCGCCACCTCGTAGACGAACCCGTCCGGCCCGTAGCCGAAGGCCTCCGCCGACGCCCGCCACAGGTCCGGGTCGTCGTTCCCGGCGGCGCGGGCGTGCTCGGCCTCCGCGCGGGCGAGGAACGCGTCGCCCTCCACGCCCAGCCAGGCCCGCGCGGACCCGTCGAGCGTGGTCGTCGCGGCCGTCCGGGCGCGGGCGAGCAGCGCGTCCGCCGCCTCGACCGCCGCAGCGGCGGCGGCCGTGTCGCCGGACGCCCGCGCCGCCGACGCCAGCTCCGCCTGCGCCCACAGGCCCGTCGCCGCGATCCGGATCATCGCCGGGTCGCGCGGGTGGCCGCCGTCCAGCAGGACGCGGACGTGCGCGAGCGCGCCCTCCGGATCGCCGTTCCACAGGGCGTGCTCGGCGGCCAGCCCGCGCGAGATGTAGGCGATGAGCCAGTCGTGCTCCCAGATCGGCTCCAGCCGGGCCAGCCGCTCGGCGACGGCGGGCGTGCCCCGCGCGACGTCCAGGAACAGCGCGTACGCCGACACCTGCGCCTCGAACGGCCGCGTGAACCGGATGCCGAACCCGTCCGCCGTCCGGGCGGCCGACGTCCAGTCGCCCGAGGTGTAGTGGACGAGGAACCGCAGGCACCGCAGCGTGACCCCGTAAATGCTCCAGTCCAGGCCGTGCTCCCCGGCGAACCGCAGGTCCTCGTCGGCGGACGCGGCGGCGCCCGCCAGGTCGCCCCGGTCGAACCGCGCCCGCGCCCGGTGGAACGCGGCCCGCAGCGCCACCTGGAAGTCGTCCGCCCCGACGGCGAGGTCGCGGGCGCGGTGGAACAGCGGCTCGACGTCGGCGCCGGGGTCGCGCGGCTCGCGGTACAGGGCGAGCGAGACGAGCGCGCCCGCCTCGGCGTCGGCCGTCCCGGTCGCCCGCGCCGCCGCGATCGTCTCCTCCGCCAGCGCGGTGAGGTCCTCCTGGTCGTCGTCCCCGAGCAGGGTCCGCAGGTAGGTGGTGAGGGCCTTGGCGCGCTCGGACGTCGGCGGGTCCGGCGGCAGCAGGTCCAGCGCGGCGCGCACCTCGCGCAGCGACTCCTCATGCTGGTCCAGGTCGTCGAGATGGTAGGCCAGCCGCGTCCGGACGACCGCGACGAGCCGCCGGTCGGCCGGGTCCAGCCGCGCCAGCAGCCGCCGCAGCCGTGTCACCGACCGGCGGACGTCGCCCGCCCGCGCCGACGCCCGGACGGCCGCCAGCTCCAGTTCCGGTCGCTCCATCCCCGCCGCCGGGACCGGGTCGGGCACCGCGTCCCACAGCGACAGAGCCCGGTCGTAGTGGTCGTGGGCCTCGTCCGGCGCCCCCATCCGCTCCGCCTCCCGGCCCGCCGCGACCGACGCCGCGAACGCCGTCGGCAGGTCGTGGGACGCGAGGCTGTGATGCGCCAGCTCGGCCTTCGCGCGCGGCCGGTCCTCACCCGCCAGCAGCGCCGCGAACGCCGCGTGCAGCCGGGCGGCCTCGCCGGGCAGCAGGTCGGCGGCGACGGCCTCGCGCAGCAGCGCGTGCCGGAACCGGTAGCCGTCGCCGTCGGGGACGAGCAGGTGGTGCGACACGATCTCGCGCAGCGCCGCGCCGACCGACGGCTCGTCCAGCCCCGACACCCGGCGCAGCAGCTCGTCGTTCACCCGCCGCTCGACCACGGCCGCGACGCGCAGGACGCGCTGCGCCTCGTCCGACAGCCGCTCCACCCGGGCCAGCAGCAGGTCGGCGAGCGCGGCGGGCAGCGTGTCGCCGTCGCGGGCCGCCGCGTGCAGCTCGGCCGCGTAGAAGGCGTTGCCCTCCGAGCGCTCGTGGATGCGGCGGGAGGCCTCGGGGTCGGCCCCGCCGAGCGAGCCGAGGAACGCGGCGGTCTCGTCCGGGCCGAACGGCCGCAGCTCGACCGACGTGACGTTCGGCAGCCGCAGCAGCTCGGCGACGACCGGGCGCAGCGGGTGCCGCCGGTGCAGGTCGTCGGTGCGGTAGGTGCCGACCAGGCACACGCGCTCGCGGTCCAGGACGCGGCTGAGGAACGTCAGCAGGTAGCGGGTGGAACGGTCCGCCCAGTGCAGGTCCTCCAGCACGAGCAGCACCGGGCCGCGCTCGTCGCCCAGCTCGCCGAGCAGGCCGAGCGCGGCGCCGAGGAGCTGCTGGCGGCCGAGGTCGCGGGCGGCGTCCGGCGCGCCCGCCCCGTCGGGCAGCAGGCCGCGCAGGACCGGACGGTCGTCCACCGCCGCGCGCACCTGGGGATCGGCGCGGGCGGCCGTCCACAGCGCGTCCGCCAGCGGCAGGTACGGCATGGACTCGCCCAGCTCGGCGCACTGCCCGACCAGCACGGTCGCGCCGCGCTCGCGCGCCCGCCGGGCCAGCGCCCCGACGAGATGGGACTTGCCGATCCCGGCGTCGCCGCCGACCAGGGCGATCCCGGCCGAGCCGTCGGCGGCCCGGTCCAGCGCGGACGTCAGCACGCCGAACTCCGCGGCCCTCCCGATGAGCGTCATACCACCAGTATCAACGCAAAGGGGCGAGGTCACGCTTCCGCGCGACCCCGCCCCCACGGCGCGGGAAGATCAGCTCGCGAGCGCCTCGACCAGCTCCGGCTCGGCCTCGGGCTCGGGCTCCGGCTCGGGCAGGACGCGGTCGTAGGCGCGGGCGGTCTCGGCGGCGATCCGGCCCCAGCCGTAGCGCGAGCGCGCCCGGTCCACGGCGGCGATCGACCAGCCGTGCAGGGTCGTCTCGTCGGCCAGCAGCCGCCGCAGCGTCCGGCCGACCGCCGCCGGGCGGCTCGCCGGGACGTGCAGCCCGGTGATCCCGGACAGGACGCTGTCGGCGTTCGCACCCGCGGGCGTCGTCACGACCGGCACGCCGCACGCCATCGCCGCGACCGCCGTCTCCGGGACGGGCAGCGTCGGGGAGAGGTTGAGCAGCAGCCGCGCCGAGCGCAGCAGCTTGGGCAGCGCGCGGGGCGCGACCGCGCCGGCGAACTCGACGCGGTCCGCGACGTGCAGCTCCTTGGCCAGCAGGGTCAGGTGGTGGACGGCCGGGTCGGTGCCCAGTTCCTCGGCCTCCGGCCCGCCCGCGATGACCAGTTCGGCGTCCGGGAGGTGGACGAGCGCGCGGATCGCGTCCTCGGCGCCGCCGTCGTCCAGGCGGCGGGGCAGGACGAGCAGGCGCGGCCGGCCGCGGCGGGGGGCGGCGGGGCCCTCGGGGGTGAAGCGCTCGTCGTCCACGCCGAGCGGCAGGACGCGCAGCGCGGTCCGGGGGACGCCCATCCGCGCCAGCGCCTCGGCCTCGGCGGCGTGCGCGGCGAGCACGAGCGCGGCGCTCTTGCCGAGCGTGGCCTCCATCCGCATCCGCGCCGGGTGCACCGGACGTCCGGCGCGGCGCTCCCCGGCGGCCAGCCCGTGGTAGCTGAGGACGAACGGGATCTCCAGCTCGCGGGCGACGGCGCAGGCGGCCATGCCCGCGATCCAGCCGTGGGCGTGGACGACGTCGGGCCGCGCGGCGCCGGTCCAGGCGCGGCGCAGGGCGTCGGCGAGGTCGCCGACGTGGTCCAGCTCGGCGTTCTCCTCCAGCGGCGCGGCGGGGCCCGCGTCCAGCAGCCGCAGCGCGGCGCCGGACGTCAGCCGGGAGCGGGAGCGGGCCGCGGGGTCCTGGCGGCGGGTGTAGACGGTCACGCGGTGGCCGGGGCCGCCCTCGGCGGCGGGGCGGGCGAGAGAACGGGCCAGTTCCCGGACGCGGACGGCGGGCGTGGTGACGCCGGCGAGGTCGGCGAGGGTGACGAGCGCAACGGTGTGACGACGCATGAAGACCTCCGGGAATTCAGCACAGGGCGGAACCTGGAGGTATCTGCGTCTTAGACACCTGCTCGACCACCGTTTTAACCGCGCGGGCCGCCCTTGAAACATCCGGGGCGAGGAAATTCCGGAACCGGGACGCGGCGCGGGCCGTCGGACGCGCATGGGAAGAGCGCGCACGACCCTGGCCGCCGCCTGCGCGGCGCTGCTCCCGCTCGCCGCGTGCGGCGTCGCGCAGGGGCAGGAACCACGCGTCCGGAAGGGGCGGGTCCAGGCCGTCCCCGCCGTCGACCCGAAGCCGTACGCGCGGGCGGACGCGGCGTTCGGCCTCGGCCTGCTGACGGCCTGGTGCCGCGAGGACCCGCACGCGAACCTCGTCCTGTCGCCGAGCAGCCTCGCGGCGGGCCTCGGCATGGCGGCGCTCGGGGCGCGCGGCACGACCGCGCCGGCGATGGCGAGGGCGCTGCGCCTTCCGCCCGGCGACCCCGTGCCGGGCCTGGCCGCCCGCACCCGCGCCCTGCGCGGCCTGAACCGCAGCGGCGTCGCGCTCCGCGTCACCGACCAGGTCTGGGCCGACCGGCGGCTCCCGCCGTCGCCGGGCTACCTGGACCGGGTCGCGACCGCCTACGACGCCGCGCTGAAGACCCTCGACGTCCACGGCGACCCCGACGGCGCCCGCGCCGCGATCAACGACGCCGTGGCCAAGGCCACCTCGGGCCGCATCACCGG
Source organism: Actinomadura rubteroloni (assembly GCF_002911665.1). NCBI lineage: Bacteria > Bacillati > Actinomycetota > Actinomycetes > Streptosporangiales > Thermomonosporaceae > Actinomadura > Actinomadura rubteroloni. The sequence goes on from NZ_MTBP01000003.1 coordinate 317,484, forward strand.
TCTGCTCGGCCCCGGGACGGTCACCCGCGACACCGGCTGGGTCCTCACCGACGCCGTCTACCTGAAAGCGGACTGGGCCGATCGGTTCACGGCGGCAGAGACGAGCGGGGAACCGTTCACCACCGCCGCCGGCGGCACCGCGCAGGTCCGGATGATGAGCGCGCACCGCGAGATCGCCACCGCCCGGACGGGCGGCTGGACGGCCGTCGACCTGCCCTACCGGGGCGGACGCCTCAGCATGACCGCCCTGCTGCCCGACGGCCGCTCCGGCGGCTGCCCCGGCCTGGACGCCGCCCGCCTCGACCGGATCACCGCCGCGCTCGCCCCGCGCCGCGTCGACCTCGGCCTCCCGAAGACCGACCTGAAGGACCGCATCGACGCCGTCCCGCTGCTGCGCGCCGCCGGGATGGGCGAGGCGTTCGGGCCGCGCGCCGACTTCACCGGTTTGTCGCCCCGAGCGGAGGGCATCACCTTCGTCCGGCACGCCGCGACGATGCGGGTGGACGAGAAGGGCACCGAGGCCGCCGCCGCGACCGGCGCGGGGATCGGGGCCACCGCCGCCGCGCCCGTCCCTGCGCTCCGGGTAACCTTCGACCGGCCCTACGTCCTGCTCGTCCGCGACCAGGCGACGGGCGAGCCGCTGTTCCTCGCCCGCGTCGCCGACCCTTCACGCTCATGAAGATCTGGTACGCCGCCTACGGAAGCAACCTCTACCGCCGCCGCTTCGGCTGCTACATCGCCGGGGGCCGCCCGCCCGGCGGCGCGGTCACCTACTCCGGGTGCCGCGACCCGCGCCCGGCCGCCGCCGACCGCGCCCTCACGCTGCCCGGCGGGATCTACTTCGCGCACACCTCGCCGACCTGGGGCGGCGGGATCGCGTTCTACGACCCCGAACTGCCCGGACGCGCCGCCGCCCGCGCCTACCTGCTCACTCCCGGGCAGTTCAGCGACGTCGTCGCGCAGGAGATGCACCGTCCGGCGGGCGCCGACCTGGACCTCACCGAGGTGCTCGCCACCGGCCGCCAGACGCTCGGGCCCGGCCACTACGAGACGGTCCTGCTCGTCGGCGAGCACGAGGGCGACCCGGTGCTGACGTTCACCGCCCCGCACCCGCTGGACGGCGCAGAGGTCAGGACGCCCACCGGCGCCTACCTGGCGATGCTCGGCCACGGCCTGCGCGAGGCGCACGCCTGGGACGCCGCCCGCGCGGGCGCCTACCTCGCGACCCGTCCGGGCGCCGCCGGGACGTGGACGGCCCGCGACGTCGCGGCGCTGCTGAGCGTCCCGGTGCCGACGGACGAGGATGGGGTACCGTCGGCACCATGAAGATCGGCGACATCGTCGAGGACTTCGCGCTCCCCGACCAGGACGGCACGCCCCGGACCCTGTCCGGCCTGCTCGAAGACGGGCCGGTGGTGCTGTTCTTCTACCCGGCCGCGATGACGCCCGGCTGCACCGCCGAGGCCTGCCGGTTCCGCGACCTGGTCGCCGAGCTGGCCGAACTCGGTGCGCACCCGGTCGGGATCAGCGCCGACGAGGTGAACCGGCAGAAGGAGTTCGACGACAAGCACCGGCTCGGCTATCCGCTGCTGTCGGACCCGTCCGGCGAGGTCCGCGCCCGGTTCGGCGTCAAGCGCGGCCTCGCGCTCGCCCCGACCAAGCGGCAGACGTTCGTCCTCGACACCGACCGGCGCGTCGTGGAGATCGTCAAGAGCGAGATCCGGATGAACGTCCACGCCGACCGCGCGCTCGCCGCGCTGCGCGCCCTGGCCTGACCGCTACGACGCGGGACGCACGCGCGGCAGCAGCACCGCCGACGCGCGGCACGGGTCGTGGAAGACCTCCTGGTCGGCGGTCAGCCACCGGTCCGCCGTGCCGACCGGCTCGCCCGTGCCCGGATTGCGCGCGACGCGCGGGTACGCGCCGCTGCACACCTGGAGCCGGATCCGGTGCCCCGCCCGGAACCGGTGCCCGACCGGCCACAGCTCCACCCGGACGCGCCGCACGCCGTCGCCGTCCGGCTCGGGCGTGCCGGGCAGCAGCCGCCGCATCCCCTCGCACAGGTTGAGCGACGTGCCGTCCGGCGCGACGTCGCACAGGCGCGCGACGAGGTCGGTGTGCTCCAGGCTGGACCGCAGGAACAGGTCGGCGAGGACGGGCCCGACGAACTCGGCGTCCTCGTCCAGCTCTGCGGAGGTGAAGGTCAGGACGTCCCGGCGGCTCTCCAGCTTGCGCTGGTCGGTGACCGGACGGCTGTCGCCGAGCAGCGTCGGGCCGCCGAGGAACGGCGTCGGGTGCGCCGGGTCGTAGCGGTACCGGTCCGGCTCGGACGGCGGCGGCGCGTCGGTGCCGAGGCCGCCGTCGGCCTGGAGGTACCAGGTCTCCTCGCGCATCCCCGGGACGGGCCAGGACGGGTAGCCGCGCCATTCGTCGACGCCCGTCACGAAGAGCCGGACGGGGTCGTCGCGCAGCCCGGACGGGTCGTCCAGCAGATGCGCGCGGAACCAGGTCAGCGCCTCGTCGATCGACGCCCGCATCATCCGCTGGTCGGCGTGGAACCACGGCCCGATCGTCAGGTACGGGTCGCGGCCCGCCGCGCGCAGCGCCGCGTAGTCCTTGAGCTGCCAGGGCAGGAAGATGTCGTACCAGCCGCCGGTCATGTTCACCGGGGCCGTGACCTCCGCCACGGTCGGCGAGAAGTCGCGCTTGTCCCAGAACGGGGTGTCGGGGCCGTTGCTGAGCAAGTCCTGGAAGAATTTCTGGGACGTGCCGGTCGTCAGCGCGTCCAGCTCGCCGATCGGACGGCCCGACAGCGCCGCCTTCCGCGCCCGGCGCGGCGAGAAGAACCCGGTCGTCAGGCCGGACAGCGGCGTCCGCATCCGGGCCGTCAGGTCCACCCAGATCAGCGTGGACTCCAGCGCGAACGTCCCGCCGACGTTGATCGCCTCGCGGAACTGCGACGCGGTGACCTGCATCGACAGCGCCTGGAGCTCCGGTCCGGCGTCGGCCGCGACCGCCCACTGGACGTAGCCGAGATAGCTCGGGCCGTGCATCGCGAACGTCCCGCCGAACCACGGCTGCCGCTTCAGCCACGCGATCGTGGCGAGGCCGTCCTCGCGCTCGTCCAGCGCCTCGAACTCGCCGCCGGAGCCGAACCCGCCGCGCACGCTCTGCACGACCGCCTGGAACCCGTGCGACGCGAACGTCTGCCCGCACATCAGCCCGAACGGCCCGCGCCGCCCGTACGGCGAGCGCACGAGGACGGTCGGCGGACGCTCCACGTCCACCGGCGCGTAGTGGTCGGCGAGCAGCACGACCCCGTCATGGGACGGCACGCGCAGATCGCGGTTCACCGCCACGCGATGGGGGCCGTTGCGCAGTCCGAGCGCCGTGACCCCCAACCGGCGCATCACTCCCACCCCTGCCATTCCATCGATCGTAATCGCGGCGCCCGGCGGGGGAGCCGTCGCCCCGCGGTCAGGCGACGATGGCGGTCCCGGTACCGCCCGGCTTCACTACGATCAAGACCAAGACGGACGAAATCGGCGCGCTAGGACGGTGTTCTCCCCATGCCCGTGGACTGGAGCCGAGTGATCGTCGCGGCGGCGGTCGTGCTGGCGGCCCTGCCCCTCGCGGTCCTGCTGCGCGTGCTGGCCGGGCGCCTCACCCGCCGCGCGGGCGACACGCGGTGGGCCTGGGACGACCTGCTGGCCCGCCTCCTGCGCGACCTCGCGCTGCCGCTGGCCGTGCTCGGCGGAGTGCGGATCGCGGCGGAGATCGTCGAACCGTCCGCGCGGGCGCTCGGCCTCACCAACAAGATCCTCACTGCGGCGACCGTGCTGGTCGTGTCGCTGGCGCTGGCGCGGCTGATCGCGGGGACGTTCGCGTCCGTCGCGCACGCCCGGCAGGGCCCGGCCGCGAACGTGACGATCTTCGCCAACATCACGCGGGTGCTGGTCACCGGCATCGGCATCCTGATCATGCTCCAGAGCCTCGGCGTGTCGATCACGCCGCTGCTCGGCGCCCTCGGCGTCGGCGGCCTGGCCGTCGCGCTCGCCCTCCAGGACACGCTCGCCAACCTCTTCGCCGGCGTCCACGTGCTCGCGTCCAAGACGATCGAGCCCGGCGACTACATCCGCCTGGCCACCGGCCAGGAGGGCTACGTCGTGGACATCAACTGGCGCAACACGACGATCCGGACGCTCAGCGACAACGTCGAGGTGATCCCGAACCAGCGGTTCTCCGACACGATCCTCACCAACTTCCACCGTCCCGCGCAGGACATGGCGCTGTTGCTGCAGGCCCAGGTGCCCTACGACAGCGACCTGGAGCGCGTCGAGGAGATCGTCACCGAGGTCGGCACGGCGGTGATGGCCGAGGTCGAGGGCGGTGTGAAGGACGCGGAGGTGCTCGTCCGCTTCCACACCTTCGGCGACTCCAGCATCAAGTTCACGGTCATCCTGCGCACCGACGAGTTCGGCGACCAGTTCCGCGTGAAGCACGAGTTCGTCAAGCGGCTGCACCGCCGGTTCCGCGACGAGGGGATCGGCACGCCGTACCCGGTGCTGCGCCTGGACGCGAGCGGCGACGCGGTCACGGTGGCGGGCTGACGGCCCGCAGGACGATCTCGTCCACGATGTAGTCGATCGTCTCGTCCGGCGTGACCTCGCGGCGCGTCATGTACCGGTAGGTGATCATCGCGGGGCCGAGTTCGGCCAGCTCCCGGGTCGCGGCGCGCGGACGCACCTCGCCGCGCTCCACGCCCGCCCGCAGCGCCTCGCCGAGGTAGCGCCGGATCGGCTCGACGAGCCGCTCCTTGACGAGTTCGCGGATGAGCACCGCGCCCGCGTCCTCCTCCTTGAGGGCCTGCCAGGGCGCGCCGTGGCAGCTCGCGATCGTGTCCCGGAAGGCGACGAGCAGCGCCCGGACGTCGCCGCGGACGGTCCCGGTCGCGGGCGGTTCGACGGGCGGCGGCAGTTCGCGGAGCAGGGCGTCGCGCAGCAGCTCGTCCTTGGAGTTCCAGCGCCGGTAGAGGGCGGCCTTGCCGGTGCGCGCGGCGGTCGCGACGCCCTCCATCGTCAGCCGCCGGTAGCCCGCCGCGCCGAGCTGGTCGAGTGCGGCGGCGAAGATGGCGGCCTCCAGGTCGGCGCCGCGCCGCCGGGTCGCGCCGGTCATCGCCGGGCCTCCTCGATAGTGAACGCCTGCGTTCCCTTTTGTCGCCGCCGGTGGTACGTTGCCCTCATAGTGAACGCATCCGTTCCTTAATTCGTTCCCGCATGGAGGACCGTTGTCGACTGTTCCTACCGGGCGGGCTCCCGCCGCGCCCCCGTCCGCCGCTCCCGCACCCCTCCATCATCCCGGACTCGCGCTCGCCGCGATCGTCGGCTGCCAGCTCATGATCGGCATCGACACCTCGATCGTCACCATCGCGCTCCCCGACATCGGGTCCGCCGTCGGCCTGTCCACCGGCGGCCTCGCCTGGGTGTTCAACGCCTACATGATCGCCTTCGGCGGCCTGCTGCTGCTCGGCGGGCGCGCGGGCGACATCTTCGGCCGCCGCCGCGTCTTCGTCGGCGGCGTCGCCCTGTTCACCGTCGCGTCCCTGCTCGGCGGGTTCGCGCCGAACGGACCGCTGCTCATCGCCGCCCGCGCCCTCCAGGGCCTCGCCGCCGCGTTCGGCGCGCCGAGCGCGATGGCGCTCATCGCCGCGCTGTTCACCGGGCCCGCGCGGGTGCGGGCGCTCAGCATCTTCTCGGCCGTCAGCGGCGGGGGAGCGGCGCTCGGCATGATCCTCGGCGGCGTGCTCACCGAGGCCGCGTCGTGGCGCTGGGTGTTCTTCGTCAACGTGCCGGTCGGCGTGGCGCTCGTCCTGCTCGCCCCGCGCGTGCTGGCCGAGACGCCGCGCCGTCCCGGCCGCTTCGACCTGCCCGGCGCGCTCACCTCGACCGTCGGCATGGCCGCGCTCGTCTACGTGTTCATCCGGGCGGGCACCGACGGGTGGGGGGACGGCCGCGTCCTCGCCGCCGCCCTCGTCGCGGTCGCCGCGCTCGGCGCGTTCGTGCTGTGCGAGCGGCGCGCGGCCCAGCCGATCGTCCCGCTGCGGATGTTCGCCCACCGCGTCCGGACGGGCGCCTACCTGACGATGTTCCTGCTGGTCGGCGGAATGTTCGGCGGCTACTTCTACCTGACCGGGTTCCTCCAGGACGGCCTCGGCTACGGGCCGCTGCGCACCGGCGCGGCGTTCCTGCCGATCGTCGGGGTTCAGTTCGCCGCCGTCCGGACGGTGCCGCGCGTGCTGCCGCGCCTCGGCGCCCGGACGCTCATCGCCGCCGGCGCGTCCCTGCTCGCCATCGCGTTCCTGTGGCTGACCGCGCTGCCCGGCGACGGCGGGTACGCGGCCTGGATGCTCGGCCCCTTCCTGCTCATGGGCCTCGGCGTCGGGATCGCGACGCTGCCGCTGAACGCGACCGTCCTCGGGACCGTCGCGCAGGAGGAGGCGGGCGCCGCGTCCGGCATCGCGCAGGCCATGATGTGGTCGGGCGGGGCGGTCGGCGCGGCGGTCATGGTGACCGTGCAGTCCGGGGGCGGCGGCACCGGCGGAGTCTTCGCGCTCGCGGCGGCGTTCGAGGTCGCGGCGCTCGTGGCGGCGGCGGTGACGATCGGCCGCCGCTAGCGCAGTCAGGCGGGCCAGTCGCCCCGGTCCACCAGCTCCAGGACCAGCGCCGCGATGTTCCAGGCGTCGTCCACGCCGCTGTGGTGGCGTCCCTCCAGCGGGAGGCCGCCGTGCTCCAGCGCCGCCGCCATCCCCATCCGGCGGGACAGGCCGTGGCTCGCGGCGTGGACGGCCTTGGCGTTCACGTGCCGCGACCCGAACGGGTACCGGACGCCCGTCTCGGCGCACTGCCGCTCGAACTGCTTGCGGTCGTAGTCGCCCCAGCTCGCCCACACCCGCGTCCCGGCGGCGTGCTCGCGCTCCAGCAGCGCGCACGCGTCGGCGAACGCGAGCCCGGTCGCGACCTCCTCGGCGGTGAGGCCGGTCAGGCCGGTGCAGAACGCGCTCACCCGCGACCGTTCGGGACGGACGAGGATCCGGTGCTTGCCCGTCCGCTCGCGCCGGTCCAGATCGACCGTGCACAGCCCGATCTCGATGACCTCGTTGTGCATGCCCTTCGGCACCGGGCCGTTCCAGCAGGTGGCCTCGATGTCGATCACGTTGAGCGTCCCGCCGTCCATGACCGCGCACGCTAGCGGGACGGGCCGTCCTCCCGCGAGCGGATTATCCGGGGCGCGTAGGAGTCCACGTACTCCTGGCCCGACAGCTCCCGGATCGCCCGCATGATCTCGTCGGTGACCTCCCGGGCGTCGGCGCGTCCGGCGAAGTCCAGCGGCGCCCCGATCCGGACCCCGACCCGGCCGGGGCGCGGGACGGCCCGCCCCGGCGGCTGCACCCGGTCGGTCCCCGCCAGCGCCACCGGGACGACCGGCGCGCCCGTCCGCAGCGCCAGCCGCGCCACGCCCGTGTGGCCCCGGTACAGGCGTCCGTCGGGGGAGCGGGTTCCCTCGGGGTGCAGCGCGAACACGCCGTCCGCGTCCAGCACCCCGGCGCCCGCGTCCAGCGCGGCCTGCGCCGCCGCGCCGCCCGACCGGTCCACCGCGATCGCGCCGACGCCCCGGAAGAACGCGGCCATCGCCCGTCCCGCCGGGCCCGGACGCGTGAAGTACTCGTGCTTGCCGAGGAAGAAAACCTGGCGGCGCACGACGAGCGGCAGCACGAACGAGTCGCAGAACGCCAGGTGGTTCGCCGCGAGGATCACCGGGCCGGTGCGCGGCACGTGCTCGCCGCCGCGCACGTCCGGCCGGAACGCGACCCGCAGCGCGGGCCCGAGGACGACGTGCTTCATCAGCGGATAGATCACGCGTTCGGCGGTCATGGCCGCAGCGTAGGCGGCCGGGCGCGGCGGACGCGGGGCGAGCCCGCGACAAGGCGCGGCCCGCAGATCTTGTCGGGCCGCGCTCTTGCGCCCGCTCAGGCCGCCGCCCGGAGCTGCGCGATCACCTTCGCGACGGCCGACGCCGCCGGGCCCGACCGGGCCGTCAGCTCCGCGATGCGCCGCCGGTGCCGCCGCCGGTCGCGCCGGGGGAGCACGGTGCCGAGTTCACCGGCCGCCGCCAGCGCCACCGCCGCCGCGTCGTAGCTGTTCACGTGCGCGGCCGGACGGCCCCGCAGCGCCGCCGACGCCCCGCCCCACAGCGTCTTCACCACGCGCGGGTCGCGGACGGTCACCCGCGTGCCGGGGAAGACGCCGAGCACGCGGTGCGGGCGCGTCCGGATCCAGCCGCCGCGCTCCAGCTCGTCCCGGACGGTCCGGATCATCGCGCGGCCGTCCTTGCGCACCCAGTGCTGCCACGTCCGGGGCCGCGACGCCGAGAGCTGCGCGAGCAGGCCGTAGGGGTCGTCGCCCGGCGTCCCCGGGACGGGCCGGCCCTTCTCCTCCACGACCCGGCCGTCGAGGTACAGCTCGGTCAGCGCGGCGGCCCGCAGGATGTAGCCGAGCCTGCCGCCGTGCACGAGCCGCTGCTTGCGCAGGTCGTAGGCCAGCAGGTACATGCGGGACGGAAGGCCGTCCGGCGTCTCCACCATGTCAGTTCTCCTCCCCGTCGTCCCCGTCGTCGGTCTCATCCTTGCGCGGGCGCCCGGGGCCCCGGATCCGGCCCGCCGACCCGGGCATCCGCCCGGCGTCGGCGAGCGCGCGCCGCAGCAGGAACTCGATCTGCGCGTTGGTGCTCCGCAGCTCGTCGCCCGCCCACCGCGCGAGCGCGTCGTGCACCGCCGGATCGAGACGCAGCAGGATCTTCTTGCGTTCGGTCGCCACGGGTCACTGGTAGAGCGAGCCGGCGTTGACGACCGGCTGGGCGTCCCGGTCGGCGCACAGCACCACGAGCAGGTTGCTGACCATCGCCGCGCGCCGCTCCTCGTCCAGCTCCACGACCTGCTCGGCGTCCAGTCGTTCCAGCGCGAGCTGCACCATCCCGACCGCGCCCTCCACGATCCGCTGCCGCGCCGCGACCACCGCGCCCGCCTGCTGGCGGCGCAGCATCGCCTGCGCGATCTCCGGCGCGTAGGCCAGCCGGGTGATCCGGGACTCCACGATCCGGACGCCCGCCGACGCCACCCGCAGCGACAGCTCGGCCGACAGTTGCGCGGTGATCTCGTCGGCGTTCTCGCGCAGCGACGTGCGGTCGGCGGCGTCGTAGGGGAAGCTGCCCGCGATGTGCCGGACGGCGGCCTCGGTCTGGAACGCCACGAACTCCACGAAGTCGTCCACCTCGAAGACGGCGCGGGCGGTGTCCTCGACCTGCCAGACGACGACGGCGGAGATCTGGATGGGGTTGCCGTCCAGGTCGTTGACCTTGGCGAGCCCGGTCTCGTGGTTGCGGATGCGGGTGGAGACGCGCTGCCGCGCCGCGACCGGGTTGACCCAGCGCAGGCCGCTGTCGCGGACCGTCCCGGTGTAGCGGCCGAGCAGCAGGACGACGCGCGCCTCACCCGGCGCGACGGGCGTCAGCCCGGCCAGCGCGACGAGCCCCGCGACGATCAGCACGGCTCCCGCGGCGAGCCCGACGACGATGAGCGCCCCGCCCGCCGCCGTCAGCCCCACCGCGAGGGCGATCCCGCCGACGACGGCCGCCAGCCCGGCCCACAGCGCCGCCCAGCCGTTGGCGTTGCGCGCGCGGCGTTCCTGGATCTTCGGTTCCGGCATCTCGACCTGCGTCTCCATGACCCCTCCTCGGTGTGCCATCACCACGTTAGCAAAGTGATATCACTTTTCCAAGGGCCGGACGCCGACGCGGAGCGCGGTCGTCCCCGCAGCCTCCCCGAGGGCGGCGTCCAGGTCCGTCAGGGGATGGACGGTCCCGAGGACGTCCGAGACGGGCAGGCGCGCCGACTCGGCCCAGGCCACGGCCCCGGCCAGGTCGGCGGGTGTGTAGTTGTGGACGCCCCGGACGGTCAGCAGCCCGCGCACCACGTCCTGCGCCGACCAGTCCAGCGCGACGCCCGGCGAGACCGTCCCGGCGAGCACGATCGTCCCGCCGGTCGCGGTGCGGGCCGGAGCGCGCCGGACCGCGTCGGCCGCGCCGGACAGTTCGAGGCAGGCGTCGGCGGGCGGCACCTCCTCGTCCGGGCCGGCGGCGTGCCGCGCGCCCGCCCGCAGGGCCGTCGCGCGGCGTCCCGGATCGGGGTCGAGGACGGTGACGGACGCGCCCCGGCCGGCGAGCATCGCGGTGGCGAGGACGCCGAGCAGGCCCGCCCCGCAGACGGTGACGTCCCGTCCGGCGACGTCCCCGGCGGCGCCGGCGACCGCGACGGCCGTCGCCGTCGCGCACCCGAGCGGCGCGGCGAGGGCGGCGGGCAGGTCCGGCGGCACCACGGCCAGCGGGGTCCCGGCGCGGACGAGCACGTGGCTCGCGTAGCCGCCCGACAGCGGCCCCGCGTCCGCGAGCGCCGCGTGGCCGTACTTGAACAGCCGCGCGCACTTGTGCGGCAGGCCCCGGCGGCACCGCGCGCACGTCCCGCACGCCGCGTAGATCCCGATCGCGACACGGTCGCCGGCCGCGACGCGCCGCCCCCGGACGTCGGTGACGGCGTCCGGCCCGAGCCGGACGACCCGTCCCACCACCTCGTGACCGAGCACGCCCGGCGCCGGGCCCGGCCGCCGTCCGGCGACGGTGTGCAGGTCCGAGCCGCAGACCGTCGCCAGCTCGACCGCGACCAGCAGCTCGCCCGGCGCGGGGTCGGGGGGCGCGACCGCGAGCGGCCGGTGCCGTCCGCCGGGGCCCGGCCACACCAGCGCGATCACGCCGCGAGCCGCCGCCGGACGAGCGAGCTGAGCAGGTCCACCGCCACCACCAGGACGAGCACCATGAGGATGTAGGTGAGCATCTGGTCGAACCGGAACTCCTGGATCGACTGGTTGATGAGGAACCCGATCCCGCCCGCGCCGACGAGCCCGAGAACGAGCGACGCCCGCACGTTCACGTCCAGCCGGTAGAGCGCGAGCCCGACCAGTTGCGGCAGGCACGCGGGCAGCACCGCGTGCGCGACGAGCTGGGCGCGGCCCGCCCCGGCGATGCGCAGCGCCTGCGCCGGGCCGTCGTCGGCCTCCTCCATCGCCTCCGACCACAGCTTGCCCATCACGCCGGTGTTGTTGCAGACCAGCGCGAGGACCCCGGCGAACGGGCCGAGCCCGACGGCGGTGACGAAGACCAGCGCGAACACCACGTCCGGGACGGCCCGCAGGAACGACATGATCCCCCGCGCAGCCTGGTAGACGGTCGCGTCGCCGTTGACGGCCCGCGATCCGAGCGCGCACAGCACCGCCGTGAACGGGATCGACAGCGTGGTGCCGAGCAGGCCCGTCCACAGGGTCACCAGGCAGGCTTTCAGGCCGTCCCGGACGACCGGGTCCCACGTCAGGTCCGGCGGGACGGCCTCGGACACGAACCGCGCCATCCCGTGCCACCCGTCGGCGAGCATCCCGAGGTCCATCTCGGTGCCGCGCCACGCCGCGACGTGCAGTCCGACGACGACGGCCGCGACGACCGTCCCGGCGGCGAGCGTGCGCGGGCTGCGCGGCCGGGGCGGCACGGCCAGCCGTTCGGGCGCGCTCATGCGGCTACCTCCTCGTTCGCGGTGTAGAGGGCGGCGACCTGCTCGGCGGAGACGGCGTCGCCGCGCCCGGCGAACGCGATCCGCCCGCCGCGCAGCCCGACCAGCCGGTCGGCGTGCCGCCGGGCCAGGTCGGGCTGGTGCAGGACGGCCGCGACGGCGAGCGACTCCGACCGCGCGAGGCCCGCCATCACCGCCATGACGTTCTCGGCGGCGGACGGGTCCAGCGCCGAGACCGGCTCGTCCGCCAGCAGCACCTTCGCCCGCTGGCACAGCGCGCGGGCCAGCGCCACGCGCTGCCGCTGGCCGCCCGACAGCGCGGCGGCCCGCTCGTGCGCGCGGTCGGCGAGGCCGACCCGGTCCAGGCAGGCCATCGCCTCCTCGCGCAGGTCGCGGGGGAAGACCGCCGGCGCCCACGACCGGCGCAGCGGCAGCCGGCCGAGCGCCCCGGCGCAGACGTTGTC